>NZ_DATIMC010000146.1:0-2397 GCF_035475775.1 Phenylobacterium sp. | reverse complement strand
CGGACGATCTGCGCGAGCCCGCGCGCGTCGTTGCGGTCCGTCTTGTTCGGCATCGCGCCCATGGCCGCCTTGGCGCGGCGCGTCTCGATGCACTCCACCGGCAGGCCTGCCGCGGCCAAGCCCTCGTGGAGCCAGGCGGCCAGCGAGCACGCCTCCAGGCCGATCCGCTCCATCGCGAGCCCGAGGCCGCGGAAGAACGCGACCAAGGCCTCCGGCTCGCTCGCGACGCGCGCCTCCTTCGCGATCCGACCCTCCTCGTCGACCACGCAGACGGTGGTCTCGTCCAGCGACACGTCCAGCCCGGCGAAGTGCTTCACGGCTGCTCCTCCTCGAGGCTCGTGGCCGATGCACGCGGACCACGCTCCACCATCCTGGGCAGAGCAGCCACTCCCCCGGTCGGGAACCCCAATCACCCCATCTGCCCGAGGCGCTCGCCCGCGCCCGCCTCCGCCGGCTCGCCGACCGGCTGAACGGCACGCCGCGGCGCTGCCTCGGCTCACCGACCTTCCGGATAGATGGAGTGATTGGGGCTGCCGACCGGGGGTGGCTGCTCCGCCCAGGATGGTGGAGCGTGGTCCGCGTGCATCGGCCACGAGCATCGAGGAGGAGCAGCCGTGAAGCACTTCGCCGGGCTGGACGTGTCGCTGGACGAGACCACCGTCTGCGTGGTCGACGAGGCGGGAGGGATCGTGCGGGAGGCGCGCGTCCCGAGCGAGCCGGAGGCCTTGGTCGCGTTCTTTCGCGGGCTCGGGTTCGCGATGGAGCGGATCGGCCTGGAGGCGTGCTCGCTGGCCGCCTGGCTCCACGAGGGCCTGACCGCGGCGGGCCTGCCGGCGGTGTGCCTCGAGACGCGCCGGGCCAAGGCGGCCATGGGCGCGATGCCGAACAAGACGGACCGCAACGACGCGCGCGGGATCGCCCAGATCGTCCGCACCGGCTGGTTCCGGGCGGTGCACGTCAAGAGCCCGGCCTGCCGGTCCTGGCGCGCCCTGCTGGCGGCGCGTCGGCTGGTGCTCAACAAGATGCGCGACCTCGAGAACGGCGTCCGCGCCCTGCTGCGCGAGGCCGGGCTCAAGCTCGGCCGGCCCGCCCGCAAGGAGTTCGCCGCGCGGGTCCGGGAGCTGGTCGGCGCCGACGCCGTCCTCTCGGCCTCGGTCGAGCCGCTGCTCGCGATCGTCGCCACCATGGCGCACGAGCTGGCGCAACTCACCAGGCGCGTGCTCGCCATCGTGCGCGACGAGCCGGTCTGCCGCCGGCTGATGGGCGTCCCCGGCGTCGGCCCGCTGACCGCGCTCGCGTTCCGCGCCACCGTCGACCGGCCCGAGCGCTTCCGGCACTCGCGCGATGTGGGCGCCCACCTCGGCCTGACACCGAAGCGCTACCAGTCCGGGGAGACCGATGTGCAGGGCGGGATCAGCCGCTGCGGCGACGAACTCGCCAGGACCGCCCTCTACGAGGCCGCCCATTCGCTGCTGGTCCGGAGCCGGAGGTGGTCGAGCCTGCGCGCCTGGGGCATGCAGGTCGCCAGGCGCCGCGGCATGGCGCGGGCCCGCGTCGCGGTCGCGCGCAAGCTCGCCTGCGTCCTGCACCGGATGTGGGCCGATGACGCCGAGTTCCGTTGGGGCAAGCAGGAAACGGCCTCCGCCGTCCCTGGCTAGCCGAGAGCGAGTTCCCGCCCCGGAAGGGACGGGGCCGCGTCGTTCCCGTGGGGACGACGGGCGAGGTGATCCCGCTGAGAGCCCGGAGCCGAGGGGCAGCCGCCCCGAAGGTCGCGACACAGATTGGGACGCCCACCCTCCGGACCCCGTGATGCGGCGGCCTCGGCGCCGACCGCGGAGAGAAGCGAGTGACCCGCGGGCGCGGCAGGAACCAGGAGCGGCTTGACCCCTCAGCCCCAATCAGAGAAGGCTGTCAGTGACCGGACCCGCGCCAACCGCCGGCCGGGGTGGCCTGCCCGTTGCCACGGTCGCCCCGTTCCTCGCCGCAGGTAGCGCTTCCGCGGCCGCCCGGGGCCCGGCCCCGCACAAGCTCGCCGGCCCGCCCGGTCGGGCGGGCCGTGTACCGTCCGGGCCTAGTCGATGTTCGCCAGCGGGCCGTTCAGGTCCTTGAAGTTGCCGGTGTTCAGCACTTGCGGGCCCGCCGTGTGGTCGCCGTTGAACACCGTCTGGTTCGGCGGGCAGCCGTTCGCCACCGCCGCCGCGACCGAGTCGAACCAGACGCCGAGGTGGTAGGTGTGGATCGGCTTGAAGATCGGGTTCTTGGTGCCGTCGGCCGGGTGGGTCTTCGGCGCCTGCGCCTGCCCGATGGCGGTCGCGAAGGTCTCGATGTTGAAGCGGCTGACGAAGGTCTCGGTGACCGAGCCCTTGGCCCCGATCGCGACGTCGCCCTCGTACCAGC
>NZ_DATIMC010000145.1:0-9008 GCF_035475775.1 Phenylobacterium sp. | reverse complement strand
CGCCAGCAGCTATTTCGATGGCGCCGAGCAAGGCGCCTGGAACCAGGTGCGAGCCGCCGCCAGGCTCTCGCGCCTCGGCTGCGACGCCTACGCCTACGCCATGGTTGCGGCGGGAACCCTGGACCTGGTGCTGGAGGCCGGGCTCGCCGCCTGGGACATCGAGGCGGCCATCCCGGTGATCGCCGGCGCGGGCGGCCTGGTCACCGACTGGCGCGGCCAGGAGCTCGGGGGCCGGCCGGCCGGGCGGGACTCGACATGGCGCGGCCAGGTCGCCATCGCCGGCGATCCCGCCTGCCTCGAGGCGGCGCTGGTCGCCCTGCGGAGAGCCGCCGCCTGAGACTGCAGCGCCTCAGGCCGTCGGCTTGCGCTTCGCCGGGGCCTTCCTGGCCGCGGGCTTGCGGGCGGCCGGCGTCTTGGCCGCCGCAGTCTTCTTGGCCGCAGGCGCCTTCCTGGCCGCCGCCGGCTTGGCCGCGGGCTTCTTCTTGGCGGGAGCCTTCTTGGCCGACGCAGGCTTGGCCGGGGCCTTCTTCACGGCCGGCTTCTTCGCTGCGGCCGCCTTCGCCGGGGCCTTCTTGGCCGCCGGCTTCTTCGCGGCGGATTTCCTGGCGGCCGGCTTCTTCGCCGCCGGAGCCGGAGCGGCCCTGGCCGCCGCCGTGGCCGCGACGGGGCTCGGCGCCGGCGTCGGAGCCACCGCCGTCTGGGGCGGCTCGGCGGGTTTCGGCGCCGTGCGCCCGGCCAGGGCGTCGAACGCCCGCAGGAAGATATTTCGCATGTCGTCGCTCTCCATCAGGATCTCGTGGTAGGCGCCGGGGACGTTGACGAACTTCCCCTGCGGCAGGTGGCGGGCGGCCGCCCTCTGGGCGGCGTTGTCGACTAGCCTGTCCTCTTCGGCCGAGAGGATGATCACCGGCGCGGTCACGCGGGCGAGCCGCTCGGGCTTCGCGAGCTCGGCCGTGGCGGTGAGCGCGAAATCGAGCCAGCCCCAGGTGGGCGAGCCGAGCGCCAGCTTCGGCTCGGCCTTGAGGAGCGCGCAGCCGCGGGCGTAGCGGCGCGGATCGTGCGTCAGCACATTGGTCTCGAAGATGTCGTCGAACGGCTTGCCCGGATCGTTCAGGATGTAGCGCTTGCCGCGCCCGAGAAGCTTGCTCAGGCCGACCAGGAGCTTCGCTGAGGCGAGGGAGCGGCCGCCGGTCTGCACGCCCAGCATCGGCGCGGAGAGGATCGCGGCGGCGAAGCGGTGCTCGCCGCGCGTCATGGCGAGCAGGGTCAGGCAACCGCCCATCGAGTGCCCCACCGCGATCCACGGCTTCGGCAGGCGCGCCTGGTAGGCGTCGAGCAGGATGCGGAAGTCCTCGAGAAAGGGCTTGGCCCCCTCGGCGTGCCCCTTCAGGGGATCGGCGAGCGCGCGATGCGACAGCCCCTGGCCGCGCCAGTCGTGGGCGAGCACGACGAAGCCGCGGTCGAGGAAGTCCTGGATGGCCTCGAAATACTTCTCGATCGCCTCGGTGCGGCCGCCGGAGAGCACGACGGAGCCGCGCGCCCGGCCCTTGGGCGTGAACAGCGCCGCGCGCAGCGGCGCCCCGCCAAGGCCCTCGAGCCAGGCGGGCTCGGCGCCCTCGGGGACCGGCGCTTCGGGGATGGCGATCAGCGGAGCGGGGTCGTCCATCAGCCGCGCGCCCGCTCGAACAGCGCCTGGATCTGCGGCCGAAGCTGCAAGGCCAGGCCCATGTCGGAGAGCTTCATTCGGCCGCTCATCATGGCGCGCACCGGATCGAGCTGCCCCTTGCCGATGGCCTCCAGATCGCGCTTGGCGAGGGTCACCACAAGGTCGGCCGGCCTGTCCTCATTGGTCACGGCGGCGCCGTCGATATGGATCACGCCCTCGCCCTTGAGGTCCAGCTTCACCGACTTGCCCATCTGCTTGTCGGCCGCTGCGGCGTGGCGGATGCGCTCCGTCAGCTCCTCCAGCGTCGCCATGCCCCCAAGGTGCTCCCGAATCACAGGAAAGCTTCACCTCGCCGGAAGGGGAAGTAAACCGCCGCAGCCGGGCGGAAGCGGCCTTCGCCCGGCGCAGCGTCATTCGGTCGCTCTCGCGCCGCGCGGCCCGGCCCGAAGGCCTTGACGGGAGCCCGCTGCCTTCCCACCTGAAATCGCGGAAGGCGCTGGATTTCCGGGCTTTCCGGGCGCGCGCAGCAAGGCCTCCGGCTTGCGAGGCACGCTCAAACCACAACGCAACCTTGCTTCAAGAAGAAGGATGTGAATCGCATGCGTACTATCGACTTCTCTCCCCTCTATCGCTCGGTCGTGGGCTTCGATCGCCTCGCCGACCTCCTGGAATCGGCGACCGCCGAAGCGGCGACCGGATATCCGCCCTACAACATCGAACGCACCGCCGAGAACGAATACCGCATCGAGATCGCGGTCGCCGGCTTCAAGCCGGAAGAGCTGAACGTCGAGGTCAAGGAGAACCTCCTGACCGTCCAGGGCCGCAAGGCGGCCAACGACGAGGACCGCAACTTCCTGCATCGCGGCCTGGCCGAGCGCAATTTCGAACGCCGGTTCCAGCTGGCCGACTATGTGGTGGTGACCAGCGCCGACCTGCGCGACGGGCTGCTGCAGATCGCCCTCAAGCGCGAGCTGCCGGAAGCGCTGAAGCCCAGGCGCATCGAGATCGGCTCGGGCAAATCGACCCTGATCGAAGGCGAGACCGCCGAACAGGCCGCCTGACGATCCGAACGCGTCCCTAGGCGGACGCACACGGCTGAAGCTGGGCGGCGCGGCCCTCCGCGCCGCCCTTTTCTTGCGCGGGCTCAGGCCGCCGCGAGCCCGCGGGCCGCTCGACGCTGGGCCTGGGAGAGCTCCACCGCCGCGAGCTTGGCGCCGGTGAGGTCGCAGCCCTTGAGCTCGGCGTCGGCGAGCAGCGCGCCGGTGAAGTCCGCGCCCGCGGCCGTGGCCGAGCGCAATCGCGCTCCGCTGAGGTTCGCGGGCGTCGAGCGGCCGCCGCCCAGCGGCAGCGGCGACAGCAGCGCCGCCGTCAACTCCGCCTTGGTCAGATCGGCGCCCGCCAGCTTGGCGCCTCGCAGATCGGCCTCGCGCAGCTGCGCGCCGCGCAGGTCGGCCGCCTCGAGGTCCGCGCCCTGCAGCTCGGTCCCGGACAGGTCGACGCCGACCAGGATGGCCCGCCTGGCGCTGATCGCCGTCAGCCTGAGCCCCTTCAGTTCCCCCGAGAGCGGCCGCAGGTCCTCGCCGTCGAGCACGGCCCGGCCGCCCTGCTTGCCGCCCGTGCGCACCCACTGGTCGTGGCCCTTGATGCCGGCGAGCAGTTGCTCGGCCCGGGTCAGGTCCGCCCGGCTGGGCGCCGCCAGAACGCGATCCAGCTTGGCGCCGGCGGTCTTGGCTTGGTCCAGCCTGGTGTCGGTCAGCACGGCCCCTTGCAGATCTGCGCCTTCGAGGTTGGCGCCCGAGAGCGCCGTCTTCTCGAGAAGCGCGCCGGCGAGGCTCGCGCCCCTCAGATTGGCGTCGATCAGGCTCGCGCCTCTGAACGAGCAGTCGGCGAAGTCGGTCCCCTGCGCGTAAAGCCCGTCCAGGCGACCGCCGTCCAGGCTCGCGCCGGCGAGGTTGGCCCCGTCGAGCTCGCCCGCGCGAGGCTCCTCGACCACCGCCGGAAAGCCCTTGCTCGGATGCGGCAAGGCGACCTTGCCGGGCCGCAGGTCGACTTCGGAGAGGTCGGCGTCGGTGAGATTGGCGGCCTGCAGGCAGGCGCCGCGCAGGTCGGCCCTGGCCAGCACCGCGCCGCGCAGATCGGCACCGCGCAGGTCGCAGCCGGCGAGGTTGGCGCCGATCAGGCGCGCGCCTGCGAGCTTGGCCCCGTCGAACACCGAGCCGCGCAGGTCAGCGCCCGACAGCTCGCGCCCGGAAAGGTCCAGCCCCGAGAAGTCCACGAACGGCAGGCAGGCGCGCTTGCCGCCCGGCTGGCCGGCGACCAGCCGGCCGTGGGCCGAGACGATCAGGTCGAGCTCGGCCGCGGTCAGCCGGCGGCGTCCGGCAAGGGCGGGTCTGGCCACCTAGAGTCTCGCGCGCGGGCTCAGACCACGTCCTCCAGGCCGAGCGCCGCGTGGCGCACGACGCCGGTGAAGTCGGCCTGGCGCATCAGGGCGCCGCGGAAATTGGCGCGGCTGACGTCGGCGTTCTTGAACACCGCGCGGCGCAGGTCCGCGCCCGTGAGATCGGCGAACTTCAGCATCGCGCCGGAGAGATCGCAGGAGAGCAGCCGGTCGGAGCCCAGGATCAGAGGCCCCATCTGCGCCTCGCGCAGGTCCGCGCCGGTGAGCTTGGCGCCCACCAGCCGCGCGCCGCGCAGGTCCGCCCGCCGCAGATTGCAGCTTCTGAAGTCGGCGCCGTCGAGATGCGCGCCCTGCAGCTGAACCCCTTCCATGTCGAGGCCGTAGAAGATCGCCTGCTTCGCGGAGAGCGCCGTCAGGTTGAAGCCGCGCACGCTGGAGAGCCCCCGCAGATCGGCTTTGTCGAAGGCGGAGGGACTGCCCTCCGCCCCGTCGGTCTCGCACCATCTGGCGTGCTCGCGCACCAGGTTGGCGTACTTCACCTGCTCGGCGGGGCGGCCCGTCGGCTCGTCGGTGAGCGCGCCGGCGAGATTGGCGTCGAGCACGTTCCAGCTCGCCGTCTTGGCGCCCACCAGGATCGCGTCGCGCAGGTCGGCGCCGGCGAGGTCCGCGCCCGACAGGTCCGCGCCCGACAGGTCCGCGCCGGTCATGGCGGCGTGCTTGAGGTTGGCGCGGACCAGCTTGGCGTCCTTCAGGACCGCGTCGGTGAAGTCGGCGCGCACCGCCATCACGCCGGAAAGCCGCGAGCGCTCCAGGTTGGCGCCGGCGAGGATCGCGCCCTGCACTTCGCCTGAGTTCAGGAAGGTGGTCTCCAGCCGGCGGAATCCGTAGTGGCGATCGGCGGCGGCGAGCACGCCCTCGCGCAGGTCGGCCTCAAACAGATCGGCGCCGGTGAGGTTGGCGTTGCGCAGGCAGGCGCCGCGCAGGTCGGCGCGGCGCAGCGACGCCTCGGCGAGGTCGGCGTCCTGCAGGTCGGTTCCGAACATGTTGGCGTGATCGAGCCTCGCGCCGTGCAGCCGGCAGGCGGCGAGCACCGCGCCGGTGAAGTCGGCATCGCAGAGGTTCTTGCCGGAGAGGTCGAGGCCGGTCAGATCGCACCAGGCGAAGACCGCGCGCGCGCCGCCCGGCCGCGAACTCCACAGCCGGTCGTGCTTGGCGCAAATGGCTTCCACCTCCGCCTGGTTCAGGCGGCGGACGACGAGGCTGCTGGCGGGCGCTGAAGGCATGGCGTCGGCTTCGCTGGGACTCCTTGCATCGGAAGCCTAGGACGCTGCGGATTAAGGATAGATTTCCAATGTTTAGCCTTTTGGCCTGACGGTGTTGGGCGGCCGGTAGGCGGCGTAGAGCGGCGCCGCCTCGGTGCTCAGCAACCCCAGGTCAACATCGAGGCCGGATGCACGCAGCCGCGCCAGCCCCTGGCCGGCGGCGTAGGGCGACGGATCCTCGCGCGCGATCGCCGCGCGCGCGACGCCCGCCGCGATCAGCCGCTCCGAACAGGAGGCCGCGCCGGAGGATCGCGCCCCGCACGGCTCCAGGGTGACGTAGGCCGTGGCGCCCCGGGCCGCCTCGCCGGCCTGGGCCAGCGCGACCTCCTCGGCGTGCGGCCGCCCGCCCTCGCCGGTCGCGCCCTCGCCGACCACCTGGCCGTCGCGCACGATCACGCAGCCCACCGCCGGGTTCTCGGCGGTGCGCCCGAGGCTCGCCCGCGCCAGGGCGATGGCGCGGCGCATGTGGGTTTCGTCTGCGTTCATTTCGTATGGCCGGGCAGGGCCTGGGCGCGCGCGCCGTCGAGGTAGCGCGCGGCGGTGGGCTTCAGGGACGCGGTCAGCTCCACCACCAGCGGATTGCCGGTCGGGATCTCCACGCCGACGATCTCCGCATCCGAGACGCCGAAGAGAAGCTTCACGATCGCCCGGATCGAGTTGCCGTGCGCCGCCACCAGCAGCGTCTCGTCGGCCGCCAGCCTTGGCGCGATCTCATCCTCCCAGTAGGGGCGCACGCGATCCAGCGTGGTCTTCAGGCTCTCGGTGCGCGGCAGGGCCGCGCCGGCGTAGCGCCGGTCGCGGGCGAAGTCGAAGGGGCTGTCCGCGGCCAGCTCCGGCGGCGGGACGTCGTAGGAGCGGCGCCAGATCATGACCTGCTCGGCCCCGTGCTGCTTCGCCGTCTCGGCCTTGTTGAGGCCGGTCAGGCCGCCGTAGTGGCGCTCGTTCAGCCGCCAGTCCTTGGTCTCGGGAACGTAGGCCTGGCCGGCCGCCCACAGGGCCAGCCAGGAGGTGCGGATCGCCCTGGTCAGCACCGAGGTGCAGCAGCGGTCGATGGCGATCCCGGCGGCCTTGATGAGCTCGCCCCCGCGCAGCGCCTCGGCCTCCCCCTGCGGCGTCAGGTCGACGTCGACCCAGCCGGTGAACCTGTCCTCCAGGTTCCACTGGCTCTGTCCGTGGCGCAGCAGGATGAGGATGGGCAAGGGCGCCTCCTGGCGATGGCTGGAGAGCGGCTAGGGCCGGGGGGGCCGTTCCGTCAAGCGTGCGCGCAATGGCCGAGGGCGCGCGGAGCCGCTATAGGAGCCTCGCATGCTCGATCGTCTCTACTTGCCGGCCCTCGGCGTCCTCACGATCCTCGTGGTGGCCCTGGCGCTCGTCTGGCCGCAGGGCCTGGGCGCGCGCTCGCCCGCCCCGTTTGGCCATACCCCCGTGCAGCAGACGCCCGCCATGCGCGCCGCCATGCAGCGCGAGCAGCTCGCCGCCCAGCAGCGGCTGCGGCAGGCGCGCGACGCCGTGCGCAACCTGCAGAACCAGGCGCTCAGCCCCTCGCAATGACCCTGCCCCGCCAAGCCTGCGCAGCGCGGCCCCTCCGAGCAGGCCCTGTCCTGCGACGCTCGTTCGGGAGCCAGGCGGGATGAGCGGCTTCGACGCCGTGGCGGTCGCCCGCCGCGTCCTGACCGTGGAGGGCGAGGCGCTCGGCCAGCAGGCCGGGGCGCTCGACGCGACATTCGCGCGCGCCGTGGACCGGCTGTTCGCCGCCAAGGGGCGGATCGTCTGCACCGGCATCGGCAAGTCCGGCCATGTGGCGCGCAAGATCGCCGCCACCTTCGCCTCCACTGGCTCCCAGGCGATCTTCGTCCACGCCGCCGAGGCCAGCCACGGGGACCTCGGCATGATCGCCGACGGCGACGTGATCCTGGCGCTGTCGAAATCCGGCGAGGTGCGCGAGCTCGCCGACGTGCTGGCCTACGCCAAGCGCTTCCGCATCCCGCTCATCGCCATGACGGCCGAGCCGCAGAGCGCGCTGGGCCGCGGCGCCGACGTGGTGCTCAGGCTGGCCGACGCCGCCGAGGCGACCTCGGAGGTCAACGCCCCCACCACCTCGACCACCCTGCAGATGGCGCTCGGCGATGCGCTCGCCGTGGCGCTGCTGGAGCGGCGCGGGTTCAAGCCGCAGGACTTCCACGTCTTCCATCCGGGCGGGAAGCTCGGGGCCATGCTGCGCACCGTGGGCGACCTGATGCATGGCGGCGAGGAGCTGCCGCTGGTGGGCGCCGATGCGCCGATGCGCGAGGCGCTCCTGGTGATGACCGGCAAGCGCTTCGGGATCGTGGGCGTCGTCGACGAGGCGCGCCGGCTGGTGGGCGCGATCAGCGACGGCGACCTGCGCCGCCACATCGAGGGCCTGCTCGACCGCACCGCGCTCGAGGTGATGACGCCCGGGCCCAGGAAGACCGTGCCGCCGGACATGCTGGCCTCCGAGGCGCTGGCGATCATGACCGAAGGCGGCGCGGCCGACGCGGGCGAGACCGCCCTGCCCCGCGTCACCGTGCTGTTCGTGGTCGAGGCCGGCCGGCCCGTGGGCATCCTGCACGTCCACGACCTGCTGCGCGCCGGGGTGATGTAGGCCGCGAAAACCAAGCCTCGCCCGAAGCGTTGGTGGCGTGGGGGCCGAGGGCCGACTAAACCCACTCTGCCAATCGCCTGGAGCCACGATGCTGCACGTCCCGCGCGCCGACCTCGTCCCCAACACGCTCGCCTTCGAGACCGAGCCGCTGGTCAAGGCGACGGGATTCCGCGAGTACGATGCGCGCTGGCTGTTCGGGCCGGAGATCAATCTGCTCGGCGTCCAGGCGCTCGGCCTGGGGCTCGGCAGCTACGTCCAGGAGCTCGGCCACCGCAAGGTCGTGGTCGGCCACGACTTCCGGTCCTATTCGCTGTCCATCAAGCAGGCCCTGACCCTGGGCCTGATGTCCGCCGGCTGCGAGGTGCTGGACATCGGCCTCGCGGTCACGCCGATGGCCTATTTCGCCCAGTTCGACCTCGATGCGCCGTGCGTCGCCATGGTCACCGCCAGCCACAACGAGAACGGCTGGACCGGCGTCAAGATGGGCGCGCAGCGTCCGCTCACCTTCGGCCCGGAGGAGATGGGGCGGCTGAAGGAGATCACGCTGGGCGGCCAGTGGAAGGCGCGCGACGGCGGCAAGCTGGTGCGCGTCGAAGGCGTCATGGACCGCTACATCGCCGATGCGGCGTCGCGGGCTGCGCTCACGCGGCCGCTCAAGGTGGTCTGCGCCTGCGGCAACGGCACCGCCGGCGCCTTCGCCCCGGACGCGCTGCGCCGCATGGGGGTGGCCGAGGTGGTCGAGATGGACACCGCCCTCGACTGGAGCTTCCCGAAGTACAACCCCAATCCCGAGGACCAGGTCATGCTGCACGCCATGGCCGAGGCCGTGCGCACGCACGGGGCCGACCTGGCGCTGGGCTTCGACGGCGACGGCGACCGCTGCGGGGTGGTCGACGACGAGGGCGAGGAGATCTTCGCCGACAAGATCGGCCTGATGCTGGCGCGCGACCTCTCGGCCCTGCACAAGGACGCCACCTTCGTGGTCGACGTGAAGTCCAC
>NZ_DATIMC010000144.1:0-27166 GCF_035475775.1 Phenylobacterium sp. | reverse complement strand
GCCTGGAACTGCTCCCAGGTGAAGGAGGAGTCCGAGCTCTCCGGCGCATTGGCCGTCAGCCACCAGCGCCAGTAGTCCGCCGGCAGGATTTCCAGCGCGTGGTCCATGAAGACGCCGCGCTTCTGCGAGGTCGAGAACTTGCCGCCGTAATAGTTGAGCCAGTTGAAGCCCTTCAGCTCGTCCACCAGCTTCCACGGCGCATTCTCGCGAGGGGTGAACCTGCCGTCGGCACCGAGCTTCTCGTTCACTCCGAACAGGGTGCAGGGGAAGCCCACGGTGTGGAAGGGCACGTTGTCCTTGCCCATGAACTCGACGTACTTCACATCCGCCGCGGCGGGTTCGCGCCACCAGCGCTCCCAGGCGGAATCCTCGGGCGTGCGCCCATCCTCGATCGCCCGGGCGTCGGCCCACTCCCAGGTCGCGGCGATGTACTCGATGGGCGCGTCGAACCAGACGTAGAAGACCTTGTCGGCCAGCCCCGCCGCGTCGGGCAGCCGACCTTGCGGGTCCGGGCCCCACTCGAAGGCGTTGACCGGCACGCCCCAGGAGAGGTCGCGGGTGACGCCGCGGTCCTGCAGCCCCTCGTCCAGCCACTTGTAGGCGATCGAGGTGACGAGATTGGGCCACTCGCGCTTCTTGCCGTCGATCCATTCGCGCAGCTTCGGCGCGAACAGCGACTGGCGCAGGAACAGGTGCTTGGAATCCCGGATCTCGATCTCGGTCGAGCCGGAGATCGCCGAGCGCGGATGGATCAGGTCGGCGGGATCGAGCACCCGGGTGCAGTTCTCGCACTGATCCCCGCGCGCGGCGTCGTAGCCGCAATGCGGGCAGGTCCCGATCACGTAGCGGTCCGGCAGGAAGCGCTTGTCGGCCAGGGAATAGACCTGCTGGGTCACCCGCTCCTCGATGAAGCCCGCCTCCCACAGCGACTGGGCGAAGCGCTGGGTCAGCCGGTGGTTCTGCGGCGAGGACGAGCGGCCGAAGTGGTCCCAGGACAGGCCGAAGGCGCGCCCGATGCGGTGCTGGACGGCGTGCTGCTCCTCGCAATAGTCGCTGACGTCCTGGCCGGCTTCGGCCGCGGCGAGCTCGGCGGGCGTGCCGTGCTCGTCGGTGGCGCAGATGTAGAGCGTCTCGTGACCGCGCGAGCGCTGGAAGCGGGCGTAGACGTCGGCCGGCAGCATCGAGCCCGCCAGGTTCCCCAGGTGCTTGATCCCGTTGATGTACGGCAGGGCCGAGGTGATCAGGATGCGGGGCATGGACTTTCGGGCGCTGGGCGGAAACCGGGGCTTATAGGCCGCCAGAGGTGGTTCGCCAAAGCCGGCGGCGCAAGGCGCTCAGAACGGGCCCCGGAAGACGAAGAAGGCGCCGAGCGCGATGAAGGCGAAGCCCACCAGGTGATTGGGCGTGACCGGCTCCTTCAGCCAGGTCACGGAGAACACCGCGAACACCGACAGCGTGATCACCTCCTGCAGGGCTTTCAGCTCTGCCGGGTCATAGGTGAGCCGGCCGATGCGGTTGGCCGGCACCGCCAGGCAGTATTCGAAGAAGGCGATCCCCCAGCTGATCAGCAGGATCAGCCACAGCGGCCGGTGCTCCACCTTCAGCTGGCCGTACCAGGCGAAGGTCATGAAGACGTTGGAGGCGATCAGCATCAGGATCGGGACAATCGCGGTCCAGCTCAACGGCATGCAGGCTCCGGGGAATGGCGCTGGCGCCGCTGTAGCGCGCCGGGCGGGGCGGCGTCACGCCCGCGGAAGGCTCAGAGCGGCGGCGCCTTGTCGAACCACGGCCGCGCCTGCTCGAGCTGCCCTGCGAGGCTGAAGAGAAGCCCCTCCTCGCCCATCCTGGCCACGAACTGCATCCCGATCGGCAGGCCCGATCGGCTCCAGGCGAGCGGCGCGGTCATGGCGGGCTGGCCGGTGATGTTGAACGGCTGGGTGTTGGGCATGAACTGGCCGAGCCGCTCGCCGACCTTGCCGCGCGCTTCGAACAGCCATCCCAGCGGGATCGCGGGCTGGCCGAGCGTGGAGAGCAGCAGGACGTCGTAGGTCTCGAACAGCTGGGCCTCGGCGCGCGCGTAGGCGTGGAGCGCGGCGAGCGCCCGCACATAGGCTGGGCCGGCGACCGTCTGGCCGCGGCGGTAGGTCGAAACCGTGAGCGGCTCGAGCTCGCCCTCCTCGATGGCGCGCCCGCGCCGCTCGGCTTCGGCGTCCAGTTCGGAGGCGACGCTGGCGGCGATCACCACGCCGGCGGCCGCCTGCATGGCCGAGGCGTCGCCGGGCACGCGCGCCTCCTCCACCGCATGGCCGAGGCTTTCGCAAAGCCTGGCGGTCTCGAGGACGGCGGCCTCGCATTCGGGATCGAGCGCGCTCGCCTGCAGGGCCGCGGTGGTGAAGGCGATGCGCAGCCGGCCCGGCGCGCGCCGCGCGGCCTCGGCGAAGGCGACCTGCGGCGGCGGCAGGAAGTAGGGATCCCCCGGCTGCGGCGCGCAGACGGCGTCCAGCAGGGCGGCGCTGTCGCGCACCGAGCGGGTGACGGCGTGGTTGATCGAGGCGCCGGCCCAGCCTTCGCCCGCCGGCGCGAACGAGACCCGCCCGCGCGAGGGCTTGAACCCGAACAGGCCGCAGCAGGAGGCCGGAATGCGGATCGAGCCGCCGCCGTCGCTGGCGTGCGCGGCCGGGACGATCCCCGCCGCGACCGCGGCCGCCGCCCCGCCGGAGGAGCCGCCGGAGGTGCGCGAGAGGTCCCAGGGGTTGCGGCAAGGCCCCAGCAGTTCGGATTCGGTGACCGGCCAGAGGCCGAGCTCGGGCGTGTTGGTCTTGCCGATGATGGCGAGGCCGGCCGCCTTGTAGAGGCGCACGAGCGCGCTGTCGGCCGCCGCCACGTCGTGGGCGAAGAGGCGTGACCCGCGTGTGGTCGGCGTGCCCGCGTGGCTCGCGCCCAGGTCCTTGAGCAGGAAGGGAACGCCGGCGAAGGGGCCGTTCACCGGTTCTGCGGCGCGCGCGCTCGCCGTCAGGTCCTGGGTGACGGCGTTGATCTGCGGATTGACCTTCGCCATCCGCGCGGCGGCGGTTTCGACCAGTTCGCCCGCGCTGACCGCGCCGCGCGCCACCAGCTCCGCCAGGCCGACGGCGTCGTAGCTTCTGTACTCGTCGAAATTCACGGCTCTCTCCGCGCCCGGACCGGGCCACGCAAGCACAGCCGGGGCGCGCTTCCAAGCCGCTTCGGCTCAGCGGAGCAGCTTCACCAGGATGCGGATTGCGACGGCGAGCAGGACCGCAAGGGTGAGGAGGCCCAGGTATGGCGCGTGGATGGCCGTCGTCCAGGCGTGGCCCACTGCGGTCCACATCTCGGAGATCGACCAATGCCAGATCGGCGGAATGGGCGGCGCCGTCTGCGCCGCATCGGCCGCGGCGCTGTTCGTCGCGGCGTGGGCCGCCGCCGCGTCGGCCGCCGCATGGGCATGCTTCGCCATTGTTCCGCCTGCCGCCAAGATCCTGCGGCCATCATCGCCCGGAATCGCGAAGGGAAGCTTAAACGCCGAACGGCCACGGTTGCTGCGGCCCCGCGGCCGTGGCATCGCTCCGCCGATCCAGGGCCGGATTAGCTCAGCTGGTAGAGCAGCGGTTTTGTAAACCGAAGGTCGGGGGTTCGAGTCCCTCATCCGGCGCCATCCCATCGGACGCCAACATGCGCATCTTCGTCGACGCCGACGCCTGTCCGGTGAAGGACGAGGTCTACAAGGTGGCCGCGCGGTATGGGCTGAAGACGATGGTGGTCGCCAACGGCTTCATCCGCACGCCGGCCTCGCCCTTGATCGAGTTCGTGATGGTCGAGGCCGGGCCCGACGTCGCCGACGACTGGATCGCAGAGCGCGCCGAGCCGGGCGACATCGTGATCACCAACGACATCCCGCTGGCCGAGCGGGCGCTGAAGAAGCAGGCCCGCGCCATCGCGCCGAACGGACGGGCCTTCACGCCCGACAGCATCGGCCAGGCGCTGGCGGGC
Source organism: Phenylobacterium sp. (assembly GCF_035475775.1). Lineage (GTDB taxonomy): Bacteria > Pseudomonadota > Alphaproteobacteria > Caulobacterales > Caulobacteraceae > Phenylobacterium. The sequence continues at coordinate 23,158 of NZ_DATIMC010000144.1, read as the reverse complement.
CGGGCGATCTCGGAGCACATCCGCTCCACCGGCGAGATCACCGGCGGTCCCAAGGCGTTCGAGCGCGCCGACCGCTCGCGCTTCCTGCAGGCGCTCGACGAGGCGGTCAATCGCGAGCGGCGCGCGATGCGGCGCTAGCGACGTCGCTCAGCCATCCGCCTGGGCGCGCAGCTCCAGGACGGCGAAGGCGATCATGGAGGTCGCCAAGCCGGCGCTCAGAACCAGATGAACCACGACGAGCGGCGAGGCCGTCCCGGCGAGGCTCAGCCCGTATCCCGCCAGGACCCCGGCCATGGCGCCCCAGAACCCCAACTCGAAGGCCCGCCGGCGGTGCGCGCGCGTGGTCTCGTCGTTGAGCACGGCGCGGATCTCGCGGGAGAGGATGAAGCCGCCCCCGGTGGCGATGAGCGCCAGCATCAGCGCCGGCCAGAGGAGGTAGGTCGCCGCGCGGATCATGTCGAACGCCCCGTCCGACCACGTCCACGGCATGAGCATCGGAAGGGACAGCAGCTGCCAGTTCACGAAGAACAGGCCCTGCAGCATCACGCCCCAGGTGCGACGGCGCTGCAGGCGATCGATGAGCTCGGCGGAAGGGGGCTGCGGCGCTGGCGTTGCGGCCATGGATAGGCTCCGGCAAAGTCACCTAAGGGTGACATATCACGGATCGGCCACGGGCGGGTCAAGCCATCTTGCATCGGCAAGACGACGCGCTAGCTTGCCGCACCTTTTTTCTGGCCGCTGAGGAGACTCGCCGAACATGCGCCACCCGGGTCTGGTTTTCGCCGCTGCGGCGCTCGCCGCCACGCTCGCCGGTTGCGGCAAGTCGCCGAGCAACACCCAATCGCAGAACGCACAGGCGTCCTCGAGCGAGCAGCCCGGGGCGCCGGCCGCGACCACCACGGCCGAGCCCACCGATGCGCAGAAGAAGGCGCTGGTGGCGAGCCTGCCCGCCCCGTTCAACACCGGCGACCTGGAAAACGGCGAGGCCAAGTTCGCGATCTGCAAGTCCTGCCACACGCTCACCCCCGGCGGCCCCGACATGACCGGCCCGAACCTCAACGGGATCTTCGGCCGCAAGGTCGCCAGCAAGGCCGGATTCAACTACTCGGACGCGCTGAAGGCGCAGACCTTCACGTGGGACGCCCCGCACCTCGACCAGTGGCTGACCGACCCCAAGGCGATGGTCCCCAACACCAAGATGACCTTCCCCGGCTTCAAGGACCCGAAGGACCGGATCGACGTGATCGCCTACCTGAAGGCCGAGACCAGCCCGCCCAGTTCGTGAGCGGAATTTCGTGCCAGACGGGCAGGATCGGCATGGACAACCTTGACGGGTAGCGCCGCGTGCGCAATGGTCAATCTCGTCGACCCTGGCCCCGGTCCTCGCGTCGACGTCCCTGAGCGCGTCCGTCGCGCTGGCCCGGCCGATCTCCCCCGCTCGGCCGCGGCATTTTCATTAGGCCCTCCCCCGCGAGGCGGAGGGCCTCTTTTTGCCGGCGGTGACTAAGCGTCGTAGCCCGGCGAGTGGCGATCCAGCCGGCGCAGGCAGCCGGGCCAGGCCAGGGCGCCGCCGATGCCGTTGGATCCGTTCGACCCCAGCCCGCGCACGGCGTCCTGGGCCGCGTCCGGCGCGATGAGCACGTTGTCGCGGCCGGCCGAAAGCGCCATCACCTGCTGCTTGCAGGCGCGCTCCAGGTAGAACATCCCGACCCAGCAGTTGGCCGCCGTCTCGCCGACCGCCAGGGTGCCGTGATTGCGCAGCAGCATCAGGGTCTTGGAGCCGATGTCGGCGACCAGCCGCTCGCGTTCGTCGAGATTGAGCGCCACGCCCTCGTAGTCGTGGTAGGCGAGCCTCGGCAGCACGATCAGCGCGTGCTGCGACAGCGGCAGCAGCCCTTCCTTCTGGGCGGCGACGGCGACGCCCTGGTCGGTGTGCAGGTGCATCACAAACCTGGCGTCGTCGCGCGCGGCGTGGATCGCCGAATGGATCGTGAAGCCCGCCGGATTGATGAAGTAGGCGGTCTCCTGCAGCACCTGGCCGTCGAGGTCGACCTTGACCAGCGACGAGGCGGTGATCTCGTCGAACATCAGCCCGTACGGATTGATCAGGAAGTGGTGCTCCGGCCCGGGGATGCGGGCGGAAATGTGGGTGTAGATGAGGTCATCCCAGCCGTGCAGGGCGACCAGCCGGTAGAGCGCCGCGAGATCCACGCGCGCCTGCCACTCCTCGGCGCTCACCTTGCCTTGCAGCGAGGTCACGCCCGCGACCGAACCGTCCGCCATGGGCCGTCTCCTTGAACTTAAATTCCGGCCGGCAGAGTCCTCTCCGCGGCGGGCGGCGTCAAGTTCAGGTGCGCACCCGCGCCACAGCGTCCAGCCAGCGGGCGTAGGCGGCCTCGCGCCGCGACGGTTCCATCTCGGGGGCGTAGTCCTCGGCGCCCGGCCGCGCCGCCGCCGCCTCGGCGAGGTCGGCGTAGACGCCGGCCCCCACGCCCGCGAACAGGGCCGCACCCAGAGCCGTGGTCTCCTGATAGGTGGCGCGGCAGACCTGCACGCCGGTGAGGTCGGCCAGCCGCCGGGCGAACCAGCCGCTGCGGCTCATGCCGCCGTCGATGCGCAGCTCGACGGAGCCCGCGAAGGCCTCCGGCGCGTCGGCCCGCATGGCTTCGATCAGATCGCGGGTCTGCAGGGCGCAGGCGTCGAAGGCCGCCTGGGCGATCTCGGGGAGGCCGGCGTCGCGGGTCAGGCCGAACACGGCGCCGCGGGCGTTCGCATCCCACCACGGCGCGCCGAGGCCCGTGAACGCCGGAACCAGCACCACGCCATGATCAGCTCGGGCCTGCATCGCCAAGGCTTCGACCGCCTGGGGACCGCCGGCCACGCCCAGCCCCTCGCCCAGCCATTGGATCGCCGCCCCGGCGATGAAGATCGCCCCTTCCAGGGCGTAGGTCGTGCGGCCGTTCACCCGCGCGGCCACCGTGGTCAGCAGCCGCGAGCGCGAGGGGGCCGGCGTCTCGCCGGTGTTGATCAGCATGAAGCAGCCGGTGCCGTAGGTGGCCTTCATCGCGCCGGGCGCGATGCAGCCCTGGCCCATCAATGCCGCCTGCTGGTCGCCCGCCACGCCGCGGATCGGAATGGCGCGGCCGAGGATCGCGGCCTCCGTCTCGCCGAAGTCGCCGGCGCAGTCGCGGACCTCAGGGAGCAGCGCCGGGGGAACCTCCAGGAGCTCGCACATCTCCTCCGACCAGGCCTGGCGCTTCAGGTCGAACAGCAGGGTGCGCGAGGCGTTGGTGGCGTCGGTGGCGTGCACCCGTCCGCGGGTCAGCTTCCAGATCACCCAGGCGTCGATGGTCCCGGCCAGCAGCTCGCCGGCCTCCGCGCGGGCCCGCGCGCCGGGGGTGTGGTCCAGCAGCCAGGCGAGCTTCGTGCCCGAGAAGTAGGGATCGAGCAGCAGGCCGGTGGTCGCGGTCACCTGCGCCTCGCGCCCGGCGGCGCGCAGCCGCTCGCAGGCCTGGGCCGTGCGGCGGTCCTGCCAGACGATCGCCCGGCCGATCGGCTGGCCGGTGGCCCGGTCCCAGACGACCACCGTCTCGCGCTGGTTGGTGATGCCGATGGCGGCCACCTCTGCGATCTCCCGGCCGGACGTCGCCACCGCCTCGCGCAGCACCTCGACGCAGGCGCGGTAGATCGCGTCTGCGTCGTGCTCGACCCAGCCGTCCTGAGGATAGAACTGCTGCAAGGGCCGCCCCGCCTCGGCCAGCGCCCGGCCGTTGGCGTCGAACAGGATGGCGCGGGTGCTGGTGGTCCCCTGGTCCAGCGCCAGCAGCAGCGGATCGGCCATGTGGTCTCTCGCATCGGACGCGCCGAGGCGCGGCTGGGGCCTGTTTAAGCATGTTTTCATCGCGGCGCGGCAGAGTGCGGCGACGATCGCCGTTAACCGTCCCGGGGGAGCCGGTCTTGAGCGTCGCGCTGAACAGCGAAAGCCTCGTGGACCTCGCCAAGAGCCGTGCGCCCGCCGACCGCGAGCGCCTGCTGCTCGGTCTCGTCGGTCTGTGCGAGGCCGGCGGCGGGACCGCCGCGCACCAGCCTCAGGTGCAGACGCTGCTCAATTCCATCTTCCTGACCCTGGTGGTCGAGGCCGAGCGCGACATCCGCCAGAGGCTGGCGGGAAAGCTGGCGCACGCCGAATGGGCGCCCCCGGCGCTGATCAACGTGCTGGCGCTGGACGAGATCGAGATCGCCCGCCCGGTGATCGCGGCCAGTCCCGCGCTCAAGGACCACGATCTCATCCGCCTGCTCGTCGAGGCCACCATCGAGCACCAGATCGAGGTGGCCCGGCGGCCGAGGCTCGGCGCGCCCGTGGTGGCGGCGATCCTCAAGCAGGCCGAGCCGGCCGTGCTGGCGGCGCTGGCCGGCAACGCCACCGCCGAGCTGTCCGAGGCCGACATGGCGCGGCTGGTGGACATGGCCCGCCAGGTGGCCGCGCTCCGCTCGCCGCTGTCGCGGCATCCGAAGCTCACGGGCGAGCTCGCCCTGCAGCTCTATGTCTGGGTCGGCAAGGCGCTGCGCGAGGCGCTGGTCGAGCGGTTCCGGCTGGAATCCACGGACATCGCCCTGGCGCTCGCGGCCAGCGTCGCCGAGGCGCACGGCGGGGTGCACGACGGCCAGGGGCTGCTGGTGGTCGCCCGCGACGGCGAGCGCGAAGCCATGGAGCGGCGGCTGATCGACAAGCTGCACGCCGCCGGCCAGCTCCGGCCAGGCTATCTGGTCCGCGCCCTGCGCGAGGGCCGGCTGTCCCTGTTCTGCACCACGCTCGCCATCCTGGGCCGCTTCGAGGCCGAGCAGGTGCGCCGGGCGATCGGCTCCGACCGACCCGAGATCCTGGCGCTCGCCTGCGCCGCCGTCGGCATCGACCGCAGCGTCTTCCCAGCGATCCTGCACATGGTGCGGGAACTGAACGGCGGCCGCCCCGGGGGCGGCGCCGACGGTGAGCATCGGGCGGCCGGCGCGTTCGGGCCGGTGAGCCCGAAGGTGGCCGGAGCCGCCTTCCGGCAAGCCGCCAAGGCGATCCAGGACGCCGTTTGACAAGCCTGGGCCGGCCGCGGCCTTCTCAAAGCCGGATGTTGAAGCCGCAACCCTTCGTGACCCGCGTGGCCTTCACCGCGAGCGACCGCCCCGAAGCTCAGGAGGCCCGCGCCCGGCTGGTCAGGCGCTATGGCGAGGCCTCGGAAGCCGAGGCGCAGGTGATCGTCGCCCTCGGGGGCGACGGCTTCATGCTGGAGACGCTGCACAGGCATATCCCCGAGAGCCCGCCGATCTATGGGATGAACCGCGGCTCGGTGGGCTTCCTGATGAACGAGTATTCCGAGGACGGCCTTCTGGAGCGCGTGAACGCGGCCGAGCGGGCGGTGATCCACCCGCTGCGCATGCGCGCCCGCGACCTGCACGGCCAGTCCCACGAGGCTCTGGCGATCAACGAGGTGTCGCTGCTGCGCCAGACGCGCCAGACCGCGAAGCTGCGGATCTCCATCGACGAAAAGGTGCGGCTCGCCGAGCTGTCCTGCGACGGGGCGCTGGTCGCGACGCCGGCGGGCTCGACCGCCTACAACCTTTCGGCGCACGGGCCGATCATACCGCTCGACGCCCGCGTGCTGGCGCTGACCCCGATCAGCGCCTTCCGGCCGCGGCGCTGGCGCGGCGCGCTGCTGCCGCATACCGCCAAGGTGGCGTTCGAAATCCTCGAAGCCGACAAGCGTCCGGTGAGCGCGGTGGCCGACAACCTCGAAGTCCGTGATGTCCTGACCGTGGAGGTCGCCGAGGACCGCAGCATCGGCCTGACCATGCTGTTCGACGCCGGGCGTAGCCTCGAGGAGCGGGTGCTGGCCGAGCAGTTCTCCGCCTGAGCAGAGCCAGCGAACCCAGAAAGCCCACCAATTACCGTAGCTTGCGGCTCACCGGTTATTAACGGCTTGCCGCCTACCGTGTCTCGCAAGAGCAAGAGGGGGCTTTCTGTGAGCCAACAGAATCCGAGTCAGGTGATCCCGCCGTCGAACAATCTGCGGCTGAAGGTGGGTGGGGGTCGCCTCGGCGGCATCGACGCGGCGGCCATCGCCAAGGCGGAAGCGGCGCTGAAGAGCCTGTCGGGCAATTTCTCCCAGTGGCTGCAGGACGAGATCACCAAGCTCGACGCCGCCCGCCACGAGGTGAAGGTCCAGGGCATGACGCCCGAGACCATGGAGAACCTGTATCTGCGGGCGCACGACCTGAAGGGCCTGGGCACCACCTACGGCTATCAGCTGATCACCCGGATCGCGGGCTCGCTGTGCAAGCTGATCGACGAGAAGGACAAGCGGCTCACCGCCCCGATGGCCCTCGTCGACGCCCACATCGACGGCATCAAGGCCGCCGTCCGCGACGACATCAAGTCGGACACCCATCCGGTCGGCGCGGCCCTCGCGCAGGAGCTGGAGCGCCGGGTCCGCGAGTTCGCGGCCTGAGCGGCTGAGCTACATCGCCCTTTCGAGCGGCTCCTCGACCGCGCCATAGCCGGCGTCGGGCGGCAGGACCAGCACGCGCCGGCCGCCCCGCTCCTGGACCTGCGGCTGCACCGTGACCAGCCGGCGGCCCCGGGCGCGGGCTGCGGCGTCCTCGGCGTCGCGCGCCTCGGCCAGCAGCTTGAGGTTCATGCGGGTCGGGAAAATCACCGTGCGCTCGCCCGCTTCCCCGAGCCGGAGCGCCTCGGCGGGACGGATCCACTCCGCATCCACGGTCTCACGGCCGTCACAGGCCGCCAGCTGATCGTCCGGCGCCTTGACCAGATAGAACCAGGTGTCGAACCGCTTCGCCACGATCGCCGGGGTGATCCAGCGGGCGAACACGGTGAGCGCGGCCAGATCGAGCTCGGCGTCGAGCGCGCGCACCACGTCGATGAAGGCGGTGGTCCCGGCGTCCACCGCCTGACGCACATCCATCGGGCAGGCCTCGCCGCCGATGGGCGCCCCGTTGCGCCGCCTGGCGAGCAGGATTCCAGCTTCCTCGAACACCTCGCGGATCGCCGCGATGCGCAGGCCCCGCTGGTCGGGTTCGTAGTCGCCCCAGCCGATCGCCTGCCCCGCCCAGGCCTCGTCGTGGTCGCCGGCGTGGCTCTTGCCGCCGGGGAACACCAGCGCGCCGGAGGCGAAATCGATCTGATGATGGCGCTTGACCATCAGCACCTCGAACGCCGGCTCGTCCCGGAGCAGCAGGATGGTGGCGGCAGGTCTGATCTCGGCGGGGGCGCGGACGTCGGTCATGGCGCGAGCTTGGGGCGCGCGGCTCGAAGCGGCAAGACGGACGCTGCGTCAACCGCCTCAGGCGCTCTCCACGCTCGCGCCGTCGCGGATCTCGCGGGAGACCCGGTCGAGCTTGTCGAGCAGGTAGTCCACGTCGTCCTGCGACGCCGCGTGCGGCTGGGTCAGGAAGCGCTGCAGCATGCGCTCCTGGAAGCGCTCGCGATCCTTGGCGCCGCCGTCGAACTCCATGGAATGGAAGGTGTCGACGGCCGCGCGGAAAGCGGGGAACAGCCGAGCGGGCAGGCCGGCGCGTTCGTAGATCGCCTTCAGCCCGAGCGGGCCGGCGTCGTGGATCATCAGCCAGGTGCGGTGGTGCGGCACGCCGGCGAGCTCGGCCACGCTCCACTCGAAGAACGTCATGTGCCCCTGGGCGAGCGCCCGGAGCAGCAGGGACGCGCTCAGCCGCTTCTCCGCATAGAGGTGCGCGACGAAGCCCTTCACGTCCGCCGTGCGGCCGGCCTGGTCGACCAGGTCGATGCTCGCCCGCTCGGTGGCGCCGAGCGCGACCTCCATCGCGATCTCGGGAGAGAGCGTGTGGTGGCTGACGAGATGCTCCCGAAGCTGTTCGCCCACCAGCGTGACGAGCCGCTCGGCCACCGCGAGCGGCAGCGCCTCGCGGTACGCGACCGCGGCGAGCACGCGCTCGGAGGCTTCGAACCGATCGATGATCCGCTGCAGCGCCTGCTCGGCGAAATCGGCGTTGTCGTTGGCGCAGGCGGCGGCCACGGGGCGCTCGGCGCCGTGCTCGGCGAGGGCGTCGGTGACGCCGCGCGAGAGCTCCGGCCGCTTGGCGATGGCGAGCTGGCGTACGGGCCCGCCGAGCCGCACGATCTCGGCCAGGTCGGCGTCGCTGAAGGCCGGCGAAAACGCCAGCACCGGCAGGCAGATGCTCTCGACGTCGCGCGCCAGCTTGAGGGCCACGTCGCGGGGCACCAGAGGCGAGGATTTCAAGGTGACGGCGAGCGCGCGGCGGACCAGCTCGGCGGCGTCGTCGGCCATGATCCGCAGGATATCCGCCGCCGCCTCGCGCTCCTCGTCCGTGAGGGGCTGGGCGTCCATCGTGCAGCAGAGCTTCTGGGCGGCCCAGGCGCGCTCCTCGGCGGTCGCGCCCTTCACCAGCGTGCGGATGTCCTCGTCCGTCAACGCGGCCCGTGTCGTGGCCATGCCCGCCGAAGTCCCCCGCCCGATTCCCTCTGAATCAGACTCCCACGAGTCTGAGGGTGCGGGCTCATGCTTAACGGGAGGTTGCCGGCGGAGCTGTGGATTAACGATCTCGCGTAACCATGCGGGAACGGCTCGCGGCTAGGCTCACGACAAACCCAGACGTGAGGTCCAAGCCTTGTCCACGCCCGCCCAGACGGCCGAGGCGCCCCCGAGCGCCGGTTCCATGACCCGCCAGGCGCTGGAGACCCAGGCTGGCCTGCTGCGATATGCGCTGATCGCCTTCGGCGTCAGCCTTCCGGTCTACGTCTGGGCGGCCGGGCACGCGCGCAACGCCGCCTGGATGAGCCTGACCTTCGTGATCTTCGCCATCGCCTGGGGCGCGTTCTACGCGGCGGTGGGCTGGCTGAAGCAGCCGCCCGCCCAGGACCTTGCCCGGCGTGGCCGCGTGCAGCTTCTGTGCGGACTGCTCTGGGCCGTGGCGACGGCGCAGATGGCGATCTTCGCCGAGGGCGCGGGGCCGGTGGGTTCCACCCTGCAGTTCGCCGCGCTGGCGGGCGGGATCATCTGCGTGATGTTCACGGCTGCGTGGCTGCCCAGTCTGCTCATCGTCGGCCCGCTCGCGGTCGCGGGGCCGCTGCTGGGGCTGTTCTCACGGCCGGAGGACCACCTGCTCGCCGAACTCGCCTGGGGCGGAACCGCGCTGGCCTTCGCGCTGGCGCTCCTGGTCAACCGGATGCTGCGCAAGCAGTTCGCCCTCGCCGCCGAACGCGAGGCCCTGGCCGCCGACCGCGCCGAGCAGGCCGAGGCCGCGCGCCGGCTGGCCCGCTCCAAATCCGACCTGGTGGCCACGCTCTCAGACGAGATCCGCAACGGCCTGACCGGCGTGGCCCACGTGCTGGCCGCCGCCGCCGGCCGGAACGGCCGGGCCGCGCCATCGCGCGAACAGCTTGCGGCGGCGCTCGACGCCGCCAACGACCTGCTGTCGGTGCTGAACACCACCCTGGACGCCGAGACGGCCGAGGCGGGACGCCTGTCGGTGGAACCGCAGCCGGTGGACATGATCGCCATCGCCCGCGAGGTCGTGCTGGCCAGCCGCCCCGCGGCTTCGGCCAAGGGCCTGGAGATCTCGCTGCATGTGGACGCCGACCTGGCGAGCGCCGAGGGCGGCGCGGCGATCGGCGATCCGGCCCGGGTGCGCCAGGTATTGGCCGCTCTGGTCGGCAACGCCGTGCGCTTCACCCTGCGTGGAAGAATCGAGGCGCGGGTGGCCCTGGCCGGTCCCTCGCAGCTCGCCGTGGAGATCGCCGACACCGGGCCCGGCCTCACCGAAGACGAGCTCGCCCAGGCCTTCCAGCCGTTCCAGCGGATCGTGCGCACCTGCGCCGGCACGCCAGGCGCCGGCCTGGGGCTCACGCTCGCCCGCCAGCTCGCCCGGCTCATGGGCGGGGAGCTGCGCGCCCACAGCGCGCCGGGCGTCGGCAGCTGCTTCACGCTCGAGCTGCCGTTCGATCCCGCGGCGCATGTCGAGCGCCGGGACGAAAGCGCGGCGCCCGGGGCTGGGCCTGCCGAGCGTCGTCGCCTGCGGGCCCTCGTCTGCGACGACGACCCCCTGACCGCGACGGCATTGCGCGCCAATCTCGAACAGCTGGGGCATCAGGTCGTCCAGGCGGCCGACGGCGCGCGCGCCGTGGAGCTCACCCGGGCTTGCGATTTCGACATGGTGATGGTGGGCGCTTCCGCGAAGGCCGCGGGGCCTGAAGCCATGGCCGCGATCCGCGCGCTCGAGGGCGCCGCCGGCCGGACCCCGCTCATCGCGCTCATCGGCGGCGATCCGGACGAGGCCGCGGCCAGCCTCGCCGCCGGGGCGAGCGCGATCCTGCGCAAGCCCTTCGCGACGCCGGCGCTCGCCCGCGCGCTCGCCGACGCCCTGGCCGCCAAGCCCCGCGCGGACGACGATCTGCAGGTGGCTTAGACTCCGCCGAACAACTGTCTAGAGTGGCCGCGCCATCCGACGGAGGGGACGCGCGTGCTGCTGAGAGGGGTCAAGGTCGTCGAGTTCGCCTCGTACATCGCCGCCCCTGCGGCCGCCTGCATGCTGGGCGACTGGGGCGCGGACGTGATCAAGGTGGAGCGCTCGGGGGGCGACGCTATGCGCGCCGCCTTCGCCGACGTGAAGAGCGAGCTGAAGGGCAATCCCACCTTCGACCTCGACAACCGCGGCAAGCGCGCCATCGTGCTGGACATCTCCAAGCCCGAGGGCCGCGACGCCCTGGCCAGGCTGGCCGCCGACGCCGATGTGTTCATCACCAATGTCCGCCCCGCCGCGCTGAAGCGCGCGGGCCTGGACTACGACAGCCTCAGGCAGGCGAATCCGCGGCTCGTCTATTCCATCGTCACCGGCTATGGCCTGGACGGTCCCGACGCGCACAAGCCGGGCTTCGACGTCACCGCCTTCTGGGCCCGCTCCGGCGTCGGCGCGATGACCGTGCCGAAAGGCATGGACCCGTTCATGATCCGCTCCGGGTTCGGAGACCATATCACCGCGCTCGCCACCGTGGCGGCGATCATGGCCGGGCTCTTCGAGCGCGAGCGCACGGGCCACGGCCGGCTGGTCGCCACCTCCCTGCTCGGCAGCGGCGTCTACACCATGGGCTCGGATCTGGCCGTGCAACTGAAGTTCGGCCGGGTCGCCTCGATGCGCACCCGCGACCAGTCGATCAACCCGATCGGCAACGTCTTCAAGAGCGCCGAGGGGCGCTGGTTCCTGGTCAATCCGCGGGGCGGCGGCTCCAGCCGCGATTGGATCGAGCTCTGCCGGATCCTCGGCCGCGAGGACCTTGTCGAGGACGAGCGCTTCAAGACCGGCAAGGCCCGCCGCGCCAATTCGCCGGCGCTGATCGCCGAGCTGGACCGCGCCTTCGCGGAGCTCCCCTTCGAGGAGATCGCCCGCCGCTTCGACGAGGCCGACATGGTCTGGTCGCCGCTGCAGACCCCCGCCGACGTCGCCGCCGACCCGCAGGTGGCCGCCACCGCACTGGTCCAGGTGGAGGACGGCGAGGGCGGCGCCTATCCGTCGCCCGCCACGCCGATGCGCTTTCCCGGCGCGGACGTCGCGGTCCGGCCGCGCTCGCCGACGCTCGGCGAGCACACCCGCCAGGTGCTGGCCGAGCTCGGCTATTCCGCCGAGGCGATCGAGGCGATGTACGCGGCCGGGGCCGCGGCCTAGCGGCTAGCTCTCGCCACGCGCGTCGGAGAGCAGCTTGAGCATCTCGGTGGTGAACAGCGAGCCGGTGAGCCGGGTGCCGACGCCCACCTCGTCCGCCGGCTGCGAGCCGCGCAAGATCATGGCGACCAGCGCGTCCTGGGCGTGCAGGCGGTCCTCGCGCCGCGCCGAGGCGTACTGCAGGAAGCCGGCGTCTTCGCTGGGCGCCGCTTCGGGCTCGATCGCCTCGCCCGGCCCGGCCGCGCGGGTCAGGGCTTCATAGACCTGGGCGACCGACATCGGCCGTCCATCGCGGAAGAAGATCGCCTTGTTGGCCCGCGCGGCGTCGGGGAACAGGTGGGCGGCCGAGGCCGCGGGCGTGGCCTGGGCGGCTTCGATCAGCTTGGCCGAGCCCTGCGGGCCCAGGAAGTGCGCCGCGTAGAGCTCGCCGGCCGTGGGCGCGCGGCCCACCCGGCCCCTCAGATAGGCCGCATGGTCGGAGGCGAGCTCGCCGGCCATCAGCGAGGCGGCGTGCGGGTCGAGCCTGAGGTCCATCACCGCCTTGCGGGCCTCGCCGCCGTTCACGTGATAACGCCCGTCCGCGCCCTTGCTGATCAGCTCGGCGTAGCGGGCGTAGCCGTACTTGGCGCCGTGCTGCTTGAGGGTGGAGAGCCAGGTCTGTTCCACGAACTGGAACAGGCCGGCGGCGGAGGAGGCGGCGGACTTGGCGGCGGGATTCATGCCGCTCTCGCGTCCCGCGGTGCGCATCAGGAACGAGAAGTCGACGCCCGTCGCCTTGGAGGCGCGCGCGATCGCCGCCTCCACGACTCCCCGGATGCCCTGAATCGCCATGGCCCCGAGGAGGCGGCCGTCATGGTTAATGCGCCGCTAACCATGTTCCTGCGATGGGCGCCCTCGACGCCCGCCCAGTGGACGGCGCGACCGCGGTCATCCCGATCTGCTTCGGCTGAGGTGAGGGTCAGTAGCTCTTCGGCAGGCCCAGCACCCGCTCGGCGATGAAGTTGAAGATCATCTCGCGGCTGACCGGGGCGATGCGGGCGATCATCGCCTCGCGGAAGTAGCGCTCCACGTCGAACTCCTTCGCATAGCCCATGCCGCCGTGGGTCAGCACCGCCGTCTCGCAGGCGCGGAAACCCGCCTCCCCGCCCAGGTACTTGGCGGCGTTCGCCTCCGCGCCGCACTCCAGGCCCGCGTCGTAGAGCGCGGCCGCCTTGAAGGCCATCAGGTTGGCGGCCTCCAGCTCGGCCCAGGCGCGGGCGAGCGGGTGGGCGATCCCCTGGTTCTGGCCGATCGGACGGCCGAACACCACGCGCTCCTTGGCGTAGGCGGCCGCCTTCTTGAGCGCGGCGCGGCCGAGCCCCACGGCCTCGGCCCCGACCAGCACCCGCTCGGGATTGAGCCCCTCCAGGAGGTAGTAGAAGCCCCTGCCCTCCTCGCCCACCAGGGCGTCGGCCGGCACATGCAGATCGTCGATGAAGACCGCATTCGATTCAACGGCTTTGCGGCCCATCTTGGGAATCGGCGTGGCCTGGATCCTGGCGCGGTCGAAGTCCACGTAGAACAGGCTGATGCCGTCGGTGGAGCGCTTGACGTCGGCCTTCGGCGTGGTGCGCGCCACGATCAGCATCTTGGTCGCCCGCTGCGCCATGGTCGTCCACAGCTTCCGGCCCGAGATCACGTAGCCGTCGTTGCTGCGGACCGCCCTGGTCTTGAGGCTGGTGGTGTCGAGGCCGGCATCAGGCTCGGTGACGCCGAAGCACATCCGGTCTTCGCCGGAGATCAGGCGCGGGATCAGCCGCTGCTTCTGTTCCTCGGTCCCGAAGCGGGCCAGCGGCATCGGGCCGAAGATGTTGAGATGCAGCGCGCTCGCGCCGGAGAATCCGGCCCCGCTCTCGGTCACCGCCTGCATGACGACGGCCGCTTCGGTGAGCCCGAGCCCGGAACCGCCGAGCTCCACGGGCATAGCCGCGCCGAGCCAGCCCGCCTCGCCCATAGCCGAGACGAACGCTTCCGGGAACTCGCCGCTCTCGTCGGTGCGCCGCCAGTAGTCGGCGTCGAAGCGCGCGCAAAGCTTGAGCACGGCGTCGCGGATCGCCTGCTGCTCGCCGCTGAGCCAGAAGCCGTTCATCCGAACCCCTCCGCGAAGCGCGCCGGATCGAAGCGGCGCGCGGCCATCCCCGCGTCGCGCCCGCTCACGCAAGCGGCCACGACTTGCGCCACGAGCGGCGCCAGCAGCCAGCCATTGCGCCGTGCGCCGACGGCGAGGATCACCTTGGCGTTCGCCGAGAGCCCAACCAGCGGCAGAGCGTCGGCCGTGGCGGCCCGGACCCCGGCCGAGACTGCGAATTTCGCGCCCGCGAGCGCCGGGAACAAGGCCGCGGCGCGGGTGACCAAGGGCTGCAGCGCTTTCCGGTCGGGCGCGCTGTCGCTCGCGCCCGGCTCCATCGTGGCGCCGATCGCCAGCCCCTCGGACGAGGGCGTTGCGTAGACGCCGTCCCCGCGCACGCTGACGCCGGCGCGGCGAACCTCCGAGTAGCGCAGGATCTGGCCCTTGATCGGGGCGAGCATGGCGATCTCGGGCGCAAGGTCCGCCAGCGCCTGCCCGGCCCCGGTGGCGACCACGAGCCAGTCGGCCCCGCCGAGGTCGCGGACCGCCTCGCCGCGGAAGGCCACCCCTGCGGCTTCAGCCGAGGCGCGAAGCGCCGCCAGGGCCTGGCGCGGCTCGAGCCGCCAGTCCTCCCGCACCAGCAGCGCATGCCGGGCGTCCGGCGCAAGGCCCGGCGCCAGATCCCCGGCGGTCCGGCGCGGCAGGTCGATGCCGTGCAGCCCCAGCCGGACCAGCGACGCCTGGACCCCCGCGAGCCAGGTCTCGTCGCCCACGGCCATGGCGCCGGATCGGTCGAGGCGGACGCCCGCACGCGCCTCCAGACCGGGCCAGAGGTCCCTGGCGGCGATGAGGAGGTCGAAGGCGGGCGCGACCTCGGGGTCCAGCACGGCCTCGAAGACCGGCGCCAGCATGCCGGCGGCCACGGCCGAGGCGTTGGCGCGCGGATCGGGGTCGGCGACTTCCACGCGGCAGCCGGAATCGGCCAGCGCCAGCGCCGTGCAGAGGCCGAGCGCGCCTGCGCCCGCCACGGTCACCTTTGCGCCCCCGGTCATGGCCCTAACCAGCCGGGATCAGCGTGGAAATCAAGGCGGAACCGAGCGTTCGCGCGAGGGTTCAGGGCAAGCGCAACCCGCAAGGAGAGAGGCGATCATGGCGACCGCATCGCATACCAGCACCACCAAGAGCTCTTCGGCCCGCAAGTCGACCACCGCGAAGAAGGCCGGCTCGACGCGCTCCAAGGACGCGATCGCGGTCCTGAAGGCGCAGCATCGGGAAGTGGAGAAGCTGTTCGGCCTGTTCACCAAGGCCAAGGGCGACCGGCAGGCGAACCTTTGCCGGCAGATCTGCATGGAGCTCAAGGTCCACACGCAGATCGAGGAGGAACTGCTCTATCCGCAAGCGCACGACGAGATCAACGACCCAGAACTGGTCGATGAATCCCTGGTCGAACACCGCGCCGCCAAGGAGCTGATCGCACAGATCGAGGGGACCGACCAGGCCGACGAGATGTTCGCTGCGCGGATGCAGGTTCTGCAGGAGCAGATCGAGCATCACGTGAAGGAAGAGGAGACCGAGCTGTTCCCGAAGATCAGGAAGTCCGACATGGACCTGAAGCGCATCGGCGAGCAACTCCAGCAGCGCACCAGCGAGCTCAAGGCCGAGATGAAGGGCGACGGCCGCGGACGCGGCATGCACTGACCCGTCCGACGTGGCCGAAACCCTCGAGCCCGCCATCCCTGACGCGTTGGACCGTCTGGCCAAGACGGTCCTTCGCCACGCCTGCGATCGCAAGCTGATGCTGGTGACGGCTGAGAGCTGCACCGGAGGCCTGCTGGCCTCGCTGCTGACCGACGTGCCGGGCATGAGCCACGCCTTCGAGCGGGGCTTCGTGACCTACACCCATGCGGCCAAGCACGAGCTGCTGGGGGTGCCGAGGGCGGTGCTCGAGCGCGACGGCGCGGTCTCCAAAGCCTGCGCGCGCGCCATGGCCGAGGGCGCGCTGGCCCACTCGAACGGCCATCTCGCGGCCTCGATCACCGGGTTCACGGATGGCGCGCCCGACCAGCCGGCGGGCCTCGTCCACCTCGCCTGCGCCGCCCGCGGCAAGCCCACCCGCCATCGCGTGCTCCACCTGGGCGACGTGGGCCGGGGCGAGGTGCGCATCGGCGCGATGGAGGCGGCTTTGCGCCTGATGCTCGACCAGCTCCGAGATGCGGCGGACGCCGCCTAAGCCCCGCCGAGCGTGGGCGACTGTCCCGTTCGGTAGCGCCTGAGGCCGAGGTGGAAGGCTGCGGCCGCGAGGGCGGCGTAAAGCCCCGCCGCGCCGACGCTCAGCGCCAGGGCCGTCGCGCTCGGATGGCGGATCAGCCCGACCGGCGTGACCACCACGAAGCCGGCCGGCAGCAGGGTGAAGGCCACGAGCTTGGCCGCGCCGTGGTAGATCGAGGGCGGATTGCTGGAGAACAGGATCGTGAAGTCCGTGAGGTCACGGGCGAAGCTCCGCGCGCCCGCGGCCCAGAAGGCCATGGCCGCGAAGATCACCGAGGCGCTGACGTAGACGGCGAGCCCGACCGCCGCGCCGATCACCAGCAGCGGCAGGTCGCGCCAGCCGAGGCCTGCGAAGGCGGCGAGCACGATCAGTCCGCCGACGAGGTCGCCCCAGCCCGAGGCGATGCTCTCGCGGGTCAGCAGCCGGAAGACCAGGCCGCGCGGCTGGGTGAGCAGCGCGTCGAGTTCACCCTTGAGCAGGGTGGCCGCGAGGTCGCGGTAACCGCCCAGGAACACGCCGGCGGCGCCGACGATCGTCATGATCAGCCCGTAGAGCAGCGCCATGTCGGCCAGCCGCCAGCCGCCGACGCTGCGGAAGCCGGCGAAGAACAGCGCCCAGAGCGCCAGCATGAAGACGTCGTTCACGAACATCCCGCCGGCCTGCCAGAGGAAGTTCGCCCGGTCGGCCATCGAGGTGCGCACGGCGGCCGCCGACTGGATCGCGAACAGGCGGATTTCGCCGGTCATCCGATGCCCTCCCGCAGCACCTTGGCCACGCCGGCGCGCCACAGGCCGACGCAGCCCAGCGACAAGAGGATGAGCCAGAGCGCCTGCCAGGCGAGGCCGGTCAGGAACAGCGAGAGCGATGGCCGGATCGCCTGCACGCCGGCCCAGTAGAGGTGGGCCGCAAACGGGGAAGCCTCGCCGACGCGGCGCAGGACCGGCGGATAGAGGGTGATCGGCGCGAACAGCCCGCCCAGGACGAACATCAGCTTCTGCACGATGAGCTGGAACGGCAGCACGCGCCGGGCCCAGAACGCGCCCAGCCCCGCCAGCGCATAGAGCAGCACGCCGGTCACTGCGCCCAGCGCGCCGAGGACGCCCATGAAGGCGAGGCTCTCGGGCGACGGCCAGGCGCGCCCCGAGACCGTCAGCAACGCGAGCCCGGTCGCCCCGAGCGCCAGCATCCGCACGAACGCCCAGCCGCAGCACTGGGAGATGGTCTGCAGCAGATAGGGCTTGGGCCGCAGCAGGTGCACGTCCAGCGCGCCGCCGCGGATGTCGTCCTCGAACTTCAGGTGCAGGGCTGGGATCGAAAGCGTGATCCACTCGGTCGCGCCGACGTAGAGCACGAAGGAGCCGACCGGCGCCTGCCGGGCCAGATCCGCGACGCGCTCGGCTGCGACCTTGTCCCAAAGTCCCGAGAGCACGACCATCAGCAGAACGTAGAACAGGCAACGGCCGATCAGCACCGGCCAGCCGGCCAGCGTCTGGGCCGCGCCCAGGCGGAAGGCCTCGGCGGCCGCGGCGAGCGGCCCGCGCTCAGCGACGGCGGGCGGCGGCGTAGATCTCATGGACCACCTCCTCCATGGGCGGGTCTTCGATGGTGATGTCGTCGATGCCGCCGAGCGCCAGCGCCTTGGCGATCACCTGGTCGATGCGCGCCGCCCGCGTGTCGACCTCGAGCACGGTGGTGTGCGGCTCGGAAGGGCGGGCCGCGACGCCGGCCATCTCGATCGTCAGGCTGGGCGCCTGCGAGCGCAGGATGATCAGCTTGCGGGCGAGGAACGTCCGGCGGAGCTGATCCGTCGGCTGGTCCACCACGATCCGGCCCTCGTCCACGACGATCACGCGATCGCAGACCAGCTCGATGTCGCGGGTGTCGTGGGAGGTCAGCAGCACGGTCTCCTGATGGTCGCGCGCATGCTCGCGGATGAAATCGCGGATCGCCGCCTTGGCGGTGACGTCCAGGCCGATGGTGGGCTCGTCCAGGAACAGCAAGGATGGCCCGTGCAGCAGGCTGGCGGTGATCTCGCAGCGCATGCGCTGGCCGAGCGACAGCCGGTGCACCGGCTGGTCCATCAGCTCGCCGAGGCCGAAGCGCTCGGAGAGCTCGCCCAGCCGCCGCGCGAAGACCGCCGCGTCCTGGTCGTAGACCCGCCGCAGCAGGGCGAAAGATTCGCGGGCCGGCAGCTCGCCCCAGAGCTGGGACCGCTGGCCGAACACCACGCCGATCCGGTAGGCGAGCGCCTTGCGCTCCCGCCAGGGGACCAGGCCCAGCACCCGCGCCTCGCCCGCCGTGGGCTCCAGGATGCCGCAGAGCATCTTGAGCGTCGTCGATTTCCCCGCGCCGTTGGGGCCGATGATCGCCACCCGCTCGCCGGCGGCGATTTCGAAGGAAATGTCGGAGACCGCCTCGATGGTCACCCGCTCGGGCGCAAACGCGCCCGCAAGCCCCTTGCCCGGCCTAGAGAAGCTGTAGCGCTTGGTGAGTTGCTGGACGGAGACGGCGGAGGACATCGGAGGGCTCGGAAATCGGGGCTGGCGGGCGGGCGAGGCGGAGGCGCGAGGCGTGGCCGCAAAGCGGCGCCCCCATATTCTCCACCTGGCCAAAGTGACCCGTCATCGGTCCGAACCTTCTGTAGGCGCGCCACGCTTAACGGCGTTCGCCGAATGGCACAACATGCTCGGAACGCGCCGAACAGGAGCTGTGGCTTGCGCGGCACAGCGGCGAGCGCGCAAAGAAAAGCCCGCCGCAAGCGACGGGCTTCTCCTACTCCGTCAGGGGCGCCCTACTCCGCGGCGATGCTCACCGGCCTGGCGCGGTCCTTGAAGTTGATCTCCTGCAGATAGGCGATCCCGGCCTCGGCGATGTCGTCGCCGACCATCTTCTCGCCCTCGGCCTTCAGCTCGTCCATGTCGACGTAGGTCGCATAGAAGCCGCGGGTGCGCGCGGTGATCAGGCCGGCGTTGTGCAGCGTCTTGATCAGCACGCGGAAGATGTTGGTCTGGCTCTTCAGGCGTTCGCGGCGGGCGTCGTCGTTCTGGATGAACTCGCGGATGCCCTCGATCACCTTCTCCGGATCGAGTCCGAAGTCGCGGTAGACCTGCGCCTGCTGCACGGGCGAACCGAGGTTGAAAAGCAGGGACTGGAAGCAGTGCGCCGCCCAGTCCTCGACGGTGTCGCGCTCGTCCTGGGTCATCTTCGGGATCGTCCGGTCGGCCCAGATCTTCCCGAACTTGTGGTGGAAGGCCTCGTCGGTCATCACCAGCTGGAACAGCTTGCGGGCCAACGGATCGCGGTTGGTCTGGTAGCCGGTGGCGAAGGCGCCCATGGCCAGCCCCTCGACCAGCATCTGCATGCCGATGATCTTCTTGTAGACCTCGGGCGCGTGGATGATGTCCACCAGCAGCGCCTGCAGGGTGGCCCCGCAGGGCCGCGGGCGTCCCCAGCGCGCCTTGATGTAGCGCGCGAAGGCGGTGACGTGGCGGGCCTCCTCGCGGGTCTGGTTCGCCGCGTATTCCTGCGCCCCCTGGTCCTTCAGCACGTGACAGAGGCTGGCGGAGAGGTTCAGCGCCCCCTGCTCGCCGTGCAGGATCGAGGAGAAGTTCCACAGCGACATCTCGTTGATGAACTTCACCTTCTGGCCGGTGCGCTCGAGGTGCTCGCGGACGTAGGGCACCTGCAGGCTCATCACCTGGTCGTCGGGCAGGAGCGCCTCGTGCTCCATGTCCCAGGGCGCGGAGAAATCGATGTACTTGGGGTCCAGCGGGTCCCAGAAATGGTCGTGGGTGGCCGAGATGATCTTGTCGAATGCCGTCGAGCGGGCGCCGTAGCGGTCCAGCTCCAGCATCGCCTCGAAGTCGTCCGGCGCCACCGCGTCGTAGAGGATGTCCTTCGTGATATTGCCGTCGGCCATGTTCTGCGTCCTCCCTGGGCCCCTCTAGCAGAGCACCAAAGCGTCAACTGAACAATGATCTCTTACGTCAGGATCCATATCGAGGACCGCCCGCGCGGCCGCGTCGCCACGGTCGTCATCGACCGGCCCGCGAAGCTCAACAGCCTGCCGCGCGAGGCCATGGACGCGCTGATCGGCGCGTTCCGCAGTCTGGCGGCCGAGCCGGATCTGCGCTGCGCCGTGCTCACCGGGGCGGGCGACAAAGCCTTCATCGGCGGGGCCGACATCGAGCAGATGGCGGCGCTCGCCTCCCCGGCCGAGGCACGGGCCTTCATCGAGAAGGTGCACGGCTGCTGCCAGGCGATCCGCGACCTGCCGGCCCCGGTGGTGGCGCGGATCAACGGCTACTGCCTGGGGGCCGGGCTGGAGATCGCCGCCGCCTGCGACCTGCGCCTCGCCTCGGACCGCGCGCTGCTCGGCATGCCGGAGGTGAAGCTGGGGCTGCCATCGGTGGTCGAAGCCGCGCTCCTGCCGAGCCTGGTCGGCTGGGGCCGGACGCGCTGGATGCTGATGACCGGCGAGACCTTCTCGGCCGAGGACGCCTTGCGCTGGGGCCTTGTTGAGGGGGTCTATCCGGCCGAGGAGCTGGATCTCGCGATCGACGCCCTGATCACAGCGCTGCTCGAGCCTGAGCCCCGGGCCGTGCGGCTGCAGAAGGCGCTGATGCAGCGCTGGGAGGAGCTGCCGATGACGGCCGCCATCCAGGCCGGGATCGACGCCTTCGAGGACGCCTTCCGGGACGAGGCGCCGCGGCGCGCGATGGCGGAATTCCTCGAGAGCCGAAAGGCTGCAAAGTCAGGCATCTAGGCGAAGAAGCTCAACGTCCGACGTTGTCGGCTTCCTCGTGCAGGTAGAGGCGTCTCACCAACACGAGCACGACCACGGCCAACGGCGTCGCCAGGATCACCCCCAGCGGTCCGAACAGCAGCCCGAACGCCAGCACCGAGAACAGGGTCAGCGCCGGCGGCACCGAGACCACGTGGCGCTGGATCAGCGGGATCAACACGTGACCCTCGAACTGGTGGGCGGCCACGTAGAAGGCGAGCGTCCAGAGCACCACGTGCGGGCCTTGCGTGCCGGCGAGCAGCAGGCCCGGCACCGCCGACAGGATGGCCCCCACGATCGGGACGAACTCGGCAAGCCCGGCCACCAGCCCGAGCGCCAGCGGCGCCGGCAGGCCCAGGAGGCTCGTGCCGACCGCGATCAGCACGCCCATCGCCAGCATGGCGAGCCCGGTTCCCAGCAGCCATTTGCGCAGCGAGGCGGCGGTTTCGTCCATGGCGTTCTCGACGCGCCCGCGCGCGCCTTCCGGGACGAGCTGCAGCAACCCGTTGCGGTAGAGGGTCGGCTGGGCGGCGAAGTAGACGCCCGCGATGATCACCAGCACGAGATCGGCCACGACTCCCACGCTCACCCGCGTGATGCGGCCGAGCCGGCCGGCGACGACGCCGAGACTGGACGCCACGCTGTGGTCGGAGCGCGCCTCCTGCAGCTTGTCGAGAACCCAGCGGCCCGCCTCGAACGAATTGAGGCCCGATTGGGCGGCGCTCCAGGCCTTGGGCAGCATCTCCTCGAGCTGGTCGAACTGCGCGGCCACCTGGGCGCCCACGAACCAGCCGATCAGCGCCACCAGCAGCACGACGAAGAGCACCGCCACGCCGAGCGACCAGGCGGCGTCGAGCGGCGTGCGCCTGCGGATCGGATTGGCGAGCGAACGGAGCAGGACGGCGATCAAGGCTGCGCCGAAGCCCAGCAGCAGGACCTGCAGCCAGCGGAAGACGATCAGGGCCAGGGCCACGACGACGACGGTGATCAGCAGCTTGCGGGCGTAGCCGACGAGGTCGTCCCGGGCCGGTGAGCTGTTGCGGGCAGGCATGGCGGCGACCCTGGCCGCGCCTCACGCCGCTGGCAACCGCGAAGCCGCCTCGGCCCATCCCTTCCGCCGGGCCGGCTCGCCGGAGAACCGGTCCACGAGGAAATCGACGAAGGCGCGGACCTTCGGCGCGAGGTGCTTGCCCGCCGGGTAGACGGCGTGGACGTTCGAGACCTCCGGCTCGTAGCCGCACAGCAGGGGCGTGAGCCTGCCGCTTCGCAGGCGGTCGGCGGCGATGAAGTCGGGCGTGCGGGCGACGCCCAGGCCCCGCTCGGCGGCCGCAAGGCAGGCCTCGCCGCCCGTGAAGCGCAGCCGTCCGTGCACCCGCACCTCGCGGCATTCCCCGCCCTCGCCGAAATTCCAGACGAACGGATCCTGGGCGTTCAGGTCGATGATCGCCTCGTGATCGGCGAGGTCGGCCGGGGACTGCGGAATCCCGTGCCGCTGCAGGTAAGCCGGCGAGGCGCAGGCCACCAGGCTGACCGGCGAGAGCTTGCGCGCGATCAGCGAAGAATCCGTCAGCCGTCCGATCCGCACGCCGACGTCGAAGCCCTCGTCCACCAGGTTCACGAACCGGTCGGAATAGGCGACCTCGAGGGCGACCTCCGGATAGGCCTGCGCGAAATCGAGCAGCGCCGGATCGAGCTGCTTGGCGCCGAACACCACCGGGGCGGAGATCCGCAGCAGCCCGCGCGGCCCGTCCTGCTCGCGCACCGAGCTCTCCAGGGCGTCGAACTCCGCCAGCAGATCGCGCGCCCGCTCCAGGTAAGCGCGGCCGGTGTCGGTCAGCGAGACGTCGCGGGTGGTGCGGTTCAAGAGCCGCGCCCCCAGCCGGTTCTCCAGGCGGGCCACCAGCTTGGAGACCTGCGCGCTGGACACGCCCAGGCGGCGCGCGCCCTGCGTGAAGCTGCGGGCATCCGCCACGGCGGCGAAGGCGTTGATCTCGTCGAAGCGGTCCATGCGGATTGCTGCCTTTTCGGAAATATACTTATCCGAACAGCGACGATTATCAACGAACGGGCGCGGGTCCATCTGTGGGTCCGCCACTCATTCCAGGAGCCCCACCATGGCCCAGACCCGCAAGATCGCCGTCGTCGTCGGCAGCCTCCGCAAGGAATCGTTCAGCCGCAAACTGGCCAAGGCGATCGCGGCCGTCGCGCCCGCGAACCTGGCCTTCGACTTCCTCGACATCGGCCAGTTGCAGCACTTCAACCAGGACCTGGAGGCCACGCC
>NZ_DATIMC010000143.1:0-10789 GCF_035475775.1 Phenylobacterium sp. | reverse complement strand
CCTCGCGGCCGCTCAGGCGCTCAAGGCCCGGCTCGAACGCACCGGCCGCTACCAGGTGGTTATGACCCGCGAGGCCGACGTCTATGTGGCCCTGGCCGACCGCGTGCGGATCGCCCAGCGGGCCGGCGCGGACCTGTTCATCTCGCTCCACTCGGATTCCGGGCCCAGCGCCGACCTGCACGGCGCCAGCGTCTACACCCTCTCCGACAAGGCCTCCCTGCGGGCCACCCAGTTCGTCAGCCGCGAGGACTGGTTCATGAAGGCCAGCCTGACGGGCGACCGTGGGGTCCGCGACATCCTGTTTGACCTCACCCAGCGCGCCACCAAGAACCGCTCGGCGGCCTTCGCCGAGACCCTGGTCAGCCACATCGAGAGCCGCACCGGCCTGCTCCGCCGCACCCACCGCGACGCCGGCTTCATGGTGCTGCTGGCGCCGGAGGTGCCTGCCGTGCTGCTGGAAATGGGCTTCCTCTCCAATCCCGAGGACGAGGCCATGCTGCGTGATCCGGCCAGGCGCGAGCAGCTTATGGACGGCGTGGCCCAGTCCATCGACGACTACTTCGACCAGAACGCCCGCATGGCGTCTCGGTAGGGGCCGTGCTTCCGGCGACAGTTGTGCTCGCGATCGTCGGCATCTTCGTCGTGGGTCGCCGGTATTCGAGAGACTCGCCGGCTGTAGCCGGAGGCCTTCTCGTTCTCGCCGGCCTGCTGGTCCTCTTCCTCCTGCTGTGGATTGTCCTCGGCGCTGCCTGCCAATTCGAGGATCGGTGCGTGTGAGCCGCCCGGGCGATGCGATTGCGGCGCGCTGACGCCCTACGCTGCGCGCCCGTTGGCGCCCGGCGCGACGCAGGCTAGACCCGAGGCCGGCGGGGACGGGGCGCCCCTGGAGGTCGTGGACAAGTTGAATCCTCCCCCGAGATGGGTCGCGATCGCCGGCGTGGCGATGCTGAGCCTCGTCGCCCTGGCGGGGATCGCGACGGCGTTCTGGGCCGCCTGGCTGTTCCACGACATGCCCGACGCCGGCGACCTCGCCGACTACCATCCGCCGACCGCCACCCGCGCCTACGCCTGGGACGGCACCCTGATCGGCGAGTTCTCCCGCGAGCGGCGGATCTTCGTCCCCTATGACGCCATCCCGCCGAAGCTGGCCCAGGCCTTTCTGGCCGCCGAGGACCACAGCTTCTTCCAGCACGGCGGCCTCGACGTGCAGGGCATCGGCCGCGCGATGGCCAAGGACGCGGTGAATTTCGTCGAAGGCAAGCGCTTCGAGGGCGGCTCGACCATCACCCAGCAGGTAGCCAAGAACATCCTGCTGTCCAACGAGCCGACCATCGGGCGCAAGCTCAAGGAGGCCATGCTCGCCCACCGCATCGAGCAGACGCTGTCGAAGGAGCGCATCCTCGAGCTCTATCTGAACGAGATCTGGCTCGGCTACCGCAGCTATGGCGTGGGCGCGGCCGCGTACAACTATTTCGGCAAGTCGGTCACCGATCTCGATCTCGCCGAATGCGCCTACCTGGCGTCGTTGCCGAAGGGGCCGGACAACTACCATCCGATCCGCCACAAGGCCGCCGCCATCGCCCGCCGCAACTGGGTGATCGACCAGATGGCCGACCTGGGCTGGGTGACGCCGGAGCAGGCCGCCGCCGCCAAGGCCGAGGACCTGAAAGTCCAGCCGGAGCCGACGCGCGCCAAGTACCGCGACGCCGACTACTTCGTCGAGGAGGTGCGCCGCCGCGGCCTCGCCACCCTCGGCGAGCGGCTGAACGAAGGCGGCTACTACGTGAAGACCACCCTCGATCCCAGCCTGCAGAGCGCGGCCAGGACAGCGCTGATGGATGGGCTGGAGCGCTACGACCACCGCCACGGCTGGCGCGGCGCCTGGGGGCGCGTCACCACCCTGGCCGGGTGGGAAGACGTCGCCAGGCATTCCGTGCGCCCCGCCGAGCGGCGCACCTGGAAGGCGGCGGTGGTCACCGACCTCGGCGGCGGCGTGGTCCGCCTGCGCACCATCGACGGCCAGGTCGGGACGCTGGCGGCCGAGGACGTCGCCTGGGCGCGCGCCGGCAAGGGCATCGGCACGGGCGACCTCGTCTGGGTCGCGCCCGACGAGAAGGGCGGGGCGGCGCTGCGCCTCAAGCAGATCCCCCTCGTCAACGGCGCGCTGGTGGCCCTGGAGCCGCAGTCGGGCCGGGTGCTCGCCATGGTCGGCGGCTACTCGTTCTCGCTGTCGTCCTTCAACCGCGCGACCCAGGCGCTTCGCCAGCCGGGCTCGGCGATCAAGCCCATCGTCTACGCCGCGGCCCTGGAGAGCGGCGCCTATACGCCCGCCAGCGTGGTCATGGACGCCCCGATCAGCCTGCCGGGCGGCAACGGCACGGTCTGGACGCCGGAGAACTACGAGGGGAAATACTACGGGCCGCTGGTGTTCCGGCGCGGCCTCGAGCTCTCCCGCAACACCATGACCGTGCGCATCGCCCAGGGCGTGGGCATGCCGAAGATCGCCGACCTCGCCCAGCGCATGGGCGTCACCGACCACATGGACCACGTCCTGGCCATGGCGCTCGGGGCCGGCGAGACGACGGTGTTCAAGCTGGCCGGCGCCTACGCCTCCTTCGTCAACGGCGGGCGCAAGATCGAGCCGCACCTGATCGAGCTGGTGCAGGATCGTGAGGGCAAGACCATCCTGAAGGCGGACCGCCGCGAGTGCGATCGCTGCAACGCCGGCTTCTCGGGCGAGGAGAGCCCGCACATCCCCCCCGCCGGCGCCCAGCTCATGGACCCGATCACCGCCTATCAGATCACCTCGATGCTGGAGGGCGTGGTGCAGCGCGGCACGGCCGCCCAGGCCTCCTCGCTCGGCCGCCCGCTCGGCGGCAAGACCGGCACCACGAACGAGTACCGCTCCGCCTGGTTCATGGGCTTCTCGCCCAAGCTGGTGGTGGGGATCTTCGTGGGCTTCGACGACAACCGCAGCCTCGGCGACAACGAGACCGGCGCCGTCGATGCGGTGCCGATCTTCATCGACTTCATGAAGAACGCGCTCCAGAGCGAGCCGCCGGACGACTTCCCGGCGCCCAAGAACGCCAAGTTCGCCATGGTCCGCGGCATCCGCG
Source organism: Phenylobacterium sp. (assembly GCF_035475775.1). GTDB lineage: Bacteria > Pseudomonadota > Alphaproteobacteria > Caulobacterales > Caulobacteraceae > Phenylobacterium. The sequence continues at coordinate 7,673 of NZ_DATIMC010000143.1, read as the reverse complement.
AGGCGTTCCGGCCCGGCACCGAGCCGCGCGTCGCCGAGACCCCCATCGCCAACGGCCGGCCGCTCGGGCCGATCCCCTACAATCAGCTGCCGATCAGCCCGCCGGCGGTGATCGCGCCGAACCCGCCGGCGGCCAAGCCCAAGAAGCCGGACGACGTCACCGGATTGTACTGACCGGGCCGAAGGGCTATCTCGCCCGCCCACGAACGAATTGGAGCTTTCGATGAGAGCGGATGTCGAGGCCGCCAAGGCCGACATCGAGCAGGCGATCGACCTGCTCAGGAGGCGTCTTTGACTGGGAGCCTGCGCTCCGCAAGCTGGACGAGCTGAACGCCCGGGTCGAGGACCCGACGCTGTGGGACGACGCGGGCCGGGCGCAATCCATCATGCGCGAGCGCAACCGCCTCGCCGCCCAGGTCGGGGCGGTGCAGGGACTCGAACGCGAGCTCGCCGACGCGGTGGGCTATGCCGAACTGGCGGACGAGGAAGGCGACGAGGCCTCGCTCGACGAGGCGCGCGCCCAGCTCAAGGCGCTGAAGGATCGCGCCGCCCGGGCCGAGCTCGAGGCGCTGCTCTCCGGCGAGGCGGACGCCAACGACGCCTACGTGGAGATCAACTCCGGCGCCGGGGGCACCGAGTCCAACGACTGGGCCCTGATGCTGCTGCGCATGTACACCCGCTGGGCGCAGGCGCACGGGATGAGCGTCGAGGTCATCGAGGAGACCGGCGGCGAGACCGCCGGCATCAAGTCGGCGACCGTCCAGGTGAAGGGCGAGAACGCCTACGGCTGGCTGAAGACCGAGGCCGGCGTGCACCGCCTGGTGCGCATCTCGCCGTTCGATTCCAACGCGCGGCGGCACACCTCCTTCGCCTCGGTCTGGGTGTTCCCGGTGGTCGACGACACCATCGAGATCGAGATCAATCCCGCCGACGTGCGCACCGACACCTACCGCGCCTCCGGGGCCGGCGGCCAGCACATCAACAAGACCGATTCCGCCGTGCGCCTGACCCACATCCCGACCGGGATCGCGGTCGCCTGCCAGAACCAGCGCTCACAGCACCAGAACCGCGAGCAGGCCTGGAAGATGCTGAAGGCGCGGCTCTACGAGCTGGAGCTGGAGAAGCGCGAAGCCGCCCAGGCGGCGATCGAGGAGCAGAAGACCGACATCGGCTGGGGGCACCAGATCCGCTCTTACGTGCTGCAGCCCTACCAGATGGTCAAGGACCTGAGGACCGACGTCGAAACCTCTGACACGCAAGGGGTTCTGGACGGCGACCTCGACGAGTTCATGGGCGCGGCCCTGGCCCAGCGGGTCGGCGCGACGCGCGGCTCGACCGTGGAGGCCTAAGTCCCTCCCTTAATGGGGAGGGACAGGCCGCGAGGCGGGCAGGGTGGGGTAGCGAGAATCGAACTGCGGCCTCGGAAACGATGCCCGGCTAATCCCCACCCTGCCGTGGCTGCGCTCCGACCTACCCCGCGGCGTTCACGTAGGCGCCGGCCTTCAGGAAGCGCTCGGGGTTCACCGGCCGGCCGTTCAGCCACACCTCGTAATGCAGGTGATTGCCGGTGGACCGGCCCGTCGAGCCCATGCCGCCGACCTTTTCGCCGAGCGCCACCGGCTCGCCGGCATGCACCGCGATGGCCTGCAGATGGGCGTAGCGGGTCTTGAGGCCCCGGCCGTGATCGATCTCCACCACCTTGCCGTAGCCGCTGCGCAGCCCTGTGTAGGCCACGACGCCCGGCCCCGTCGCATAGATCGGCGTCATCCGCCCGCCGGGAAAGTCGAGGCCGGTGTGGAAGGCCGCGCGATGGGTGAACGGATCGATCCGCACGCCGAAGCCGGATGAACGCGCGATCTCCGTGGTCGGCGCGGCGAGCGGCAGGGTCTCGGCGGTCTGGGCGAGCCGGCGGGCGTCCGACAGGTCGCGCGCCGCATGCCGGAGGCGCTGGGCGAAATCGGCGTCCCCGTCGGTGACGGCCGCGAGCGCGCCGGCGTCCTTCAACTCGATCAGCGGGCCCCCGACGCCGCCTGCGTTCGGCGGCGGCGAGGCGGGCGTGAGCCCGGCCAGCCGCAAGGCGTAGCGCAGCCGGTCGGCCCGGCTCCTGGCGTAGGAGTCGGTCTTATCGATCAGCTGCTCCTGGCTGAGCTCGATCTTCTGCAGCCGTTCGGCCGGGCTGGCGTCGACGCCCGCCAGGCCCTGGTCGACGATGGGGATGAGCGTCTCCGCCGCGCCCGGGGCGTTCTTCAGCTCCGTGAGCAACATGGCGAGCGCCGCATGCCGCCTCTCGATCATCGCGGCGAGCTGACCGGAGATTTCAGCCTTCGCGTTCGGTTCAGACTTCGAGCTGGGCCGGGCCTGGGATACGGCAGCGGTGGCCGAGATGGCGTTGACCAGCATCGAGGCGCTCGCCACCCCGGTCCACAGCGCCGCGGCCGCGACGGCCGCCGTCGCGAGCATCTGTCGGCGGGGCGTCAGCACATAGGCCTGCATCCGGCCGCCGGAGCGGACGTAGAGGTGGCGTTCCGGAAACAGCGCCCCAAACGTGCGGCGAAGGCGCGCCAGCCGTTCTCTCATGCCGCCAATGGCCCCCGGCCCGATGGACGGCGGGATAGAAACGGAGTTACGGCGGCGGTGCAAGATAGTTAACGCCGCACCTGAATCCCGAACTCTGCGGCGAGTCGGGCGTCTCAGCCAGCGCGCTTCACCGCCTCCAGCACCTGTTCGGCGTGGCCCGGGACCTTCACCTTGCGCCAGAGACGCCTCACCACGCCGTCCTCGATCAGGAAGGTCGATCGGTCGATGCCCATGTACTTGCGGCCATAGAGGCTCTTCTCGACCCAGGAGCCGTAGCGCTCGACCGCATCGCCTGCGGGGTCCGACGCCAGCTTCACCTTCAGCGCGTGCTTTTCGGCGAACTTCCGGTGCGAGGCGAGGCTGTCCTTCGAGACGCCGACCACCGTCGCGCCCGCCTTGGCGAAGTCGTCCGCCAGTTCGCTGAACGCCTTGGCCTCGTTCGTGCAGCCGGTCGTGTCGTCCTTCGGATAGAAGTAGAGCACCAGCGTCCGGCCCGCGAAGTCGGCGAGCTTCACCGGCCCCTCCGGCGTCTCGAGGTGGAAATCCGGGGCGTTCGTTCCTTCGGTGATCTCGCTCATGCTCTGGCTCTCCAATTCTGCGTCATCCCGGCCGGAGCGTAGCGGAGAGCCGGGACCCAGGAGAAGCCGTGCGCAGGCCCTGGGTCCCGGATCGGCCTTGCGGCCGTCCTGGATGACGAGGCTTTGGTCACACCGGCTTCACCAGCACGATCTTCTTCTTCCCCGCGGCGAGCTTGACGACTCCGTCCACCAGATCCGCGCTGGTCACCGTGCGGTTGGCGTCCGGCTCGGCTTTGTCATTGACCCGCAGCCCGCCGCCCTGCGCCAGGCGCCGCGCTTCGCCGCGCGAGGCGGCCAGGCCCGCCGCCTGCGCGAGCGCGGCCAGCATGACGCCGGCTTCGAGCTCGGAGGCGTTCACCTCCACGGTCGGCAGGTCGGCGGAGAGCCGACCCTGCTCGAACGCGGCTTCGGCGGCCCCCGCGGCGACCTCCGCGGCGTCCGCCCCGTGCAGCAGGCGCGTCGCCTCGTTGGCCAGCACCTTCTTGGCCTCGTTGATCTCGGCCCCCGGCAGCGCTTCCAGCCTTGCGATCTCGTCCAGCGGCAGGTCGGTGAACAGGCGCAGGAAGCGGCCGACGTCGGCGTCCTCGGTGTTGCGCCAGAACTGCCAGTAGTCGTACGGGCTGCGCATCTCGGCGTTCAGCCAGACCGCGCCCGCCGCGGTCTTGCCCATCTTCGCGCCCGAGGCGGCGGCAAGCAGGGGGGTGGTCAGCCCGAACGCCGGCTTGCCGTCCACGCGGCGGATCAGCTCCACGCCGTTGACGATGTTCCCCCACTGGTCGGAGCCGCCCATCTGCAGGATGCAGCCCAGCCGGCGCTCCAGCTCCAGGAAGTCCACCGACTGCATCAGCATGTAGTTGAACTCGAGGAAGGTCATCGGCTGCTCGCGCTCGAGCCGCAGCTTGACGCTCTCGAAGCTCAGCATCCGGTTGATCGTGAAGTGCACGCCGAAGTCGCGCAGGAACTCGACGTAGCCCAGCGCATCCAGCCACTCGGCGTTGTCGACCATCACCGCGTCGGTGGGCCCGTCGCCGAACCGCAGGAATTTGGCGAACACCGTCTTGATGCTGGCGATGTTGGCCTGGATCTGCTCGACGGTGAGCAGCGGGCGCGAGCTGTCCCGGTCGGTAGGATCGCCCACCTTGGTGGTGCCGCCGCCCATCAGCACGACCGGCCGGTGGCCGGCCTGCTGCAGGCGCCTGAGCATCATGATCTGGATCAGGCTGCCGACGTGCAGCGAGGGCGCGGTGGCGTCGAAGCCGATGTAGGCCGTGATCGGCCCGGCGGCCGCGGCCGCGTCCAGCTCGGCCGGGTGGGTGACCTGGTGGATGTAGCCGCGCGCCTGCATCACCCGCAGGAACTCGGACTTGAACGGCTGCTCGGACATCGGGGGCGGCTCTAGCACGGCGGATGCGGGATTATCGAGACGCATGGCGATCTCCTGGGTCTGAGGAGGCCGGGCGCGTCGAGTGATGCCTGAGATCTGCGCCGGCCGCGAAGGGCAGGCGCGTGGGATCGGGCGCCTGCGTCAGGGCAGGCGGTAATAGCGGCCGGAGAGGGGGCGGCTTCCGATCATGGGCGCTAGGTAAGCGGCGCCCGGGCCGCGGTCAAGCCGCGCTCAGACGATCCCCAGGCCCTGCCACATGGCCATGGCCAGGCCCAGCGCCCGCACGTCCCCCGTGGTGGTCGGCGCCATCCTGTTCATGGCGTAGCCGAAGGTAGTCCTCGCATCCATGTCGATGATCGCCAGCGAGCCGCCGTAGCCGCCCCAGAACATGCTGTTCGGATTGGGCAGCGGGACCATGCCGCCGGATAAGCCGAAGCCCATGCCGTAGCGCACGGGACGGCCCAGGATCAGGTCGTCGCCTTCGATCTGCAGCTCCAGCGCCTTGCGGCAGCCGGCTTCCGAGATGAATCGCTTGCCGTTGGCGACCCCGCCGTTCGCCAGGATCGCATGCGCCTGGGCGATCGAGCGCGCATTGCCCGTGCCGCCGGCCGCCGGAATCTCGGCGCCGCGCCAGGCCCGCTTGCGGGTCTCCATGACGTCGACGCCGGGGTTGTGGCTCATGTTGGCCTGCAGTTCGGTCTGCTGGCCGTCGCCCACCGCCGTGCCGGGCGGCGGCGGGATCAGGTCGGCCACCCGGGCGTCCTCGGAGGCGGGCAGGCCGATGTGGAAGTCCGCGCCCAAGGGCTCGGCGATCTCTTCGCGGAACACGGTCCCGACGGTCCTGCCGGTGATCCGGCGGATGACCTCGCCCACCAGATAGCCCTGGGTCATGGCGTGATAGCCGGGCGCGGTGCCGGGCTCCCAGAACGGCGCCTGGGCGGCCAGCAGCGAGGTCGCCTTCTCCCAGTCGTACAGATCCTCTTTGCGGATCGGCTCGCGCCAGCCGGAGAGCCCGGCCGAATGGCTCATCAGCTGGCTGACCTTCACCTCCGCCTTCCCGGCGGCGGCGAAATCCGGCCAGTAGCGGGCGACCGGGGCGTCGAAGTCGAGCTCGCCGCGGTCGGCGATCAGCAGCGCGGTCAGCGCCGTCATGGTCTTGGTCGTGGAATAGACGTTGACGATGGTGTCCCGCGTCCAGGGCCGGCCGCCCGGCGCGTCGGCCCAGCCGCCCCAGAGATCGACGATGACCTCGCCGTCCCGGGTCGCGCAGAACGAGGCGCCCACGTCCTCGCCGCTCGCCAGGTTGGCGGCGAAGGCTGCGCGCACCGGCTCGAACTCAGGCGCGACGGCGCCTTCGATATCCAGGACTTCGCTCATGGGTTCCTCCGGCGCGATGACGGATCAAGCACTGGAAGATCGTGCGCCGTCCAGTCGGATCAGTCCTTCGCCCGCTCCTGGTAGGAGCCGTCCTCGGTCAGCACGACGATCTTGGTGCCCACGCCGATGTAGGGCGGGATCATGGTGCGCAGGCCGTTGGAGAGCACCGCGGGCTTGTAGGAGGACGACGCCGTCTGGCCCTTCACCGACGGCTCGGTCTCGACCACCTCGAAAGTCGCGAGCCTGGGCAGCTCGATGGCGATCGGCACGCCCTCGTGCGTCGAGAGGTGCACGTTCATCCCGTCCTGCAGGTAGAACCGCGCATCGCCCACGATGTCCGGCGAGGCGACCAGCTGGTCGTAGGTCTCCGGGTTCATGAAGTGGAACCCTTCGCCGTCGGCGTAGAGGAAGGTGTACTCCCGCTCGTCGACGGTGGCCCGCTCGACGGTCTCGGTCGTGCGGTAGCGCTCGGAGATCTTCACCCCGTCGGAGATTCGCCGCATGTCGAGCTGGGTGACCGGCGTGCCCTTGCCGGGATGGATGTTCTGGGCCTGCAGGACGACGTAGAGCTTGCCGCCGAGATCGACCACATTGCCCTTGCGGAGGGAGCTCGCTTGAACCTTCACGTGAATTCCTCGATGCGCGTGGCGGCCGCGCATCTCGCGTGCGCGCGATTCCGCTGATCAATTGCCGGTCGCGCCCCTATAGCGATCTTCCCCGGAATCGCCAGCCCCACGCCTGTCGCACCTCATGGACGAGCCATCCCCTTCGCCCTGGTGGCGCCCCGACCGCCACGCCGACCGCCGGCCCTTCCTGGTGGCGCGCAGCCGCATCGCCGCGGCCGTGCGGCGCTGGTTCGACGAACAGGGCTTCATGGAGGTGGATCCCGCCGCCCTCGCGGTTTCGCCGGGCAACGAGGCGCACCTGCACGCCTTCGCGACCGAGGCGGTCGGGCCGGCGGGCGAGCGGCGGCCGCTCTACCTCCACACCTCGCCCGAGTTCGCGGCCAAGAAGCTGCTGGCGGCCGGCGAGGCGAAGATCTTCAGCCTCGGCCACGTGTGGCGCAACCGCGAGCGCGGGCCGCTGCACCACCCCGAGTTCACGCTGCTGGAGTGGTATCGGGCCGGCGAGCCCTACGAGGCGATCATGGCCGACTGCGCGGCGCTGCTGCGGATTGCGGCCGCGGCGGCCGGCGCGGAACGCCTGAGCTTCCGGAATCAAGCCATTGATCCTTCGGCAGAACCTGAACGCGTCACGGTCACCGAGGCGTTCCGGCGCTACGCCGGGCTCGACCTCTTCGACGCCGATCTTGCGGCGACTGCGGCCCGGAGCGGCGTGCGGATCGCCCGGGACGACACCTGGGCCGACGTGTTCAGCCGCGTGCTCGTGGAGAAGGTCGAGCCGCAGCTGGGCCAGGGCAGGGCGACCATCCTGTGCGACTACCCGATCCGGGAGGCGGCGCTGGCCCGGCCGAGCCCGCGCGATCCGCGCGTCGCCGAGCGCTTCGAGCTCTATGCCTGCGGCGTCGAGCTCGCCAACTGCTTCGGCGAGCTCACCGACCCCGCCGAACAACGCCGCCGCTTCGAGGCCGAGATGGCCGAGAAGGCCCGCGTCTACGGCGAGCGCTACCCGATCGACGAGGACTTCCTCGCCGCCCTGGCGACGATGCCGCAGGCCAGCGGCGGCGCGCTCGGCTTCGACCGCCTTGTGATGCTGGCCTGCGGCGCGCAGCACATCGAGCAGGTGCTCTGGGCGCCG
>NZ_DATIMC010000142.1:0-8172 GCF_035475775.1 Phenylobacterium sp. | reverse complement strand
AGGTCCTGCAGGTTGTCGTTGGCGCTGACCGCCGCGGCCAGCAGCACCGAGGTGACCAAGAGTGCGAAGGCGACCAGCGGCCGCGTGTCGCCGCCGTGGACCACCGGCAGGCCGAGCGCCGCCACGATCAGCGCCGCGCCTAGCACCGAGAGGATCCCCAGTCCCGAGACCGGCGAGTTGGAGGAGCCCACGAGCCCGGCCATGTAGCCGCAGACCGCCGCCACCGCGAAGCCGGCGACGGCGATGTAGAGCACGGCCGCGAGGGTCAGCGGAACCACCAGCCCGCCCAGCGGCCCGCCGGCCAGGAACACCGCCAGCAGCGCTGCGATCGGCGCCAGGCAGGCGAGCGACACCGCGCCCATGATCCCGATCGGGATGTCCTGCTCGGTGATCGCCAGCTCGCCGCCTTCGCCCGCCCGCCGCCGCCGCTCGGCCGCGACCGCCGCGGCGATCCCCGTCCACAGCGGAATGGCCAGCTTGGCGAGAGTCCAGATCGCCGCCACCCCGATCGCGCCTGCGCCCACGAAACGCACCTGGTGGCTCCAGACGCTCTGCGCCCAGTCGGCGGCCGAGCCCGCGGCCGGCGAGGCCGCGGTCAGGATCGGAACCGCCACGCCCCAGGCGACGATCAAGCCGACCAGCATGGCCGCGCCGACCGCCACGCCCACCAGGTGCCCCGCGCCGATCAGCGCCAGCGACATCTGCGCGCCCAGACCGGTGGCTCCGCCGTTCGGCGTGCGGACGTACCGCCCGACCTCGCTCGCGAAGATCCGCGTTGCGGTCATCAGGGCGAAGGCCGCGCCGGCCACGGCGCCGACGCTGATCGCCAGGAGGCCGAGCTTGCTGTCGGCGGCGCCCTGCGGCGTCTCCTCGCCATGGCGCGCCGAGCCCACGATCAGCACCTGGGCGGCCGCCACGCCCTCGGGGTAGGGCAGGTCCGACTGGGTGACCAGCGCCCGCCGGAGCGGGATCGTGTACATCACCCCCAGCACCCCGCCGACCGCGCAGATCAGGAACGTCGTCCAGTACGGAAAGCCGGTCCAGGCGCCTACGATCACCAGCCCCGGCAGCACGAACACCACCGAGGCCATTGCGCCGGCCGCCGAGGCCACCGTCTGGACGATGTTGTTCTCGACGATGGTGGAATCCCGGAACGCCCTGAGCAGGGCCATGGAGATCACCGCCGCCGGGATCGAGGTCGCGAAGGTGAGCGCCACCTTCAGCCCGAGAAAGACATTGGCCGCGGTGAACAGGAAGGTGATCAAGACGCCCAGGGCCACGCCCCGGACCGTCAGCTCCACGCGCGGGCGCCCCGCCGCCGCCTCAACCGCCGCCATTCCGACCTCCGAGCCCCGCGATCGGTCCCTTAGAGCCGGAACTTCGGCGAGGCTCAAGTGAACCCCGGGGGCGATGCAACCGGAGGTGACCGCTAACATGTCGGAAACCATGAATCGGCTATCCCTCTCCCCAGGGGACAGGGATCGCGCGTGAAGACGGTGACGGTGAACTCCCGCAAGGGAGGCGCGGGCAAGACCACGGTTTCGGTGAGCCTGGCGATGGCCGCCCGACAGGCCGGCCTCAAGGTCGTGCTCGCCGACATGGACCCGCTGCGCTCATCGACGGAGATCCTCCGCTCGCGCGAGGAAGCCGCCTCGATGCTGATCGAGACCAACGCCGGGAAGCTCTGGGTCCTGCAGGAGACCTGCAAGCGCAACGGCTGCGACCTGCTGATCATCGACACGCCGACCCAGCCGGAGTCCGAAATCGTCCAGTGCATGAACCACTCGGACCTGGTCCTGGCGGTCGCGCGCCCCACCGTCCTCGACCTCGCGGCCGTGAAGGAGACCATTGCGCTGGTGCAGCGCACCGGCGCGCCCGGCCTCGTGGTGCTGAACCAGTGCCCGCCGATGCGGAACGGCGAGGAGAACCCTGTGGTCACCCAGGCCGTGGAGCGCCTGAGGTTCGGTCAGCTGCCGGTGGCCAAGTCGGTGCTGCGCAGCCGCATCGCCTATCAGCACGCCTTCGCAAGCAACTGCGGGGTGACCGAGTGGGACGCGGCCAGCGACGCGGCGGGCGACGTGCTGCGGCTGCTCGCGGAGATCAGCAAGCATCTCACCTTGCCGCGCGCCAGGAAGATCGCCGAGGTGGCCGCCGCGCCGCGAAGCCGGCGGCGCGGGGCCTCGCCTGTGCGGCTGATGCAGACGGCCCTGAAGCGGCTGGTATCTTAGGCGACGCAGGGCTGCTCCAGCCGCGCCTGGGCGAGCGCCTCGAGCTCTTCGACCACGGGCGAGCTGCGGACCTCCTCGGCGACCCGGGAACCCAGCCGCGCGGCCGCCTCGCGGAACCCAGGCTCCTCGAGCAGACGGGAAAGCGCGGTACGGATCTCCGCCGTGCCCGCGGCCGGCGTCAGGCTCAGTCCGGCGCCCCGGTGCGTCACGCGCACCGCGTTGTCGGTCTGGTCGCGGCCATGCGGGATGATCAGCATCGGACGCTGGTGCATGAGCGCCCGGCTGACCGTGCCGTGGCCGCCGTGCGTCACGACCACGGCCGCTTCGCGCATCACCGCATCGTGCGGCGCGCTGTGCACGATGCGGACATTGTCGGTCCCGCGCAGCTCCGAGGGCTCGAGCGCGCCGCCCAGGGTGACCAGGCCGCGGACCGCCAGCTCGCCGAGCGCGTCGATCACCCGCTGCATGACCGCCGCATGGTTCTGGAAGCTGGTGGAGAACCCCACCGCGACCAGGGGGCGGGGATCGCCGGCAGGCCAGGGGGAGGCCCAAGGCTCGGCCCACGACGGCGCGTCCAGCTGCGGGCCGACGTAGCGGATGTGGTCGGGCAGGCTCGGCGGGGCGAAGTCGAAGGCGCGGCTGGTGGCGAGCAGCAGGCGCTCGGCCGCCTTCGCCTGGTCGACCAGGTGCTCGAGCGGCGCAAGGCCGAGGGCGGAACGCGCGCCATTCAGCGCCGGCAGGCCGTGGTCGGTCAGAGCGATCACGCCCGCGGCGATCTCCCGGTGCAGCGCCTCGTCCTGCGGCGTGGCCGCGGGCGTCAGCCCAGGCCCCATCGGCGGCAGACCCGGCGTCGGATAGAGGCAGACGTTGGCCGCCAGCAGCGCCAGCGGCTGGCCCATGGCCTCGCAGCCCGCCATCACCCCGAACAGCATGTCGCTGCTCACCACCAGGTCCGCGGGTTCGCGCCGCAGCTCCTCGATCAGGTCCTGGGCGTAGGCGAGGGCGGGGCCCGCCCAGACGGCGTCGAGGGTGCGGGCGATCCCTTCCTGCGGCGACTGCGCCTCCCAGTCGCGCATCAGGTCGGTGTGGCGCGAGCGGTCGGGACGGCTGGGCGCCCGCGTCCAGGGCCGGAACTCCGCGTCGGCCGCCTCGACCTCCGGACGGTTGCAGCGGTCGCTCATCACCCGCACGCGGTGGCCGCGCCGGGCCAGCTTGCGCGCCACCGTCAGGGCCGGCGCGACGGAGCCCCCGCCCTCCCAGGTCGCGAACAGGAAACGTCTCGGTTCAGCGTTCATGGCCTCACTCCCCAGTTGTCAGCTGCGACGGATCGGCGGTCCCGGCGTCCAGCACGGCCAGCACCAGCCGGCGGACGAGGGCCTGGTATTCCGCGATCGGACGGCGCATGTCGCGCCGCACCAGTTTCCAGACGTAGAGGTCCATGGCGGCCACCAGGCCGTCGAGCCGCCGCTCGGCCTCGGCGGCGGGCAGGGCCTGCAGCCAGGGCGCGAAGACCTCCCGGATCCAGCCCCGGTGGGCCGCGCGGCCCACATCGGTCAGGCGCTTCACCGCGGGATAGCGGTCCTCCTGGGCCAGCAGGCGCAGGATCAGGCCGCCGATCGCCTCGTAGTCCTCGGTCAGGACCCGCACCGCGCCCTGGAGGTCGCCAGGGCGCACGGCGCGGCGCATGCGGATCTCGCGGTCGGAGCGCTCGTGCATGGCCTCGAGCAGGCCGTCCTTGCCGCCGAACCGGCGGATCACCGTCTGCACGGTCACCTGGGCGTCGCGCGCCACCTCCTCCAGGCGGATCTCGTCGAACCAGCTTTCGCGCATCCGATCGATGAAGGCGTCCAGGATCCGCTCGCGGGTCGCCTCGGCGGCCGCCGCGCGGGCGGTCTGGCGATAGGGACGCTTGAGGGCTGCTGATTTCATGTGAGTGACGCTAATTCGAAAGTCGCGCGGGCGTCAATATTCAAATTAGGCCGACTAACTCTAAATTCGGCTCAGGCCCCGACCAGCTCCATGCGCGGCGGCGGCGGGGCGGTCGCGGCCTCCTCCAGCAGCCAGTCGCGGAAGGCGGCGAGCGCCTTGCGCTTGGCCGGGCTTTCCGGCAGCACCAGATGAAACCGGATCGGGGTGGGCGCGAAGCCGAAGGGCGCCGCCAGGCGGCCGGCCGCGATGTCGCCGGCCACGTAGATCCACGGCGAGATGCCGACGCCCAGGCCCGCGGCGGCGGCCTCCAGCGTGTAGAAGATGTGCTCGTACTCGCGGTGTTCGGCGGACTCCGGCAGGAGCACGTGAGCGTGGCCCGCCCACTCGGCCCAGGCCTGCGGGTGCGTGCGGGTGTCGAGCCGGGGCAGGGCGGCGAACTGCGCCAGGCTGAGACCACCGGCCATCAGCGCCGGCGACAGCACCGGGCCGTGGAAGTTGTCGAGGAAGGGGATCGCCACGCCGCCTTCGATCGCCGCGCTCTCGCCGAGCCGGATCGCCGCGTCGAACGGCTCGCGCGCGAAATCCACGGGCCCGTAGGCTTCGGTGACGCGCACTTCCAGCTCCGGATGGCGCGCGTGGAACGCCGGCAGGCGCGGGATCAGCCAGCGCATGGCCAAGGTGCCGACGCAGGAGATGTGGATCTCGCGGTCCGCCTCGCCGCGCAGCTCCAGGAAGCTGCGCTCGATCTCGTCGAAGGTCGCGCCCAGCGAGCGGGCGAGCTTCTGGCCGGCGTCGGTGAGCTGCAGGTTGTTGCGCGGGCCCTGGGTCAGCTTGACGCCGACCAGCTGCTCCAGGCTGCGCACCTGGCGGCTCACGGCGCCGTGCGTGACGCACAGCTCGTCGCCGGCCAGGCTCATCTTGCCGTGGCGGGCGAAGGCCTCGAAGGCCCGCAGAGCGGTCAGGGGCAGGTAGCGGCGCCTGGACATCTGTGCGCTCCGATCACGGTGCGGTGCAGCATCGGATCCGTAAGCTCACAGAGCAATCGACATCTCGGCGCCTCGTCTGTGAGGAAAGATCACAAGTGCGCAAACGGCCAGCGGAGCCGCGGCGGCGCGTCGACGGCTTCGCGCGGCAAGCCGTTCAGCTCCGCGACGTGGCGGCGCACCCCCCACCACCACAGCGCGCGAAGCTCGCGGAGGAGGGCGAGGGCGGCGAGGCGCGGTTGCGGCGCCGCGCGGGCCGGGGCGGCGGTGGCCGCAAGGGGCAGGACGATCATGGCAGCCTCCTTGGAAGCGCCGCCATCATCGAAAAGCCTGCCGCCCCGCACAAACGACATCTCGGCGGGACACCGTGCGTCGGGCTCACAAGCACGAGCTAGAAGCGCTTCTCCCACTCCAGCGCCAGGCGCACCTGGCCGTCGGTGTCGTGGCGGGCTGCCCCGGCGGCGAACAGATAGGCCGCCTCCAGCTCGATCTCGCCGGCCCGGCCGGAGGGCCGCACCTCCCATTTCGCCACCGGCCCGACGAAGTGCGACTGATGACCGCCGAAGCTGCGGCTCGAGCCGAGGTCGCCGAACGCCTGCACCCCCAGGCGCAGGTTGCGGCCCGCATCGAGCGTGCTCTGCGCCGCATAGCCGAACGCCGTGGCGCCTTCGCCCGGGCGATCGGTGAGCGGCTGCTGGGCGATGAGGTTGACCAGGGTCTCGAGGCGGCCGGTCTGCTTGGCGAGCAGGATCTTGCTTTCCAGCACGCCGGATTCATTGTGGATGCGCTGCTCGTACTCGAGATAGCCGCCCACATCGACGCCGACGCCGGGGATCTGGCCGAAGTAGCTCACCGCCTCCAGCCCGATGGCGTCGACCTTGCGGCGTTCGCCGACCCCGTCCTCGAGCTCGGTGACCAGCGCCAGGCTCAGCCGGTCGGAAAAACCGTGCTCGAGCTCCACCACCACCCCGGAGTCGCCGTCGTCGGCTCCGCCCGTCAGCCGGCCGCCGCGCACCTCGATCTCGGTGATCCCATTCTTCACATAGGGGCTGTAGACGGCGTTTCCCAAGCCGGGCTCGTCGGCCGCAGCCGCCCCGGCCCAGGCCATCGCGGCCAACCCGGCGGCGGCCACCGCCGCCCACGTGCATCGTCGCATCGCCCACTCCTGTTGTTGCGAAACATTCGCATATCCAGTTGCGAACGATTGTCAATTGCAGGATAAGCGTAGTCCGAACCCTGGAGTCCTCCCGATGATCCCGCGCCTCACGGTCCTCGCCCTCTTCGCAGCCTTCGCCCTGGCCGGCGCCGCCGCGGCCGACGACGGGCGGCCCGTCACCGTCGCCCTGACCCTGAAGGACCATCGCTTCACGCCCGATCGGGTGAGCGTTCCCGCCGGGCAGCCCATCCGCATCGAGCTGGTCAACCAGGACGCCGCCTCCGAGGAGTTCGACAGCGACGACCTGCGCGTGGAGAAGGACGTCACCCCGCACGGCCGGGCGAGCTTCACGGTCGGGCCGCTGAAGCCCGGGACCTACGCCTTCATGGGCGAGTTGCACGCCGACACCGCCTCGGGCGAGATCGTCGCCGTCGGGCCCTGAGCCGCCCCGGCGGGCTTGCCGGGCGCGCGCCTGCGCCTGTACAACCGCCCCGCAGCAGGAGGCCGACCATGCGTCACGTGACGGATGCCCCTTTCGTCCCGCACGTCAACGCAGCCCCGGTCGCCCATGCCTGCCTTCGTCACCCTCGACGGTCTCGCCCTCAGGACGCCTGACGGCCGTCCGCTCTTCGAAAACCTGACGCTCAGCCTGGGCGCCGAGCGCACCGGGCTGGTCGGCCGCAATGGCGCCGGCAAGACCAGCCTGCTCGGCGCCATCGCCGGCGAGCTCGCCCCGGCGGCGGGCGCGATCGCGCGGCGAGGGAGCGTGGGCCTGCTGCGGCAGCTCGCGGAGCCGCCGGCCGGCGCGACCGTCGCCGAGGTCATGGGCCTGGCCGAGCCGCTGGCCAGGCTCCGCCGGATCGAGGCCGGGGAGGGAACGGCGGAAGACCTCGCCGAGGCGGACTGGGCGCTGGAGGCCCGGCTCGAGGCTGCGCTCGCCGAGCTCGGCCTGGGCGGTCTCGACCCTCGCCGGCCGGCGGCGAGCCTCTCCGGCGGCCAGCTCACTCGCGCTTCGCTGGCCGCGCTCCTCGCCCGCGCGCCCGACCTGCTGCTGCTCGACGAGCCGACCAACAACCTCGACGCTGCCGGCCGGGCGCGGGTGGCCGAGACGCTGGGCGGCTGGCGCGGCGGGGCGCTGGTGGTCAGCCACGACCGGGCGCTGCTGCGCCGGATGGACCGGATCGTCGAGCTCTCCAGCCTGGGCGCGCGCCTCTACGGCGGCGGCTACGATCTCTATGCCGAGCGCAGGGCCGCCGAAGACGCCGCCGCAGCCCGCGCGCTCGCCGACGCCCGCGCCGGCCTCGCCCGGGTCGGCCGCGAGACCCAGCTCGCCGCCGAGCGCAAGGCGCGGCGCGACGCCGCCGGGCGGCGCACCCGAGCCAAAGGCGACGCGCCGAAGATGCTGCTCGACGCCAAGGCGGAGCGCGCCGAGGCCACGGGTGGGCGCCAGAGCCGGCTCGCCGAACGGCTCAAAGCCGACGCCGGCGAGCGCCTCGCCGAGGCCGAAGCGAACGTCGAGCGGGTGCGCCGGCTGGCCTTCGACCTGCCGCCCTCGGGCCTGCCGGCCGGTCGCACGGTGCTGGTCTTCGAGCGCGCCGGCTTCGCCTATGCCGACGGGTCGCCGGTGCTGTCGGACGTCTCGTTCCGGCTCGTCGGGCCCGAGCGTGTCGCGGTCTCGGGGCCCAACGGCGCCGGCAAGACCACGCTGATCCGCCTCGCCTGCGGTGAGCTTGCACCCACCTCAGGCCGCGTGCGCCTGGGCGTCGCGGCGGCGCTGCTCGACCAGCAGACCGCCATGTTGCGGCCCGAGGAGTCGCTGACCGAGGCCTTTTTGCGGCTCAATCCCGATGCGAGCCTCAACCCCGCCCACGCGGCG
>NZ_DATIMC010000141.1:0-14116 GCF_035475775.1 Phenylobacterium sp. | reverse complement strand
CGACCGTTTCGGCCCCGAGGACCGGCCCTGAAGTCGGACTATTGCGCGGCCTCCAGCGCCGCCATCACCCGGTGTGCGCTCTGGTCGTCGGCGCCGGTGGCCTGCCGGTAGCGCGCGATCGCATCGATCAGATGGCCCTTCGCGAGCAGCCCGGAGAGCTCCCGGCGAAGCTCGGGCGGCAGGCTGGCCGCCAGCTTGCGGCCTTCGTCGATCTGCCGTTCGCGCTCCTCCGTCCTGCGGGCCATGAACTGCATGCCGCGGGCGTTGGGGCAGGGGTAGACGACGTACCATCGGCCGCTGGCGGGCGCGAGGTAGCGGAGCAGCACGAAGGCGCTGGTCGGGCCGGTCTTGGTTTCGACCTGCATCTCGTGCGTCGGAGCCACGGGATAGGCGAATCCGTCCGCCGGCAGGCCCATCAGGGCGGGCGGTCCCGTCACCGGCTTGAGCGCGGTCAGCTTGTAGGCGCCGATCCGGCGGCCATTGCGAAGATCGTCCGCCACGATGACATCGAAGAAGGCGCGGGTCTGCGGCGTCATGCACGCCCGCACGGCAGGATGGTAGTTGGCCGTCACCCGCGCGGCGTCCTGCGAGTGCAGGGCCTCGACGAAGGCGGCGGCGAAGGCGCTGCGCTGGGCGGTGGCCGCAGGCATATTGGGCGCGGTCGCCGCGATGAGCAGGGCGGCCGCCAGGGCAAGGCCTGCGGCGCGGAACGGATCTGGCCGGGACATGGGCGGACGGGCTCCGGATTCGCCCCCCGTCTTCGAACAACGGCGTTGGGATTTCAGCTGCGCCGTGACGCTAGTGGATCGTGGGCTTGGCCTCGTTCTTCCGCCGGAGCTCCTCGCTGAGCAAGTTGGCGAAGCCGATCCAGCCGACGTAGGGCGCGACCATGCTCGCCGCCGGAGCATCCACCTTCTTCGCCCGCCAGACGTAGGCGCCCGCCGTGCCCAATGCCGCGGTCGCCGTGGCGAGCTGGCCGCCCAGGCGGCGCGGACCGAGCGCCATCCAGAGCGCGTTCATCGCCTGAACGACGCTCCACAGCGTGAGCGCCTGGGTCCGCTGCGGGCTCTTCGGCGCGTTCCAGATCCTGAGGCCGGAGAGCGTCAGAGCCATGAACAGCGGCGGCCAGATCAGGGACAACACCGCCCGAGGCGGCTTGGCCTTCGGCGACTCCGGCGTCTCGAACTCGGAATAGACCTCCGGATTGGCCTCGCTGGGCGCATTGGCCCTGGCGATCAGCGCCGAGAGGCCGACGGCGGCGGCGGTCAGGCCCAGTCCCAGCAGCAGGTGCTGCAGGGAGCGGCCCCGACTGTTGACGAGGCGGTCCACGGCCCCGCGCACGGTTCGGGCGGCTTGCATCCCAGCTCCCAGCATCCCTCCGGCTCGCCTCCGAAAACCGCGGGCCGCGGGCTTGGTTCCGGTGAAGCTGGGCGCGGCGGCGAGCGTGACAGTCTGCCGCAGGCCCGGCCGCCTCGATCGTGCGTTGGAGACTGCGAACGCCGCGCTGAACAATCGAGCGCGGATCGAGGGCGAGATGGATTTCGACGCGCTGCTGCTGTCGCGCCTTCAGTTCGCCTTCACGCTCGCCTTCCACATCATCTTTCCGGCCTTCACCATCGGCCTCGCGAGTTTCCTTGCGGTGCTGGAGGGATTGTGGCTGGCGACGCGCAACGAGGCGTTCCGCAACCTCTACCTCTTCTGGCTGAAGATCTTCGCCATCTCCTTCGGAATGGGCGTCGTCTCCGGAGTGGTCATCTCGTACGAGATCGGCACCAACTGGAGCGCCTTCGCCGCCCTCGCCGCCCCGGTGATCGGCCCGGCCTTCGCCTTCGAGGTGCTGACCGCCTTCTTCCTCGAGTCGAGCTTTCTCGGGGTCATGCTGTTCGGCTGGCGCAAGGTCGGTCCCGGCCTGCATTTCGCGGCCACCGTGCTGGTGGCGCTCGGCACGCTCACTTCGGCCTTCTGGATCATATCGGCCAACAGCTGGATGCAGCATCCGGCGGGTTATGTGCGGCTCGCCAACGGCGCGCTCCGGGCGACCGACTGGATGGCCGTGATCTTCTCGCCGACCTTCCCCTATCGCTTCGTGCACATGGTGCTGGCGGCGTATCTCTCGACGGCCCTCATGGTGGGCGCCGCGTCAGCCTGGCGCCTGCTGCGCGATGTGGAGGAAGGGGAGTCCTGCCTGGGCCTGAAGATGGCGATCGGCATGCTCGCCCTGGTGGCCCCGCTGCAGCTGGTGGTCGGCGACCTGTCGGGCAAACAGGTGCTGGTGGTGCAGCCCGCCAAGCTCGCGGCCATCGAGGCCTTCTGGGAGAGCCGATCCGAGCAGCCGTTCCACATCGCCGCATGGCCCGACCGCGCGCAGGAAATGAACCATCTCACGGTCGAGGTACCGGAGCTCGGCAGCTGGATCGCCGCGGGCGACGCCCACGCCTTCATCCGGGGCCTGAAATCGTTCCCGCGAGATGACCGGCCGCCGGTGTTCATCGTCTTCTGGGCGTTCCGGATCATGGTGGGGCTGGGGCTTCTCATGATCGCGCTGGGATTCTGGGGCGGCTATCTCACCTCCCGCGGCGCGCCGGAGCGCCACCGCCTGTTCCTGCGGGCCTGCGTGCTGATGGGCCCGGCGGGCTTCATCTCGGTGATCGCGGGATGGGTCGTGGCGGAGGTGGGCCGCCAGCCCTACACCATCTATGGCGTCCTGCGGACCGCGCAATCCGCCTCGCCGGTGACGGCGGCCGAGGTCTCGCTCTCGCTCCTGGCCTTCCTGGTGATCTACGCGATCGTGTTCAGCGTGGGCGCGCTCTACATCCTGCGGCTCGTGGCCGAGGGGCCGGTCCCGGCGCCGCACGCCGACACCGAGCCGCCGCTCCGCGGCCGTCCGCCCGGTTATGCGCTCGCCGCCGCGCCCGACGAGCCGGAGCCGGTCCCGTGAGCCTCGACCTGCCGCTCATCTGGGCCGCGATCCTCGCGATCGCCGTCCTGATGTACGTGATGCTGGACGGCTTCGACCTGGGCATCGGCATCCTGTTCCCCTTCGCCGGAAGCCCCGCCGAGCGCGACCTGATGATGGACACCGTGGCGCCGGTCTGGGACGGCAACGAGACCTGGCTGGTGCTGGGCGGCGGCGGCCTGTTCGCGGCCTTCCCGCTCGCCTATGCCGCGGTGATGCCGGCGCTCTATGTGCCGATCCTGCTGATGCTGATGGCGCTGATCTTCCGGGGCGTCTCGTTCGAGTTCCGGCTCAGGGGCCGCCGGGCGGGCAAGCGGTTCTGGACGGGCGCCTTCGCGGCAGGCTCGATCGCCGCCACGCTCGCGCAGGGCTTCGTCGTGGGCGGCTTCATCCAGGGCATCAGCCTTCGAGGCGGGCGGTTCGCCGGCGGGCCGTTCGACTGGCTCTCGACCTACAGCCTCGTCGTGGCCGCCGGGCTGGTGGCCGGATACGCGCTGCTGGGCGCCTGCTGGCTCGTCTGGCGCACCGAGGGCGAGCTGCACGAAAGGGCGCGGGGCTGGGCCTGGATTTCGGCGGCGGTGGTGGCCGTCCTGCTGGCGCTCGTCAGCGCAGCCACCCTCGTGGTCCATCCGGAGATCACCGCCCGCTGGGGCCTCTCCGGCGGCCGGGTGGACCTCACGCAGCTCGCGCCGCGGCTGCCCATCCCCCTGCTGGGCGGACTGGGCCTGGCGGTCATCGCCCTCGCGCTGCGCCGCCGGGCGCACTTCTGGCCGTTCTTCGGCGCGCTGCTGGTGTTCGCCTCCGGCTACCTCGGCCTGGCGGTTGGCTTCTTCCCCTATGTCGTGCCCTACGTCCTGACGTTCCGGCAGGCGGCCAACGCCGACAACGCCCTGGGCCTGCTGCTGGGCGGCGGGGTGATCCTGCTGCCGGCGATCATCGGCTACAGCCTGTGGGTCTATTACGTGTTCCGCGGCAAGGTGGGAGCGGATGCGCGGCTCTATCATTGAGCCCCCGCCGGAGCCCGGCGCGCCGCGGCCGCCGCTTGCGGTTCGCCTCGCGTGGTTCGCCGCGATCGCCGCCGGCAGCGCCATCTCGACCGCGGCCGTGGCGTTTCTGCTGAAAAGCCTGCTCCGCTGACTGTATGAGGGGCCATGGCCCCGCCGATCTGCCGCCTTTACCTGATCACTCCGCCCCGGCTCGACGACCTGGCGGGATTCGGTCGCGCGCTCAGCCATGCGCTGGACGCCGGCGACGTCGCGGCGCTGCAGATCCGGCTGAAGGACGCGCCCGACGACGTGGTGGCCGCCGCCGTGGATGCGCTGGCGCCGATCGCCCAGGCCCGCGGCGTCGCGGTGATCCTCAACGACCGCCCGGATCTGGCCGCGAAACTCGGCTGCGACGGCGTCCATATCGGCCAGGACGACGCGCCCTACGCCGAAGCCCGGCGGCTCCTCGGCAAGGAGGGCATCGTCGGCGTCACCTGCCACGACAGCCGCCACCTGGCCATGGAAGCCTCGGAGGCGGGCGCCGACTACGTCGCCTTCGGCGCCTTCTTTCCGACAGCCACCAAGGCGGCCAAGACCCGCGCCGATCCGGAGATCCTCTCGATCTGGCAGGAGAGCATGCAGACCCCCTGCGTGGCGATCGGCGGCATCCAGGCGGCGAACGCCGCGGGCCTGGCCGCGGCCGGCGCGGACTTCCTGGCGGTTTCGGCCGGCGTCTGGTCGCACGGCGACGGCCCGGCCGCGGCGGTGAAGGCGCTGACCGCCGAGATCGCAAGAGGCCTCGCCGAGCGCGGCTAGCCGGCGCATTCTGGGCGCTCCGCCGGACGGGAGCCCGCCATGACCGCCTACGCCGAGATCCTCTACGAGATCGATGGTCCGGTCGCGACCATCACGCTGAACCGGCCCGAGACGCTGAATGCGCTGACCGACCTCACCCAGGCCGAGGTCCGCCATGCGCTGGACGCCTCGGAACGCGATCGCGAGGTGATCGGCACGGTGCTGACGGGCGCCGGCCGCGGCTTCTGCTCCGGCGTCGACATGAACGCGCTGGGGGCCATGAGCGCGGCGGGGCGGATCCTGTCCGAGCGCCACGAGCACCTGAAGGCCGAGCCCGGCAATCCCGACCAGGACCCGAACTACCGGGCTTCGCCGGCCTACTTCCTGGGGCTGAGAAAGCCGCTGATCGCGGCCGTGAACGGGGTCTGCGCGGGCCTGGGCTTCAGCTACGCCACCTTCTGCGACATGCGCTTCATGGACGAGGGCGCGCGGATCGTCTCGTCCTTCGCCCCGCGCGGCCTGATCGCCGAGCACGGCACGAGCTGGATGCTGCCGCGCCTGGTCGGGCCCTCCAACGCGCTGTACATCTTCTGGAGCTCGCGCCGGATCGAGGCGGCCGAGGCCCATCGGATGGGCTGGGCCAACCGGCTCTGCGAGCCCGGCCAGGCCGCCGTCGAGGCCCGGGCCTATCTGCGCGCCATCGCCGGAACCTCGGCCCCCATCGCGCTGATGATGATGAAGAAGCAGGTTTGGCGGCACCTGAACCGGGAGCTCGGCGACGCCGCGGCCGAGACCGCCGGCTGGATCGACGAGAGCCTGGCGCGCGACGACTTCAAGGAGGGGGTCGCCTCCTTCGTCGAGAAGCGCCCGCCGCGTTTCGCGAAGATCAGCGTGGCGTAGGCCCGCGCGGAAATTCCGGCGCGCCGGGGGGCGCACCGACCCAGGCCGGCTTGTGGTCCGTCCAGATCAGCCGCTGGGGCGGCGGGAACTCGGGATCGGCGAAGGCGCCCCACGCCACGCAGATCCGCCCGGGCCGGCCATGCGGCTCCCACCAGACCGTCGAGCCGCAGTTCGGGCAGAAGCGGAAGGTGAGGTCGTTGCCGCTTTCGGCGGTTCGGCGGAACTGGGCCGCCTCGCCCGCATGGGAGACCACCTGCTCGGCGAGGAAGAAGGCGGTGACGCCATAGGGGCTTCCGGTCCGGCGCTGGCATTGCTGGCAGGCGCAGCTCGAGACGTACTCCGGCTCGCCCCGCAGCCGGATCTTCAACTGGCCGCAGGCGCAGCTCGCCTCGCGAACCCGATCTTCCGCCATGACCTGCCCCTCGTTCGCTCGGCTCCAGACTTGGGCGCCGCAACCTTGCTTTGCCAGACCCGCGCAAATAGGGTCCGCGCCCCATGTCCACCCAGTCGGCCCTCCTGAAGGTGATGAGCGACGCCGCGCGCAAGGCCGCGCGCGGTCTCAACCGGGATTTCGGCGAGCTCTCCGCGCTGGTGGTGGCCAAGAAGGCGCCGGCCGACTTCGTCTCCGCCGCCGACCTGAAGTCCGAGCAGGTGCTGTTCGAGGCGCTCTCCAAGGCGCGGCCCGGCTACGGCTTCCTGGCCGAGGAGCGCGGCCTCGTCGAGGGCACCGACAAGACCCACACCTGGATCGTCGATCCGCTGGACGGCACCACCAACTTCCTGCACGCCATCCCCCACTTCGCGATCAACATCGCCCTGCAGCGCGAGGGCGCGGTGGTCGCGGCGATCACCCACAATCCCGCCACCAACGAGATGTTCTGGGCCGAGAAGGGCAAGGGCGCCTTCGTCAACGACCGGCGCCTGCGCGTCGCCCAGCGCACCCGGCTGGAGGAGGCGGTGATCGCCACCGGCATCCCCTTCCTGGGCCACGGCCAGCACGCCCGGTTCCTCAAGGAGCTGCACCAGGTGAGCCAGAAGGTGGCGGGCGTGCGGCGCTTCGGCTCGGCGGCGCTCGACCTCGCCTGGGTCGCCGCCGGCCGCTATGACGGCTACTGGGAGCGGGACCTGTCGTCCTGGGACGTGGCGGCCGGGGTGCTGCTGGTCGCCGAGGCCGGCGGTCGGGTCAGCAACGCCGACGGGGCCGAAGACGCGGTGGGCTCCGGCTCGGTCTGCGCCGGCAACCTGGATATCCACGCACGGCTCCTGGAGCGGCTGCAGGCCGCGAAATAGGCCCCGAATACGGCTAAGCTCGCGGCATGGACCTGACTCGCCGCACCCTCTCGGCCGCCCTGCCCGCCCTCGCCGCGTCTCGCGCACGCGCCGCGCCCAAGAGGAAGCGCCCGCTGGCCATCGCCCATCGCGGCGCCAGCGGCGAGCGGCCCGAACACACCCTGATGGGCTACCGGCTGGCGATCGCCGAAGGGGCGGACTTCATCGAGCCGGATCTCGTCCCGACCCGGGACGGCCACCTCGTCGTCCGCCACGAGCCGGAGATCGGCGGCACGACCGACGTCGCGAAGCATCCGGAATTCGCGTCCCGAAAGACCACCAAGGTCATCGACGGCGAGAAGCTCACGGGCTGGTTCACCCACGACTTCACGCTGCAAGAGCTGAAGACCCTGCGCGCCCGCGAGCGGCTGCCGCAGCTCAGGCCCAGCAGCGCCAGGTTCGACGGCCTGGAGGCCATCCCGACCTACCAGGAGATGCTCGACCTCGCGAAGGCGGAGAGCCGCCGCGTGGGGCGGCCGATCGGCACCTATCCGGAGATGAAGCACCCCACCTATTTCGCCTCCATCGGCCTGCCGCTGGAGCATCGGCTGCTCGACGCGCTGAGGCGGAACGGTCTGGATTCCCGCACCGCCCCGGTGTTCGTTCAGTGCTTCGAGGTGGGCGCGCTGAAGACCTTCCGCACGCTCTCGAAGGCTCCGCTCATCCAGCTCGTCCAGACCACGGGCGGGCCGGCCGACGCCCCGAACCTCAGCTACAGGGAGATGACCGGCGCGGCCGGGCTGAGGCAGGTGGCGGCCTACGCCGACGGGATCGGGCCGGAGTGGCCGATGGTGGTCCCGGTCATTGACGGGAGCCTCGGCCCCGCCACGCCGCTGGTCGCCGAGGCGCACGCGAAGGGGCTGGCGGTGCATCCCTGGACGGTGCGGGCCGAGAACGCCTTCCTGCCGGCGAAGCTTCGCCGCGGCGCCTCGCCGGCGGAGCACGGCGACGTGGACGCCCTCTACAGCGCCCTCTACGCGACCGGGATCGACGGCCTGTTCAGCGATTTCACGGCCCTCAACGTGGCGGCGCGCGACCGCTACCTGGCGGCATGGAAGCGCTAAGCCGCCTCGCCGAACTGCAGGGCGGCCAGCCGCGCGTAGAGGCCGCCGCGGGCGACCAGCTCGTGATGGCGGCCCTGCTCGACCACCCGGCCCTCCTCCATCACCACGATGCGGTCGGCCTTCAGCACGGTCGCCAGCCGGTGGGCGATGACCAGGGTCGTGCGGCCCTGCATGGCCTCATCCAGCGCGCGCTGCACCAGCCGCTCGTTTTCCGCATCCAGCGCGCTGGTCGCCTCGTCGAGCAGCAGGATCGGCGCTTCGCGAAGCAGGGCGCGGGCGATCGCCAGCCGCTGTCTCTGGCCGCCGGAAAGCGCCCGGGCGCGCTCGCCCACGGGCGTGTCGAGCCCTTGCGGCAGGGACGCCAGGAAGCCCTCGGCCTGGGCGGCGCGCACCGCGGCGCGGATCTCGTCGGGCGCGGCGTTCTCACGCCCGAAGCGCACGTTGTCGGCGGCCGAGCCGGAGAACAGCGGCGAATCCTGCGCCACCAGCGCCATGCGGGCGCGCACCTGCGCCGGATCGGCCTGGCGCACGTCGACGCCGTCCACCAGCACGCGCCCGGCCTGCGGATCGTAGAAGCGCAGCAGCAGGCGCAGCACCGTGCTCTTGCCGGCCCCCGAGGGACCGACCAGCGCCACCCGCTCGCCCGGGCTCACCTGCAGGCTGAAGTCCCGGAGCGCCGGCAGGTCCGGCCGGCCGGGATAGGCGAAGGTCACGTCCTGCAGGGCGAGCTCGCCGCGTGGCGGCATGGGCAGCGGCCGGGGCTCGGCGGGCGCGGCGACGGCCGGGCGGGCGTCCAAGAGCTCCCCGATGCGCTCCATGGCGCCGGCCGCCTTCTGCACGTCGCCCCAGGTCTCCCCGAGCTGGCCAACGGAGCTCGCCGCGAGCACCGCCAGGAAGGCGAACTGGAAGAGCACGCCCCAGCTCATCGCGTGCGCCAGCGCCTGGTGCACGGCCAGCCAGAAGATCACCACCACGCCGCCGAAGATCAGCGCGATGACCAGCGCGGTCATCACCGAGCGGGCCGACATGCGGCGCAGCGAGGTGCGGAAGGCCGCCTCCACCGCCGCGCCGAAGCCCTGCGCCGCGCGGCCCTCGCGGCCGAACGCCTGCACGGTCTCCAGGGCGTCCAGCGTCTCCCCGGCGTAGCCCACGGCGTCGGCGAACTGGTCCTGCGCGGAGGTGGTGAGCGCGCGCACCCGGCGGCCGAACAGGAACAAGGGCACGATGACCACGGGGATCAGGAGCAGCACCAGCCCAGTCAGCCGGAGGCTCACCGCCAGCATCAGGGCCAGCGCGCCCACCAGCATCACCAGGTTGCGCAGCGCCACCGAGATGGACGTGGAGACCAGCGTCTCGACGATCTGGATGTCCGTGGTGAGGCGGGACAGCACCTCGCCGGTGCGGGTGTGCAGGAAGAAGGCCGGATCCAGCGTCAGGATGTGGCGATAGACGAGCTTGCGCAGGTCGGCCACGACGCGCTCGCCGAGCTTGGTGACGAAGAAATAGCGGCCGGCGCTGGCGAGCGCCAGGGTGAGCGCGATGGCGCCCAGCAGCAGGAACCAGCGGTCGACCCCGGCCGGCGAGGCGCTGGGGCCGGTGAGGTGGTCGACCAGCAGCCGCACGCCGCCGGTGATGCCGAGCGTCGCGCTGGAGGAGATCAGCAGGAAGAGGCCGGCCAGCAGCGCGTCCAGCCGATGGCGGGCGACGAACGGCGCCAGCCTGCGCAGCGCGGTGATGTTGCGGCTGCGCGGCCGCCGCGCCGCCGCCTCGCTGAGGTCCTGGACAAGCGCTTGGCCGCTGCTCGGCCGCCCCGGCGCCGCGGCCGCGGCCGACGGTTCACTCATGACCCACTCAAACCTTGCATTTCCGCCGGGGTTTCAGCTATAGGCGCGGGCTCTTTCGGGCCGCCGCCCCGGCGGCTTTTTGCCATTTGGCCGCAGCTTTACGTCAGGCGTCCGCGCGATGAAACAAGATGCTCACCCCGACTACCACTTCATCACCGTGGTGATGACCGACGGCACGAGCTATCGCACGCGCTCGACCTACGGCAAGGAAGGCGCGACCCTGCAGCTGGACATCGATCCGCGCACCCATCCGGCCTGGACCGGCGGCGCCCAGCACCTGATCGACCGCGGCGGCCGCGTCTCGCGCTTCAACGCCAAGTTCGGCGCCTTCACGCGGAAATGACCCGGCGCCAGCCGGAGTGATCCCCGCGCATGCGGCGATCCAAGCCGACAAGAAAAGCCGCGGAGGTCGCCCTCCGCGGCTTTTCCGTTCCCCCAGCCCCCCAGCCGGATCGAAAGACTCTAACCCCCGAACGCCTGCTTCAGCCGGTCGAATTGCGAGAGCACCGGATGCGGCTCCTCCTCGGCCGGCGCCTCGACGTACATCCGTCGGTCGAGATGGCGGACGCGCTCGTAGAGGCGCTCGGCGCGGCCGGTCAGCGCCAGCAATTCGCGCGGCAGCTCGTTCTCGCCCCCGGTCTCGGCCGACGCCGCCTCGGAGAGCCGGTAGCGCTCCTCGCAGGCGGCTTCCGCGGCCATGTCGCCTTCGCGCACCGCCCGCTGGACGAGCAGCCAGGAGGCCATCTGCATCAGCCGGGTGGTGAGCCGCATACTCTGCGAGGCGTAGGCCAGCGCGGCGTTGCGCGACAGCAGCTTGGAGGCCTGCCGCCCCGCGCCGTCCAGGTAGCCGGCGGTCTCCTCCACCAGCTCCATGCCTTCCACGAAGGTGCGCTCGAAGAGCTCCGAGCGGGCGAAGTCCTGGATGACCTCGGCGCGCAGGCGTGCGGCGTTTGCGTCGAACATCTGGGCGTCGGCCCCCTCTAGCCTTCCCGTCGCCGCACGGCGCCGTCTGGTCGACGGGACCGCGTGCAACCGCCGTGCCAATCCCGGCCGCTTCAGCCGGACCTGGCGCCGAACAGGGCGTCGGCCGCCGCCCGGCCCGCCCGCTTACGCTCGATGTGCGCCTCCACGCGCGCGATCTCCGAGCGCAGGATGTCCAGCCGCTCCTGCAGCTCGACGACTCCGAACAGCTCCAGGTCCTCGCGGACCGCCTCGGTCAGCCGCTGGCCGCGGACCACCCGAACTTCCGCCGGTTCTTCCATGCGCGAGCCTCCTTTGCCGGCCCCCGTTTGGGCGCTATCCAAGCGCGCACGCGAGCCTTTCGCAAGTCCGGGAGAGCCACACCCATGAGCCAATCGACCATGACCGCGATCGGCGTCGAAGGCGGCAAGGGCCCCGCCGAGGCGCTGCGCGCGGTGCAGATTCCCCGTCCCGAGCCGAAGCCGGGGCAGATCCTGATCGCGGTGAAGGCGGCCGGCGTCAACCGGCCGGACATCCTGCAGCGGCTGGGCGGCTATCCGCCGCCGCCGGGCGCGCCCCCCACCATCGGCCTGGAGGTCGCGGGCGAGGTCGTCGAGCCGGCCGGCCGCTGGAAGGCTGGCGATGCGGTCTGCGCGCTGCTGGGCGGCGGCGGCTACGCCGAGTATGCCGCCTGCGATGCGCGGCATGCGTTGCCGATCCCCAAGGGCCTCGACTTCGTCCAGGCGGCGGCCCTGCCGGAGACGGTGTTCACCGTCTACGCCAACGTGTTCGAGCACGGCGGGCTCAAGGCGGGCGAGACCTTCCTGGTGCACGGCGCGACCTCCGGGATCGGGACGACCGCCATCCAGATGGCCAAGGCCGCCGGCGCCAAGGTGATCGCCACCGCCCGCGGGGCGGAGAAGGCGCGGGAGGCCAAACGACTGGGCGCCGACGTCGCTGTCGATGCGACGGCGGAGGACTTCGCCGAAGTCGCCAAGCGCGAGGGCGGCCTCGACGTGGTCCTCGACATGGTCGCGGGCGACTACTTCCCGAAGGAGCTCGATGCGCTGAAGACCGGCGGCCGCATCGTCTTCATCGCCGCGCTGGGCGGCGGCGAGATCAGCTTCCCGGTGTTCCGCCTGATGCAGAAGCGCGCCGTCGTCACCGGCTCGACGCTGCGGCCGCGCGATGCCGATGAGAAGGCCCGCCTCGCCGCCGCCGTCGAGCGCGTCGTCTGGCCGTGGATCGAGGCCGGCAAGGTCAAGCCGCTGGTCGACCGCACCTTCCCACTGGCGGAGGCCGGCAAGGCCCACGCGCTGATGGAGAGCGGCGACTTCGTCGGCAAGATCGTGCTGGTGACCTGACGACGAATTCGCGCCCTCTAAATCCAAATCCGTCATGGCCGATTTGCACTACAGCTCGACCGCCTGCACGCCCTCGGCGCGCAGCGCCGCCAGCCGGCCGAAGGCGATGGTCAGCGCCTTGCGCCGCGCGCCGGCCAGCGCCGCGACCGGCGCTTCCCTGAGAATCGCCCCCCCGAACCCGTCGGCGACGATCAGGCCGGGCGCCTCGGGCAGCGCCTCGCGCGGGAACTCCGGGGCGACGGCGAAGGCGAAGGCGTCGCAGTAGGGCAGGTAATCGCCCCACTTCTGGTCGGTGCGGAAGTCCTCGAGGCTGGACTTCACCTCGACGATGAAGATCTCGCCCTTGGGCCCGAGCGCCATCAGGTCGGCGCGGCGGCCGTTGGGCAGCGTCACCTCGGCCAGCGGCGCGTAGCCGAGCGCGGTCAAGAGCCGCGCCGCGCCGCGGGTGACGGCGGCGGTGGTCTCGGGGCGGGAGACCGAGACGACGGTGACCGAGACGTCCATGCCGGCCGACTCTGTTCCGGCTCCGTTCCCAGATCAAGCGGAGATGACGGCGTGCGCCTCAGCTGCGCGGCGGCGGCGGGAATTCCAGGCGTCCGACGTCGAAGCCGAGCTGCTTGATGCGGGCCAGCGCCTGGGCGCGGATCGCCGCCGGCAGGGTGGGCTTCTGGGACATCAGCCAGAGATAATGGCCGTCGTCGGTGGCGAGGATCAGCCAGCCCTGGTCGGGCCGGTGGTCCAGCACCCGGTACTCCTTCGAGACCAGGCCGCCGAAGAAGCTCATCTTGAACACCGAGTTGGTCACCGGATCGGCGACGCGGGCCCGCGCCCGCCACTGGGAGACCGGCCCGTCGGGCGCGCCCTTGTGGCAGGCCTGCACGACCGCGAACCCGCCCGGCGAGCGCGTCCAGTCGGAGGTGCCGGCCTCGCAGCCGCGCTGCAGCTGGTTCGGCGTGCGGGCCACCTCGTACCAGCGGCCGGTCATCTGGGCGAGCTCGATCCTGGGCGCCGCGGCGGCGGGGGCGGCGAGCGCGGGCGAGACGACCGAGCAGGCGGCGAGCGCGGCGGCGGAGACGAGGATTCGCTTCAGCATGACGCCCCAGATAGAGACGGAACCGCGATCTGCAAACCGTCCGGCGAGTCCGGGCGGCGGGTCATTTGGACGCAAGATAGGCGCCCAAGCTTAACCTCAGATGACAGCGCCGTTCAGAAGCGTTTCGCGTCTGTCACCGCCGCGGCTATTCCGCCGCGATCGTCACCGGCCGGGCGCGGTCCTTGAAGTTGATCGCCTGCAGGTAGCGGATGCCTTCCTCGGCGATGTCGTCGCCGGGCATGCGCGAGCCCTCGCCGGCCAGCTCGTCCATGTCCACGTACATGGCGTAGAAGCCGCGGGTCCTTTGCGTGATCAGGCCGGCGTTGAGCAGGGTCTTGATCAGCACCCGGAAGACGTTGGTCTCACCCTTGAACTTGCGCGTCGGGTCGCGTTCCTTGCGGCGCTGGACGATGTCGGCGATCACCCGCTCGGGATCCAGCCCGAAGCGGCCGTAGATTTCCGCCGACTGGCGGGGGTCGCCACGGTCGAACAGCAGCTTCTGGGCGCAGTGGGCGGTCCAGTCCTCCACCAGATCGCGCTCGGCCTGGCTCAGGTGCGGCACCGTGCGGTCGGCCCAGATCTTCCCGAACTTGTGGTGGAAGGCCTCGTCGGTCATCACCAGCTGGAACAGCTTCTTGGCGACCGGATCGCGGTTGTGCTTGTAGCCGTTGGCGAAGGCGCCCATGGCCAGGCCCTCGACCAGCATCTGCATGCCGACGATCTTCTTGTAGACCTCGGGCGCCTCGATGATGTCGACCAGCAGCTTCTTCAGCGCGACGCCGCAGGGGCCGGGCCGTCCCCAGCGCGCCTTGATGTACTTGGCGA
>NZ_DATIMC010000140.1:0-52532 GCF_035475775.1 Phenylobacterium sp. | reverse complement strand
GCCAGGTGATAGAAGAAGCTCACCGTCAGCCCGAACATCACGACCAGGCCGATGGGGGAGCCCATGAGGCCCTTGAAGGCCGCATAGGGCTGCGGGCCCGCCGCCAGCGAGACCGCCCAGGCCGCGGCGATCAGCGCGCCGACGTAGAGCGCCACCCCGGTCACCCGGTGCGCGATCGAGGCGAACATGGTCACGTGCCAGCGCCAGACCGTCGTGAATGGCGACAGCGGCGGCTCGCGGGGCCCTGTGGCGGCGTCGCTCATCTCGCTCGGACTCCCTCGCGTATCTCTCGTGTCGGGGCTTTTAAGCGCCAGCCCCGGGGTGTCAACGAAGCTGCGGAGTCGAACCGGCCAGCCTTCGCCAACGCCGAAACCTGCCGCGGTTTCCCACTCTGCGGCAATGCGTCTTTCCTGTAGGCTTCCTTCGCCAAGGACGAAGGATGGCATGCGCTACGACCTGACCGACCTGAGGCTGTTCTGCGAGATCGTGGAGGCCGGTTCGATCACCGGCGGGGCCGAGCGCTCGGCCCTGGCGCTCGCCGCGGCCTCCACCCGCATCCGCCGCATGGAGGAGGCGCTCGGCGCGGCGCTCCTCACCCGCTCGCGCCAGGGGGTCGCGCCGACCGAGGCCGGCCGCACGCTTCTGAAGCATGCCCGGACCATCCTGGCCCAGAGCGCGCGGCTGAAGGAGG
Organism: Phenylobacterium sp.; assembly: GCF_035475775.1. Classification (GTDB taxonomy): domain Bacteria; phylum Pseudomonadota; class Alphaproteobacteria; order Caulobacterales; family Caulobacteraceae; genus Phenylobacterium. The sequence continues at coordinate 51,841 of NZ_DATIMC010000140.1, read as the reverse complement.
ACCTCGGCGCGTTCGCCGGCGGCCTCTCCGGGGAGGTGCGGCTGCTGGCCAACACCAACGCCCTGACCGAATTCCTGCCCGAGGCGCTGTCCTCCTTCCTGGCCGGCCACCCGCAGGTCAGCGTCGACCTCGAGGAGCGGCTCTCCGACGAGATCGTCGGGCTGGTGGCCGAGGGCGCGGCCGACATCGGCATCGTCGCCGGCACGGTCGACGTGGGGGCGCTCGCCACCTACCCGTTCCGCTCCGACCGGTTCGTGGTGGTGACCGCCGCGGACCATCCGCTGGCGACGCGCGGCCGGGTCGGATTCGCCGAGGTGCTGGACGGCGAGTTCGTGGGCCTCGAGCGGTCGAGTTCGCTGCAGCGGTTCCTGGCCGCCCGCGCGGCGCGCGAGGGCCGGCCGCTGCGGCTGCGGGTGCAGCTCCGTTCGTTCGATGCGGTCTGCCGGCTCGTGGAATGCGGCGTGGGCGTCGGGGTGGTGCCCGAGACCACCGCCCGCCGCGCGGTGCGCACCATGAACCTGGGGGTCGTCGAGCTCGCCGACGACTGGGCCGTGCGCGAGCTGAAGATCGTGGTCCGCGCCGAGGCGGAGCTGCGCCCCTATGCGCGCCAGCTGGTGGACAGCCTGAGGGCCTAGGCGCCGCCTTCGCCATGGGGGGGCGCCGCCCGCCTCCGCACGGAAGTCGGCGGGGGGTCGGCGCAAGATTGGCCTTCGGTCGGGAAGAAATCGGAGCCGTCCGGGCGGCCCCTGTCGGACACTTGCGCCAGAGCCCGGGAACGGCCCGGGCATCGGTTTGGGAGGCTGTCATGGGTATTTCGATGAAGGGTTCGGTCGTGGGCCTGGCGGCGCTCGGCGCCCTGGCGCTCGCGGCGCCCGCATGGGCGGGCTGCGGGGATACGGCCAAGCTCGCGCCGGCGGTCTGGAGCGGTTCGGCGGACCCCGGGGCCGGGCTGATCCGCGCCAACGTGGGGGCGTCCTCGATCGTCGGGCTGTGGAGCGTGCAGTTCCTGGCCGGCGGCGCCATGATCGATTTCGGCTACGCCGCGTGGCACAGCGACGGCACCGAGATCATGAACAGCGGCGGCCGGGCGCCCTCGACCGAGAACTTCTGCCTCGGCGTCTGGGCCCAGACCGGGCCGTTCAGCTATCGGCTGAACCACTTCGCGCTCAGCTACGATCCGACGAGCGGAACCCTGAACGGCCGGGTCAACATCAAGGAGGACGTGGTCCTGGATGCGAAGGGCGCCTCGTTCGAGGGGCCGTTCACGATCGACGTCTACGATCCGACCGGCGCCACCCTGCTGCAGCACGTCGGGGGCCGCATCGTCGGCCGGCGCGTCACCGTCAACTGAGATCGGGGCACGGTCGGCGGCGGGCATGCGCGCCCGCCGCCGCCGGTCGATGCGCGTGCGGTTCAGGACGTTCACAGCGATGACGCTCGCGGGTCTTGCGGCGTCGTTCCAGGCCCCGGCCGCCGGCGCCCAGGCGCCGCCGCTCTGGGCGACGGCGCCGATCCCGTCCGGGCGTCCAGCCCCGGGCTCGGCCGCCGCCATGCCGGTCGAGCCGCATGCCGGGCTCGTCGCGGGGCCGGGCGAAGTCTTCGAGGTGGTGCCGCTCCGATACGCCGACGTCAGCGAGGTGGTGGGCCTGCTCACCGGCGACCGCCTGATCCGGCCGAACGACAACTTCACGCCGCAGGAGCCCGGCTTCGGCTCCTCGGGATTCCAGGGCTACTACGGCGGCGCCGGCGGCGTCGCGCCCCCGAACCTCTCGGCGGCGATGGAGCAGCAGGGCGCCTCGTCCGAGCCGCTTGGCCGCGCCGTCGACGCGAGCGTGGGCGTCGATCGGCGGCTCAATGCGGTCATCCTGAAAGGTCCGCCCGCCCTGGTCGCCGGGCTCAAGGCGCAGATCGCCAAGCTCGACGTGCCGGTGGTCAGCGTGGTTCTCGAGACCGAGTTCGTCGAGCTCACCGAATCCGGCGCCCGCAACCTCGGCCTCGACTTCAACAACGCCAACGGCCAGATCGCCACCGCCGCCTACGCCCTGTCGCGCGGCGACTTCCCGGGCCTGCCCAACACCTCGCGCAGCGGCGGCGGCATCGTCAACCTGCAGGCGGCCCTCTACGCCCAGATCGACAAGGGCGAGGGTCGCATCATCTCCAAGCCCCGGATCGCCGCGCAGAGCGGGTCGGCCGCCAAGATCGTCACCGGCGACGCCCTGCCGATTCTGACCTCCATCGCGCTCTCCGGCGTCAATGCGGTCCAGCAGCAGGTGCAGTACGTCAACGTCGGCGTCACCCTGCAGATCGCTCCCAGGGTCAGCGACGACGGCTTCGTCACCTCGCACGTGTTCGCCGTGGTCTCCAGCGTGACCGGCTTCTCGCAGGGCTATCCGACCATCAGCCAGCGCGAGGCCTCCACATCGGCGACGGTTCGGGACGGCGATTCCTTCGTGATCGGCGGTCTCACGCAGGAGAGCGATCTGGCGCACCGGATCAAGCTGCCCGGCCTGGGGGACGTCCCCGCGCTCGGCCGCCTGTTCGACACCGAGCACAAGATGCGCGCCAAGACCGAGCTCTACATCGTGGTGACGCCTCACGTGGTGCGCGGCGACGAGCCGACGCCCGCCCCCGCGACTCCTCCGAAGTAGCCGCCCTACTCCCGCTCCTCCAGCCACTCGGCCGAGCGCATCTCCTCCAGGCGCGAGGCGGTGCGCTCGAACTCGAAGGCGCCGCCGCCGGCCGGATAGAGCTGCGCAGGCTGGGCCTCGGCCAGCACGACCAGCCGGGCGTGCGCTTCGTAGAGCGCATCGATGAGGATCACCAGCCGGCGGGCCTCCTCCCGCCGGTTGGCGGTGAGCTTCGGCACGTCTTCCAGGAACACCGTGTGGAAGGTCTCGGCGATCGCCAGGTAGTCATTGGGGCCGAGCGCCACCGAGCACAGGCTGGCGAAGCTCGCCCGCAGCATCCCGCCGGCGGCGTGCGGCAGGGTGATCTTGCGGCCCAGCACCTCCACGGTCGCGCCGGTCTCCTCCGCGCGGCCCAGCATGTCGCGCCAGAGGGTGTCGAAGCTGCGCTCGTTGTCCGGGTCGAGCGGCGAAAACCAGGCGCCGGCGGCCCTGAGCCGGTCGAGGCGGTAGTCATGGCGTCCGCCCACCTCCACCACCTCCACGTTCGCCTTCAGGAGCTCGATGAAGGGCAGGAAGAGCTGACGGTTGAGGCCGTTCTTGTAGAGCTCGTCGGGAGGCCGGTTGGAGGTTGCGACCAGGGTCACGCCGCCCGCGAAGAGGGCCTCGAACAGCCGGCCGAGGATCATCGCATCGGCGATGTCGGTGACCTGGAACTCGTCGAAGCAGAGCAGCCTCGCCCCCGCCGCGACGACGCCGGCCACCGGCGGGATGGGATCGTCGCCCTTCGAGCGGCCGAAGCGCGCCCTGCGCTCCGCGGCCGAGCCCTTGCGCCAGGTCTCGATCAGCCGGTGGACCTCGCCCATGAACATATGGAAATGGGTTCGCCGCCTGGGCTCGGCGGTCGCGGTCTCGAAGAACAGGTCCATCAGCATGGACTTTCCCCGGCCCACCGGCCCGAACAGGTAGATGCCGCGCGGGGGCGTCTCGGGTCTCCTGAACAGCCGCTTCAGGGCGTTGGGCGGCGGAGCCGCCGCAAGCTCGCCCTCCAGCCGCACGAGCGCGCGCAGCGCCTCGCCCTGCGCGGGATCGGGCCGGATGTCGCCTGCGGCCAGGCGCTCGTCATAGGCGGCTTGAAGCGCGGACGGCATCGCGCTTCCGCCTAGCGGCGCCGTGGCCGTTCGGCAAGGAACGGGGCGACGCTCAGGGGGTTGAGGCCTCAGGCAAGAGGAGAGGTCCCATGGCCGAAGACGACCGCACCTTTCGCACCTCAACCCCCGCCGCCAACCGCGCCGAACGGCAAGGCTTGGGCGTCGGCCAGAAGGAGATGAACGCCCAACGGGCTCCGAATCGCGACCAGCACGCGACCGACCCGCAGCGCCTGGAGCCGTTCGATCAGAGCCTCGAGCCGACGCCAGGCGACGATCGTGGCGGAGAGGTCACCGACCACGGCGCGGCGGGCCCGAGCCAGGGCCCCGGCGACGGCGCCCAGTCCCGCGGAGTCCCGTCGCGCGAGCGGCGCGACTTTGCCGGCGAGCCCGGGGTCGATGACCGGAATGCGGCGGGCCTGGACGAGGCCGGCGACCTCGGCGCCAGCACGCCCGCGGGTGTCGACATCCACGATGTGGGTCAGGACGACAATCCCGAGCAGGACTGGGGCGAGGACGGCGACGAGGCCATGACTCGCTCCGCAAACCACAGCCGCCGCGGCGTCAAGACCGAGGCAGAGCGCGGCCAGGGCAAGCGCACGCGCCAGCTCAACAAGGACATCGTCAGCCGGCGGACCTAGCTGGCATCCCGGAACGCCGCGCGAGCGGCTCGACGGGTGAGCTACTGCATCGTCGGGATGACGAAGGCGCTGTCGTCCTGGGCGCCTTCGGGCCAGCGGGCGGTCACCGTCTTGGTCTTGGTGTAGAACCGGACCCCTTCCATGCCGTGCTGGTTGATGTCGCCGAACGCCGAGCGCTTCCAGCCGCCGAACGTGTGATAGGCGACCGGCACCGGGATCGGCACGTTGATGCCGACCATGCCGACGTTGACCCGGCTCGCGAACTCGCGCGCGGCGCGGCCGTTGCGGGTGAAGATGGCCACGCCGTTGCCGTACTGGTGCCCCGAGGGCAGTGCGATCGCCTCTTCCAGGGTCTCGGCGCGGACGATCTGCAGGACCGGCCCGAAGATCTCCTCCTGGTAGGTGCGCATCGAGGGCTTCACGCCGTCGAACAGCGACGGGCCGATGAAGAAGCCGTTCTCGTAGCCCTGCAGCTTGAAGCCGCGGCCATCGGCGACGAGCTCGGCGCCCTCGTCGACGCCGATCTGGATGTAGTCCTCGATCCGCGTCTTGTGCGCGGCGGTGACGACCGGGCCGTACTGGGCGGCCGGATCGGTGGAGAGCCCGACCTTCAGCGTCTCGATCTCGGCCAGCACCCGCTCGCGGATCTCCTCGGCCGCCTTGCGGCCGACAGGGACCACCACCGGCAGCGCCATGCAGCGCTCGCCCGCCGAGCCGTAGGCCGCGCCGACGATGTCCTTGGTGGCCTGCTCGAAGTCGGCGTCGGGCAGCAGGATGCCGTGGTTTTTCGCCCCGCCCATGGCCTGCACACGTTTCCCGGTCGCGGTCCCGTGCGCATAGACGTAGGCCGCGATGTCGGAAGAGCCGACGAAGCTCACGGCCTTGATGTCGGGGTGGTTCAGGATGGCGTCGACGGCGGTCTTGTCGCCCTGCACCACGTTCAGAACGCCCTTCGGCGCGCCCGCCTCCAGCATCAGCTCGGCCAGCCGCACCGGCACCGAGGGATCCTTCTCCGAAGGCTTCAGGATGAAGCTGTTGCCGACCGCGATGGCGATGCCGAACATCCACATCGGGATCATCGCCGGGAAGTTGAACGGCGTGATGCCGGCCACCACGCCCAGCGGCTGGCGCATGGAATAGACGTCGATGCCCGGCCCTGCGCCTTCGGTGTACTCGCCCTTCATGGCGTGCGGGACGCCGCAGGCGAACTCGATCACGTCGAGGCCGCGCTGCACGTCGCCGCGCGCGTCGGCGATGACCTTGCCGTGCTCGGAGGAGAGCAGCTCCGCGAGCTCCTCCAGCCGGGCCTCCACGAGGCGTTTGAACTCGAACATGACTCGCGCGCGGCGTTGCGGGTTCACCAGCGCCCAGGTCTGCTGGGCCCGAAGCGCCGAGGCGACCGCGCTGTCGACCTCGGACGGGCTCGCCAGGGCCACCTTCGCCTGCACCGCGCCGGTGTTGGGGTTGAACACCTCGCCATAGCGGCCGCTGGTCCCGGCGACAGAGGCGCCGTCGATGAAATGGGTGATGTCGCGCATGGGCCGCGTTTTAGGCCCGCCGCGCGGCGGCCGCTAGATGGGCCGCGCCGGATGCCCGCTTGCGCTCGCGCCAGGCGCAGATCATTTTGTCGGCATGGCCCTGATCGACAAGACGCACGAGCCGAAAGGCGCGCCCAAGAAAACCACTGCCGTGAAGCTCCAAAGGTCGAAGTCCAACGGTCGGTTCATCATGCTGAAGACCGTGTCTGGCGACAGCCCCAGCCTGAGCGACGACCTGCGGTACGTCTTCACGAGCAACGTGCGCTCGGTCCGCCGCAAGAAGTAGCGCCGGCGCTTTTGGGGGTCGCAAATCCGCGCCTGTGGGTGTTCGCCGGGCCCAATGGATCGGGCAAGAGCACCTTCTATCGAAACGCCGCGTTCCTGCAGGGCGCCGATCCTTTCTTCGTGGCGCTCCGGACGCCCGAGCTTCACCTCGCACGTCGGCTCCGTTCGTTCGCCAATCTCACGCACGTGTTTCCCAAAGCCTATTTCGCGCAGGTGTGGGACAATTCCGGAACCGAGCCCGAGCTGCTGTTCGAGAAACATGGCGGCACGACCGAGATGTTCGATGCGCAGGCCATTCCGGAGGTGACGGCGGCGGTCAAGGCGGCAAGCCCATGACGGCGCTCCCACACCCCCAGGCCCTGTCCCGCCCCGGCCGCCATGAGCACATCGTCGACACGCTGATCCTGGAGCGAGCGCCGAAGCTGTCGGCGACGCCGCTCTGGCCGCTCCTGCGGCCGCTGCTCTACCGGATCCTGGACTATGGCAAGGCCCGCCGCATGGCCGACGCGATCGCGCCCTTGGCTGGCCGCGCGGCCCTGGCGCACATCTCCCGGATGCTGAACCTGGATGTGACCACCACGGGCCTGGAGCGCGTCCCGCGCAGCGGCCGCCTGATCGTGGTCTGCAACCACCCGAGCGGCATCGCCGACGGCGTCGCGGTCTACGATGCGCTGAAGGCCATCCGCCCCGACCTCTGCTTCTACGCCAACTCCGACGCGCACCGCGTCGCGCCGCGGCTCACCGAGGTGCTGATCCCGGTGGAGTGGGTGGAGGCCAAGCGGACGCGCGAGCGCACGCGTCTGACCCTGCAGCTCACCAAGCAGGCGCTGGAAGCCGAGCGTTGCCTGATCATCTTCCCCTCCGGCCGGCTCGCCCGCCGCGGCGCCGATGGAAAGCTCTCCGACCCGCCCTGGGCCCCCACCGCCGTCTCGCTGGCCCGGCGGCACGAAACCCCGATCGTTCCGATCCACGTGGCGGGACCCTGGTCGGGCCTGTTCCATTTCTTCGATCGCTTCTCGCCGGAGCTGCGCGACGTCACCCTGTTCCACGAGCTGCTCAACAAGGAGGGCGGCGCGTTCCGGCTCACGGTTGGCCGCGCCATCCCGCCCGAGGCGCTCGCGGGCGAGGCCGCCGAGATCGTCGAACGGCTGAAGACCCACGTCGAGCACGCCCTGGCGAAGCATCCAGACGACCGCTTCGCATGAGGCTCGCCGACGAGGCCGCCACGGCGCGGCTCGGCGCGGCGCTCGCCGGCCTGCTCGAACCCGGGGAGGCGCTCTGCCTCTCGGGCCCGCTCGGCGCCGGCAAGTCGACCCTGGCGCGCGCGCTGATCCGGGCGCTCACCACCCCCGACGAGGACGCGCCCTCGCCCAGCTTCACCCTGGTGCAGTTCTATGAAGGCCCGCGACTGCGTGTCGCCCACTTCGACCTCTATCGGCTCTCGAACCCGGACGAGGCCTATGAGATCGGTCTGGACGAGGCGCTGGACGAGGGGGCCGCGATCATCGAGTGGCCGGAGCGGCTGGCCGGGCGGCTGCCGCCCGACCGACTCGATGTAGAGATCGCCTTCGACGGCGCGGGCCGCCGCGCGCGGCTGACGCCGCATGGCGCCTGGGAAGGACGCAAGCTTGAGTTTGGCTCCCGCTCTGGATCGTGAAACCGAGAAGGCCGGGTTCCTTCGCACCCATGGCTTCGGCGCCGCGGTTCGCCAGCCGCTGAGCGGCGACGCCTCGACCCGCGCCTACGAGCGGCTCCGCATGCCCTCCGGCGCCAGCCTGATCTTCATGGACCAGCCGCCGGCGCTGGAGAGCGCGCCCTGCCCGCCGGACGCCACGCCGGCCGAGCGCGCGCAGGCCGGCTACAACGCCCTCGCCCGGCTCGCCGCCGGCCGCGTGGACGCCTTCGTCGCCACCGCCGGCTGGCTGCGCGGGCAGGGCCTCTCCGCGCCCGCGGTTCTGGCCGCCGACGCCTCGCGCGGGCTCGCAGTGCTCGAGGACCTGGGCGACGACCTGTTCGCGCGGCTGATCGAGGCCGGCCAGCCGGAGGCGCCGCTCTATGAAGCCGCCGTCGCGGCGCTGGCGCGGATGCATGCGGCGGCCCCGCCGCCCGTGCTGGCCTACGACGGCGCGACCTGGCCCCTGCTCACCTATGACGAGACGGCTCTGGCCACCGCCGACCGGCTGTTCGTCGAGTGGCTGCCAAAGCTGAATCCCAGACTCGATTTCGGACCGGACGCGGTGGCCGAATGGGAGGCGATCTGGGGCCCGATCCGCGCCCGCGGGGCCGCCGGCGCGAGCGTCTTCTGCCACCGTGACTACCACGCCGAGAACCTGATCTGGCTGCCCGATCGGCAAGGCGCTTCCCGCGTCGGCCTGCTCGACTTCCAGGATGCGCTGCAGGCGCATCCGGTCTGGGATCTCTCGATGCTGCTGCACGACGCGCGCCGCGACGTCTCGGCCGAGCTGGAGGCGCATGCGCTCGACCGTTATTTCCGGCTGCGCCCGGAGGCCGACCGTGCGCAGATGTTGGCCGACTACCACGCGCTGGGGGCGCTCAACATCGTGCGCATCATCGGCATCTTCGCGCGTCTGGTGACCCGCGACGGCAAGCCCCGCTATGCCGCCCTCCTGCCGCGCCTTTGGGCTTACCTCGACCGCTGCCTGGCCGACCCCGAGCTCGCGGGGCTGAAGGCCTGGCTCGAGCGCCACGTCACTGCCGAGGCGCGCGCGTGACGCCCGGCCCAAAGACCGCGATGGTTCTGGCCGCGGGGCTCGGCACCCGCATGCGGCCGCTCACCGACCACAAGCCCAAGGCGCTGGTCGAGGTCGCCGGCAAGACGCTGATCGACCATGTGCTGGACCGGCTGCGCGACGCCGGCGTCCAGCGCGCCGTGGTCAACGTCCACCACTACGCCGAGCAGATGGAGGCGCATCTCGCCAGGCGGCGCGACCTGGAGGTGCGGATCTCCGACGAGCGCGAGCGGCTGCTGGATTCCGGCGGCGGCATCCAGCACGCCCGACCGCTGCTGGGCGAGGCGCCGATCTGGGTCGCCAATATCGACTCCCTGTGGCTGGAGGGCGCCACGCCGGCGCTGGAGAGCGTCAAGCGCGCCTGGACGCCGGAGGTCATGGACCTCCTGCTGATGGTGGTGCGCCGCGGGCACGGCATCGGCTTCGAGGGGCCGCAGGGCTTCTTTATGGACGAAGCCGGCCGGCTCACCCACTCCACCTCGCCCGACGTGGTCACGCCGTTCGCCAATGTCGGCGTCGGAATCCTGAAGCCCGAGGTCCTCGATTCCGAGCCCAGGCGCGGGCCGTTCCCGATCCAGCCGGTCTGGCGGCGGCTGCAGGACGAGGGGCGCCTGCATGGCGCGGCCATGGAGGCCTTCTGGATGCACGTCGGCGATCCCGCCGCGCGCGACGCCGCCGAGGCGAGGCTCAAGGAGCTCACGTGACCCGCCCGGGCTTCCTCGATGGGCCCGCACCGCGCTGGTTCACGATTCCCGCGCATCGGCCGTTCGTGAACGACCTCGCCCGCGGTCTCGTCGACGCGCTCGCGCCCGTCGGCCCCGAGGCGCTGTCGCAGGCGAGCGTCCTGGTGCCCACCCGACGCGGCGCCCGCGCCCTGGCCGCGGCCTTCGTGGCCGCCGCCGACAGCGGCGCAATCCTGCCGCCGCAGATGCGGCCGCTGGGCGACCTCGACGAGGGCGAGCCGCCGTTCGAGCCGGGGGACATCGCCCTCGACCTGCCCGCCGCCATCGACCCGCTGGCGCGCCGCTTCGAGCTGACGCGGCTGGTCACGGCCGAGGCCTGGCGGCTGGACCGCGAACTCACCGCGGCCGGCGCCCTGGAGCTCGCCGACGCCCTGGGCGGCCTCATCGATTCCGCTCAGATCGAGGAGATCGAGCTCGCCGGCCGCCTGGAGAGCCTGGTCGCCGCCGACCTCGCCGAGCACTGGCAGGTCTCCCGCCGGTTCCTGGACGCCGCCATCGCCGCCTGGCCCCGCCGGCTCGCGGAGCTGGGCGTCGTGGACGTCAGCGAGCGCCGCGTGGCGCTGCTGCGCCGGCTGGCCGAGCGCTGGGCCGAGGCGCCGCCCGAGGGCGTGCTGGTCGCCGCCGGCTCGACCGGCACCGCGCCGGCCACCCGCGCCCTGCTCGCCGCCATCGCCGCTGCGCCGCAGGGCTGCGTGGTCCTGCCCGGCCTCGACCAGGGCCTCGACGAGGCCGCCTGGGCCGAGGTGGGCGAGCAGCATCCGCAGGGCGCGCTCAAGCGCCTGCTGCAGGCGGCTGGGGTCGAGCGCCGGCGCGTCGCCGAGTGGCCGGCCTCGTTCGATCTCGACGCCGCGCGCGGAGCCCGCCAGCGGATCGTCAACGAGGCGCTGCGTCCCGCCGACCGCACCTCGGACTGGCTGCAGGTGATCGAGGCGCTGAAGGCGCGGACCGAGGGCGTCGCCGCCGGCCTCGGGGGGCTCAGCCTCATCGCGGCGCGCACCGAGGAAGAGGCCGCCACGGCCGCCGCCCTGCTGCTGCGCGAGGCGCTGGAGACGCCGGACAAGACCGCGGCCCTGGTCTGCCCCGACCAGGCGCTCGCGCGCCGGGTGAGCGCCAAGCTCTCCCGCTGGGGCGTGGTTCCCGACAGCTCGGCCGGCGAGAGCCTGGCCGGCTGCCGCACCGGCGTGCTGGCGAGCCTGCTCGCACGGTTGGCGGTCGATCCGCTCGATCCGGTCGCCCTGCTGGGCGTCCTGAAGCACCCCGACGCGCGCCTCGGGCTGCGGCCCGACCGCCTGGCCAGGGCCGCCGAGCAGCTCGAGCGGCGAGGCCTGCGCGGCGCGCGGCCACGGGATTGGGCGCAGCTCGCCGCGCGACTGGCCGCGAAGGGCGGGGCGGAGGCCGCGCTCGACCTCGCCCGGCGGCTGCAGGCCATCGTCGAGGCGCTCGCCGCAAGCGGCCCTGCCGATGCGCCCGCCGCCGCAGCCCGCCGCCTCGCCGCCGCCATGGAGGCGGTCGCCGCCGATGCGGCCGGCGACACGGGCGAGCTGTGGGCCGGTCCCGGCGGAGAGGCCATGGCGCGACTGCTGGCGGCGCTGATCGCCGATCAGGGCCTGCCGCCGGCGACGCCGCGCGGCTTCGCCGAGCTGTTCGCCGGGCTGATGGAGGGCGAGAGCGTCCGGTCCGGCGGGGCCACCCACCCGAGGCTCCGCATCCTGGGCGCGATCGAGGCGCGGCTGGTGCGGGCCGACCGGCTGATCGTGGCCGGCCTGGAGGAGGGCGTCTGGCCGCGGCCCGCGCCGCTCGATCCGTTCCTGTCGCGTCCCATGCGCCGCGAGCTCGGCCTGCCCTCGCCGGAGCGGCGGATCGGGCTCTCGGCCCATGACTTCGCCCAGGCGGCCTGCGCCCCCGAGGTGATCCTCGTCCACACCGAGCGGCGCGAGGGCGCGCCGTCGGTAAAGTCGCGCTGGCTGTGGCGGCTCGAGACCCTGGCCCGCGGCGCGGGCGTCGAGATCCCCGGCCGCCCCGATCTCCTGGCGCTGGCCCGCGCGCTGGACGCCGGCGGCCGGCCCGAGCCCGCGGGCCGGCCTTCGCCCCGGCCGCGGCTGGAGGATCGGCCCAAGGGCCTGTTCGTGACCCGCGTGGAGGCCCTGACCCGCGATCCCTACCAGGTCTGGGCGCGCGACATCCTGGGCCTGCGCGCGCTCGACCGGCCCGACCAGGCGCTCGACGCCCGCGCCCGCGGCACGGCGATCCACCGCGCCTTCGAGGCCTTCTCCACGCGCTGGCCCGCCGCGCTTCCGCCGGACGCCGCAGCCCAGTTTGAAGCCCTCTACCTCTCCGCGCTGCGCGAGGAAGGCCTGGCCGACGAGGCCCTGGCGCGCGAGGCGGCGCTGGCCCGCGAAGCCGCGCGCTGGGTCGCCGAGATGGAGGCTCGGCGGCGCGCCGACGGCCGGGCGATCCATGTGGAGCGGGAGGGCTGCACGACCCTGACCGTCGCGGGCCAGCCCTTCGTCCTCTCGGCCAAGGCCGACCGCATCGAGATCGGCCCCGACGGCCTCGGCCACATCCTCGACTACAAGACCGGCCATGCGCCCTCGAGGAAGATGGTCGAGTTCGGCTTCTCGCCGCAGCTGACGCTCACGGCGGCCATCCTGGCCCGCGGCGGCTTCCAGGGCCTGCCGGCCGCCGAGCCCGGCGAGCTCACCTATCTCGAGGTCACCGGGCGGCGACCCGCCGGCCGCGAGGAGGTCCGCGCCGCGCCCGGCGCCGATGGCAAGAAGGTGCTGGAGAGCCGCGCCGCGGTCGAGGAAGCGCTGGCCGGCCTGGAGCGGCTGGTCACCCACTACGCCTGCGAGGGCCACGGCTACACCTCGCGCACGGCCCCGCAGTTCGTGCGCACCTACATCTCCGACTACGACCACCTGGCCCGGGTCTTCGAGTGGTCCACCAGCGGCGAAGGCGGCGAGGAATGAGCCTCGCCGAAGCCGCCGCATCGCGCGCCGACCACCGCGACCCGCAGAGCCGGGCGGCCGACCCGTCGCTCTCGGTGTTCGTCACCGCCAACGCCGGGTCCGGAAAGACCAAGACCCTGATCGACCGGGTGACGCGGCTGCTGCTGGCCGGAGCCGAGCCCGCCGCCATCCTGTGCGTCACCTACACCAAGGCCGCCGCCGCCGAGATGCAGCGCCGGCTGTTCGAACAGCTGGGCGAGTGGTCGGTGATGGCCGGCGCGGAGCTGGCCGGGCGGCTCACGGACCTGCTCGGCGGCTTGGTCGATCCCGACGACGCCGTGCGGCTGTCGCAGGCCCGCGCGCTCTTCGCCCGCGCCCTGGAGACGCCGGGCGGGCTGAAGATCCAGACCATCCACGCCTTCTGCGAGAAGCTGCTCCGGCGCTTCCCGCTGGAGGCCGGGGTCTCGCCGGGCTTCCGGGTGATGGACGACGCGGCGAGCGCCGCCATGGCCGAGGCCGCCAAGCGTGGCGTCGCCCGCCTCGCCTTGTCGGGCCAAGCCGGGGTCGCGGAAGCCTATGGTCGGATGTCCGTGGCGCTCGACTTCCAGAGCTTCCAGGCGATGTTCGCCACGTTCGAGGCCAGGCGGGGGGCGCTCAGCCAGTTCTTCGCGCGCGAGGGTGGGCTGGACGGCGCCGTCTTCTGGGTCTGGAAAGCCTGCGGCCTCGCGCCGGGCTCCGCGCCGCAGGACCTGGCGGCGGGAGCGATGGCGGCGCTCGACCCGGAGCTCTGGCGCGAGGCGGCCGCGGTCCTCGCGCAGGGCGGCAAGCAGGACCAGGCCCGCGCCGCCACGATGGCCGAGGTCGCCGCCGCGCCGGCGGAGAGCTTCGAGGCGGCGCTTAGCCTGCTGTTCACCGGGCAGGGCGAGGGCGAGCCCGCCAAGTGGGTCGAGAGCACCGGCGGGCTGAAGCCGCGCGAAGACCTCCGGGGCCTGCTGATCGCCGAGCAGGCGAGGCTGGCGATCGCCCGCGAGGAGGTCCGCGCCGCCCGCGTGGCGGAGGAGACCTGCGATGCGCTGCGCCTGGCCGGCGCCTACCTGGAGGCCTACCGGATCGAAAAGGCCTACGCCGGCGCGCTCGACTTCACGGACCTGATCGACAGGGCCTGCCATCTTCTGCGCGACGGCGCAGCCGCCGCCTGGGTGCTGTACAAGCTGGACGGCGGCATCGACCACATCCTGCTCGACGAGGCGCAGGACACCGCGCCCGACCAGTGGAAGATCGTCGACGCCCTGACCGAGGAGTTCTTCTCCGGCGCCGACAGCGATCGGGACCGGGCGCTGGAGCGCAACCTGTTCGTGGTCGGCGACGTGAAGCAGTCGATCTATTCCTTCCAGGGCGCCCAGGCCGACCTGCTCACGCGGCAACTGGAAGCCCATCGCCGGCGCGCCGCCGGCGCCGGGCGCGAGCTGCACCGGGTCGATCTCCTCACCTCCTGGCGCTCGACGCCGGAGGTGCTGGCCTTCGTGGATGCGGTGTTCGCGCCGCCCGAGCTCGCCGAGGCCATCCAGGGCGTCGCCGACGAGGTGCGCCACGAGGTGGCGCCCTACCGGGCCGAGCATCCCGGCTGCGTCGACGTCTGGCCCCTGGAGTCCGAGCCCGACACGCCCGAGCGCCGCGCCTGGGACGCGCCGCTGGACGTGACGCCGGAAGACAGCGCCACCCGCAAGCTCGCCCGGAAGATCGCCGGCGAGGTGCGCAACCTGATCGTCCGCGGCGACGCCGTCTACGACAAGGACCTGCTCCGCCCGGACGGCAAGCGCGGCGACTGGCGGCCGGCGCGGGCCGGCGACGTGCTGATCCTGGTGCGCCGCCGCCGCGCGCTCTTCGAGGAGATCCTGCGGGCGCTGAAGCAGGACGGCGTGCCGGTGGCCGGCGCCGACCGGCTGGCGCTCTCCGAGCACATCGTCTTCGACGACCTCCTGGGCCTCGCCCGCTTCGCGCTCTTTCCGCGCGACGAGCTGACCCTGGCCGCCCTGCTGCGCAGCCCCTTCTGCGACGTTTCCGACGAGAGCCTCTACGAGCTCGGCCGCCGGCGCGAGGGCGAGAACCTGTGGGACCGGCTGCAGCGCCGGGCCCCCGAACGGCCCGAGTGGGGCGGGGCCGCCGCCTTCCTGGCCCGGGTGATCGAGGAGGGGCGCGGCGCCCGCCCGTTCGAGTTCTACGGCCGCTTGCTGGGCGTCGCCGATGCGCAGGGCCGCTCCATGCGCAGGCGCCTGCTGCGGCGGCTGGGCGCGGAGGCGCAGGACGCGCTGGACGAGTTCCTGGCCCAGGTCCTGGCGGCGGAATCCCGCGGCGTCCGCGACCTGGAGCGCCTCGCCTTCGACTTCGCGGGCCTGTCGATCACCGTGAAGCGGGAGATGGAGGCCGCCCGCGACGAGGTGCGCGTGATGACCGCCCATGGCGCCAAGGGGCTGGAGGCGCCGATCGTGTTCCTGCCGGAGACCACGCTCAGCCAGACCCAGCGCGGCTCGCCGCTCATGGAGACCGAGGATGGCGGCTTCCTCTGGTGCGGGGCCGCGGCCCGCGACTGCGAGCCGTCGGCGGCGGCCCGGGCGCGCCGCGCCAAGCGCGAGGAGGACGAGGCCTACCGCCTGCTCTACGTGGCCCTGACCCGCGCCCGCGACCGGCTGGTGCTGTGCGGCCGCCTGCCCCGCCGCGCCGATCCCGCCAAGCTCAAGGGCTGGTGGGGCGCGGTCGCCGGAGCCATGGCGCACGAGAAGATCGCGCCCGGCGTGCGCACCGTCCGCTGCGGCGAGATGGAGGTCCGGCGCTACGGCGCGGACCCCCGCGCGCTCGGCCGCGCGGCCGCCGTCCCCGGCGAGGCGGCCCCGCCGCCGGAGTGGGCGGTGCGGCCCGCCCCCGCCGAGCCGTTCGCGCGCTTCGCCTCGCCGTCGGACCTCGGCGAGGGCGCGCGCGTTTCCGCGCCCTCGCCGCTGGCGCGTGAAGGCGGCCTCGGCCGCTTCCGGCGGGGCGAGCTGATCCACAGGCTGCTGCAGCTGCTGCCCGAGCTTCCGCCGCCCGACCGCGCCCGGGCGGCCGCGGCCCTGTTGGCCCGCGAGCCGGACCTCTCCGCGCCCCAGCGCGCGGAGATGACCCGCGCCGCCCTCTCCGTGCTCGAGGACGCGCGCTTCGCCGAGGTGTTCGGCGAGGGCTCCCGCGCCGAGGTCGGGATCGCCGGCTCGGCCAAGGCGCTGCCGCAGGGCCTGGAGGTCTCGGGCCGCATCGACCGGCTGGTGGTGCTGCCGGGCCGCGTGCTGGTCGTCGACTTCAAGACCAATCGGCCCTCGCCCGTCCGCATCGAAGACGCCGATCCGGCCTATCTCAGGCAGATCGCCATCTACTGGGCGGTGCTCGCCGAGGTGTTCCCGGGGCGCCGGATCGAGGCCGCCATCGTGTGGACCGACGGGCCCAGGCTGATGGCCGTGCCAGAAAACTTGATAGCTGCGACGCTTGCCGGACTCAGCGGCGCCGGTTGATACCAGCATTGCCGCCGCCTACATCGGCGGATCGGAAGACGGCGGCCGGCGTTCGGCGTCGGCCGTGCGGTTTAGGAGTCACGGGTCATGAGCAGCGTCAAGGTCACCGACGAGTCGTTCGAGAGCGACGTCCTGCAGGCCGAGAAGCCTGTTCTGGTCGATTTCTGGGCCGAATGGTGCGGACCCTGCAAGCAGATCGCCCCGGCCCTGGAGCAGATCGCCGACGAGTTCGCGGGCAAGGTGACCGTGGCCAAGCTGAACATCGAGGAAAGCCCCACCACGCCCTCGCGCTACGGCGTGCGCGGCATTCCCACCATGATGCTGTTCAAGGGCGGCCAGATGGCCTCCATGAAGGTGGGCGCGATGCCCAAGCAGAAGATCCTCGAGTGGCTCAATGAGGCCGGCGTGGCGAGCTGAGCGCTCCCGCTCATCCCCGGCCTTGTGCCGGGGACCCAAGCTGAGATTGGTTCAACGGAAAGCCCGCTTGGGTTCCCGCTTTCGCGGGAACGAGCGGGTGTTCGGTGGCCTTTAAGTCGGCCAGGTTTCCGGGGTCATGGCCAGCACCTCGCCGGCGAAGTGCAGGCCGCCGCAGACCAGCAGGTGAGGCGGCCGGCCATCGGCCGCCAGGGCGCGGCGGATGCCTGCCTCGATGCTCTCCGCCGTCTCCGCCTCCAGCCCGGCGGCTCTCGCGGCTGCGGCGATGTCGGCCGCAGGCGCCGCATTCGGCGACTCGAAGGTCGTCGCGAACACCTTCGGGTGCATCTCCGCGAACGGGCGGAAGAAGCCCTGGGCGTCCTTCCGCGCGAACATCCCGACCACCAGGACCAGCGGCCGGGGATCGCGGTCGACCAGCCGGGAGGCGGCCTCCGCCAGGGCGCGGCCGGCGTGCGGATTGTGGCCGCCGTCGAGCCACAGGTCCGCGCCGCCCAGCCTGGCGAGCTCCGCCAGCGGGCCCTTGGTCAGACGCTGGAAGCGCGCCGGCCAGCAGGCCGAGGCCACGCCGGCGGCGATCGCCTCCTCGCCGAGCCCATGATCCAGGGTGAGCGCAGCGGCCACCGCCAGGCCCGCGTTCTCGAACTGGTGGCCGCCGAAGAGGGCCGGGGCCGGCAGGTCGAGCAGCCGGTCCGGCATCTGCACCATCAGCCGCCCGCGCTCCTCCCAGACGTCGAAGTCGCGGCCCATCAGGAACAGCGGCGCCATGCGGTCGTCGGCCTCCCGCTCGATCACCTCCAGCGCCTCGTCCATCTGGCGCGCGACCACGGCGGGGCGGCCCCGCTTGATGATCCCGGCCTTTTCCCAGGCGATCTTCCAGAGCTCCGGCCCCAGCATCTCCAGGTGGTCGTAGTCGACCGGGGTGATCACGCTGACCGCGGGCGCCTCGAAGACGTTGGTGGCGTCGAAGCGGCCGCCCAGGCCCACCTCGACGATGCACAGGTCCGCCGGGGCCTCGGCGAAAGCCAGCAGCGCGATCACCGTGGTGATCTCGAAGAAGCTGATCGGCTGGCCGGCGTTGGCCGCCTCCACCCGATCGATCAGGCCGGCCAGGGCCTCGTCGCTGATCAGCTCGCCCGCCAGGCGGATGCGCTCGGCGAAGCGCACCAGGTGCGGCGAGGTGAGAGCGTGCACGCGAAGCCCCGCCGCCTCGCCGATGGCGCGCAGATAGGCGACGGTCGAGCCCTTGCCGTTGGTCCCGGCCACGTGGATGACCGGCGGCAGCTTCCGCTCCGGATGGCCGAGCGCCGCCAGGAGCCGCTCCACGCGGCCGGTGGTGAGGTCGATCAGGCTCGGATGGCTGGCGCGCAGCCGCTGGATCACCGCGTCCGACGCGCGGATCGGATCGTACATCGGCGGCTCTATATCAGGCGGCGTGCTGGCGGGCGCGCCCCATCGCAAGGGTCTGCAGGATCGAGCCCAGCACCTCGGGCAGCTCGGCGCGCGTGGCGATCCTGTCGATCATCCCACGCTCGACCAGGAATTCCGCCCGCTGGAAGCCTGGCGGCAGGGTCTCGCGGATGGTCTGCTCGATCACCCGCCGGCCGGTGAAGCCCACCAGGGCGTTCGGCTCGGCCAGGTGGATGTCGCCCAGCATGGCGTAGGAGGCGAGCACGCCGGCCGTGGTCGGATCGGTCAGCACCACGATGTAGGGCAGGCCCGCGGCCTTCACCTCGTTGAGCGCCAGGGTGGTGCGCGCCATCTGCATGAGCGACAGCGTGCCTTCCTGCATGCGGGCGCCGCCGGTCGCGGTGAACACCACCAGCGGCGCCTGGCGCCGCACGGCCTCCTGGGCCGCCTTCACGAAGGCCTCGCCCACCGCGGGGCTCAGCGAGCCGCCCATGAAGCCGAAGTCCTGCACCGCGACCACGGCCGGCTGTCCGCGGATGGTCCCAAAGGCGACGGTCATGGCGTCCGGCTCGCCGGTCGCCTTGCGGGCCGCCCTCAGCTGGTCGATGTAGGCCTTGTCGCCGACGAAATGCAGCGGGTCGTCGCGCGAAGCCGGCGAGGGGATGCGTTCGAACCGGCCCTCGTCGAGAGTGTAGCGCAGGCGCTGGGCCGCTCCGATCCGCATGTGGTAGCCCGAGGGCGTCACCCACAGCGCGGCTTCGAGGTCGGGCCGGTAGATCATCTCCCCGGTGTCGGGACACTTGACCCAGAGATTCTCCGGCGTCTCGCGCTTGGCGAAGGCCTTGCGGATGCCCGGCGCGATCCTGGAGAGCCAGCCCGAACGCTCACGCGGGGCGGCGGCGGGACGTGCGGATTTGTCGTTTTTCTGGTCAGCCATCGCCATGGGTCTTAGCCATCGTCTGGCCGGTGCGTGCGGAGCGGACAGCGTTAGCCAATGATTCGGCCTTGAGAAGAACCCGCCCAGTCACGTCTTCGTTCATCTCCAGCGCTTCCGCCGCTTCGTCAACGAGCGCGGAGCCGACCACGACCGCATCGGCGACGCGCGCGATCGCCGCGGCGCGTTCCGGGGTCCTGATGCCGAAGCCCACCGCCACCGGCAGGCCCGACGCCCGGCGCACCCGCTCGACCATCGGCGCGACCGCCGCAGCGTCGGCTTCCTTCACCCCGGTCACCCCCGCCACCGAGACGTAGTAGACGAACCCGGAGGTGCCCTTCACCACCACCTTCAGCCGCGCCGCGTCGCTGGTCGGCGTCGCGAGCCGGATCAGCGACACGTCGGCCGCATCCAGCGCGGCGGCGAGCTCGGCCGCCTCCTCCGGCGGGCAGTCGACCACGATCACGCCGTCGACGCCGGATGCGGCCGCATCGCGCGCGAAGGCTGCGATCCCGCGATGCAGGATCAGGTTCATGTAGCCCATCAGGATCAGGGGCGTGCCCTCGTCGCCGGCGCGGAACGCCTGGGCCAGCCGCAGCACGCCGGTGAGCGTCATCCCGGCCGCCAGCGCCCGCTGCGCCGCCCGCTGGATCGGCGGCCCCTCGGCCATGGGATCGGAGAACGGGAAGCCCAGCTCGATCAGGTCGGCGCCTGCGCCCGGCAGGCCCTGCAGGATGGCGAGCGCCGTCGCGGCGTCCGGGTCGCCCGCCATCACGTAGGGCACGAACCCGGCCCGGCCTTCCCGCTTCAGCTCCGCAAAGCGCGACTCGATCCGCGATCTCAAATCCGCCGCCCCAGCGCTGCAGCCACCGTGGCCACGTCCTTGTCGCCGCGCCCGGAGAGGTTCAGCACCACGATGCCGTCGGGACCCACTTCGCGGCAGATCTCCGGCAGTCGGGCCAGCGCGTGCGCGCTCTCCAGCGCCGGGATGATGCCCTCGAGCTCGGCGCAGAGCCGGAAGGCCTCCAGCGTCTCCGCATCCGTGGCGGTGAGGTAGGTCGCGCGGCCGACGTCGTGCAGCCAGGCGTGTTCGGGCCCGATGCCGGGATAGTCGAGCCCGGCGGAGATCGAGTGCGCCTCGGTGATCTGGCCCTCGGCGTCCTGCAGCAGGTAGGTCCTGTTGCCGTGCAGCACGCCTGGCCGGCCGCCGTTGATCGCCGCGGCGTGGCGCGCGTCCAGCCCCTCGCCCGCCGCCTCGACGCCGAACAGCTTCACCGTCTCGTCGTTGAGGAACGGATGGAACAGGCCGATGGCGTTGGAGCCGCCGCCGACGCAGGCCGCCACCGCATCGGGCAGGCGGCCCTCGGCCTCCAGGATCTGCGCGCGCGCCTCGCGGCCGATCACGCACTGGAAGTCGCGGACCATCTCCGGATAGGGGTGCGGCCCCGCCGCCGAGCCGATCAGGTAGTAGGTGTCGTGGACGTTGGTCACCCAGTCGCGGAGCGCCTCGTTCATGGCGTCCTTCAGGGTCGCCGAGCCGGAGCTGACCGGCCGCACCTCGGCGCCCAGCAGGTTCATCCGGAAGACGTTGGGCTTCTGCCGCTCGACGTCCACCTCGCCCATGTAGACGATGCACGGCAGGCCGAAGCGGGCGCAGACCGTGGCGGTCGCCACGCCGTGCTGGCCGGCGCCGGTCTCGGCGATGATGCGGGTCTTGCCCATCCGCATGGCGAGCAGGATCTGGCCCATGCAGTTGTTGATCTTGTGCGCGCCGGTGTGGTTCAGCTCCTCGCGCTTGAAGTAGATCCGCGCGCCGCCGATCTGGGCGCTCAGCCGCTCGGCGAAGTAGAGCGGCGAAGGCCGGCCCACATAGTGCTTGAGATAGCCGCCCAGCTCGGCCTGGAACGCCGGGTCGGATTTGGCCGCGCGGTAGGCCGCGTCCAGCTCGTGCACCAGCGGCATCAGCGTCTCGGGCACGAAGCGGCCGCCGTAGTCGCCGAAGCGGCCCTCGGCGTCCGGATAGGCCGTGTAATCGTTGGGGCGGGCGGGGAGGTTCACGGGATCGCTTGCGGCGTCAAGCCTTGCGGGCGGCGTCCAGGAACGCCGTGATCAAGGCGGGGTCCTTTAGTCCGGGACCGCGCTCCACGCCAGAGGAAACGTCCACCATCGGCGCGCCCGTCCGCTGCACGGCTTCGGCGAGGTTCCAGGGATTGAGCCCCCCGGCCAGGAACCAGGCCCGGCGGAATCTCCGTCCCACGAGCAGGGTCCAGTCGAACGGCCGCCCGGCGCCGCCCGGCAGGCTCGCGTCCTTCGCAGGCTTGGTGTCGAACATCAGGTGCTGCGCGACGAGCTCGTAGTCGGCGGCGGCCTCGAGATCGGCGGCGTCGGAGACCGGCAGGACCTTTATGGCTGCAGTGTTCGAGCGCGCGGCGATCTCGCGGACCCGGGCGGGGCTCTCCGAGCCGTGCAGCTGGATCAGGTCCGGCCGCAGCCCCTCGGCGATGCGGTCCACCTCGGCGTCGCTGGGATCGACGGTCACGGCGACGACCTTTGCGCGGCCCCGCACCGGCTCCGCCATCCGCTGGGCGGCCTCGAGACCCACATGGCGCGGGCTCGTTGCGAAGAAGTTGAAGCCCAGATAGGTCGCCCCGCCGTCGAGCGCGGCGCGCACGGCTTCGGGCGTGGTCACCCCGCAGATCTTGGCCAGCACCGCCATGGCGCCGATTAGGGCGTTCCGCGCCGCCGCCGCAAGGGCGCAGCGCCGGAACAGCCACGGCCGGCCGCCGGTTCTCCCGTGCGAATCCCAGGAGATCCCTCCATGCCCCACTCCCAGACCGGAAACGGCCTCGGCCGCATCGCCGCCGGCGCGGCCATCGGCCTCGTCGCAGGCCTCGCCATTCCCCAGGCCAAGAAGCTCGCAATGCAGGGGCCGAGCCTCGCCGCCGGCGACTGGATGGACGCCCTGATCGCCGAGCACCGCATGGTGGAGAAGCTGTTCGACCAGCTGTTCAAGACCGACGAAGGCGACATGCTGAAGCGTGAGGCGCTGCTCACCAAGATCGCCTACGCGCTCAACAAGCACGCGATCGAGGAGGAGAACGTCATCTATCCGGCGCTCTCCGAGCACGACTATGCCGACCAGTCGAAGCACCTCGCCGAGGAGCACCTGGAGGCCAAGACCTGCGTCTACGACCTGCGGCGTATCTCCTCGAAGGACCCCCGCTGGATCGGTCGGGCGCGCGACTTCTGGACGAAGCTCGAGGCCCACGTCCGCGAGGAGGAGGATGAGATCTTCCCGCGCTTCCGGGGGTCACTGTCGGCCGACGAGAACGCCACGCTCACCGCGATGATGAACTGGGAAGGCCTGAAGGTCGCGTAGGTCCTCCCCTCCTGGGGAGGGGCAGACCGCCGAAGGGCGGTCGGGGTGGGGAAGCGTGGATCAGGCTGCGAAGTGGGAGATTGAACCCTGGATCCCCCACCCTGGCCGCTTCGCGGCCTGTCCCTCCCCATCAAGGGAGGGACCTATCAATGCCGCGTCGAGGCGCGGCTCTCGGTCTCGGCTTTCAGGAGATCGCGGATCTCCATGAGCAGCGCCTCCTGTGGGCTGGGCGCAGCTTTTTCGGACTCCGGCTTGGCCGCCTCGCGCCGGCGGATGGTGTTGACGAGCTTGACCAGCAGGAACACCACCCAGGCCACGATCACGAACTTGATCATGGTGTTGAGGAAGGCGCCGTAGTGCACCGCCACCTCCTCGTTCACCTTCGTCGCCGGGTTATCGGGCTTCAGCACCCACTTCAGCTGGGCGAAGTCGATGCCGGAGGTCAGAAGGCCGATGGGCGGCATCACCACCTCGTCCACCAGCGACTTGACGATGTCGCCGAAGGCGGCCCCGAGGATCACGCCCACCGCCAGGTCGATGACGTTGCCGCGGGCGATGAACTCGCGGAATTCGCCGAGAATCGGGACCCGTTTCTCCGCGGCCCTCAAGGGGTCGGGCAGCTTGACGGCCAAGCGTCTACTCGTCCGTGGCGTTGAGCCGCTCGCGCAGCTCCTTGCCGCTCTTGAAGAAGGGCACGTGCTTGGCGCGCACCGCCACCGGCTCGCCGGTGCGGGGATTGCGCCCGGCGCGGGCCTCGCGCGAGCGCACCGAGAGCGCCCCGAAGCCGCGCAGCTCGACCCGCCCGCCCTGCTCGAGCGCCTGGATCATGCGCTCCAGCACCACGCTCACCACGCGCTCGATGTCGCGCTGGGTGAGGTGGGGATTTTCCTCGGCGAGTTTGGCGATCAGTTCGGACTTGATCATGCGGGCCCCTCGAACGGCGCGACCATGGGCGAACCGGCCTTTGTATTCAAGGCAGAATCCGGAATGACGCGGGGTACGGCGCAGCTCGTGCGATTTCGACACGCCACAACCCACACAGGCAGATGGCCCGGGCGCCCGCAATTCTCCGGGCAGAGGTCTCCCCTCCCCAGGGCTGGGGAGGGGAGAGGTCCGTTACTCCTTCTGCGCCTTCTCGCGCAGGGCCGCGCCGAGGATATCGCCCAGCGAGGCGCCGGAGTCCGAGGAGCCGAACTGCTCGATGGCCACCTTCTCCTCGGCCATCTCGAGCGCCTTGACCGACAGCGACACGCGGCGGGCCGCCTTGTCGACATTGCTGATCATGGCGTCGACGCGGTCGCCGACCGCGAAACGCTCCGGCCGCTGGTCGGCGCGATCGCGGCTGAGGTCCGACTTGCGGATGAAGGCGGTCATCGGCGCCTCGTCCTCGCCGAACTTCACCTCGATCCCGCCCGAGGTGATCTCGGTGACCGTGCAGGTGACGGTCTGGCCCTTGCGGTAGCTGTCGCCCTGCATGGGATCGCCCGCCAGCTGCTTGATGCCGAGCGAGATGCGTTCCTTCTCGACATCGACATCCAGCACCTTGGCCTTGACCATCTCGCCCTTCTGGTAGCGCGCGATGGCCTCCTCGCCGGGCGCTGTCCAGTCGAGGTCGGAGAGGTGCACCATGCCGTCGATGTCGTTGTCGAGGCCGATGAACAGGCCGAACTCGGTGGCGTTCTTGACCTCGCCTTCGACGGTCGAGCCGATCGGATGGGCCTCCAGGAAGGAGTCCCACGGATTCTGCATGGCCTGCTTCAGGCCCAGCGAGATGCGCCGCTTGGACGCGTCGACGTCGAGCACCACGACTTCGACCTCCTGAGAGGTGGAGACGATCTTGCCCGGGTGCACGTTCTTCTTGGTCCAGCTCATCTCGGAAACGTGGACCAGGCCCTCCACCCCGGGCTCCAGCTCCACGAAGGCGCCGTAGTCGGTGATGTTGGTGATGCGGCCCTTGAACTTGGCGCCCACCGGATACTTGGCCTCGACGCCGTCCCACGGGTCGGACTGCAGCTGCTTCATGCCCAGCGAGATGCGCTGGGTCTCGGGGTTGATCTTGACGATCTGCACCTTGACCGTATCGCCCACGGCGAGGACCTGGCTGGGGTGCGAGACGCGCTTCCAGCTCATGTCGGTGACGTGCAGCAGGCCGTCGATGCCGCCGAGGTCCACGAACGCGCCGTAGTCGGTGATGTTCTTGACCACGCCCTCGCGCACTTCGCCTTCCTGCAGCTGGCTGACCAGCTCGGTGCGCTGTTCGGCGCGGGCCTCCTCCAGGATCGCCCGGCGGGAGACCACGATGTTGCCGCGCGGGCGGTCCATCTTGAGGATGGCGAACGGCTGCTCGCGGCCCATCAGCGGGCCCACGTCGCGCACCGGGCGGATGTCCACCTGGCTGCCGGGCAGGAAGGCCGAGGCGCCGCCGAGGTCGACGGTGAAGCCGCCCTTCACGCGCCCGACGATCACGCCCATCACCGGCTCGTTCTTTTCATAGACCGCCTCGAGGCGCGTCCAGGCTTCCTCGCGGCGGGCCTTCTCGCGGCTGATCACCGCCTCGCCCAACGCGTTCTCCACCCGCTCCAGGAACACTTCGACCGTGTCGCCCGGCTTCAGGACGGCCTTGCCGTCCTCCCCGCCGAACTCCTTCAGGGGCACGCGGCCCTCGGTCTTGAGGCCCACGTCGATGATGGCGAAGTCCTTCTCGATGGCCACGACCTTGCCATGGACCACCTGGCCTTCCATGAGATCGCGCCCGCCGAGGGATTCGTCGAGCAGCGCGGCGAAGTCGTCGCGCGAGGGATTGAGGCTCAGGTCGTCAGCCATGCTTCGTTCTTCTTTCAAATGGCGATCGGCCCCGCTGCAGCCGCAGTCGGAGTCCCGCCGGGTTCAAGGTGTGTGATCTGCCCGCAGCCGTCTTTCAAAGGTGAGGCGCGGTTGGATTTGCTCAGCTGGCTTCCCAGCGGGCGCGCGCCGCCTCGACGATGCGGCGGGCCGCATCGGCGGCCTGCTCTATAGTCATTTCGGAGGTGTCGAGCAAGGTCGCGTCCCGCGCCGGACGCATGGGCGCGG
This sequence comes from Phenylobacterium sp., assembly GCF_035475775.1. Taxonomy (GTDB): domain Bacteria; phylum Pseudomonadota; class Alphaproteobacteria; order Caulobacterales; family Caulobacteraceae; genus Phenylobacterium. The sequence continues at coordinate 26,404 of NZ_DATIMC010000140.1, read as the reverse complement.
CGCGGCGGCCGCCGTCGCGGGCGTCTCGGCGGCGGATGTCGGCGAGCACCTCGGCCAGGCTGGCGGCCTCGCCCGTGGCCGCCAGCTGCTTCCAGCGCCGCTCGGCGCGGATCTCGGGGCGGGCGGTGACGTAGAGCTTGGCCGGGGCGTCGGGGCAGATCACCGTGCCGATGTCGCGGCCGTCCAGCACCGAGCCGCCCTCCTGCCCGGCGAAGGTCTGCTGGAAGGCGAGCAGCGCGTCGCGGACGCGGGGGTGCACCGCCACGCGGCTGGCGAGCTCGCCGGCCTCGCGGGTGCGCAGCGCCGGGTCGGAAAGCTGGTCGAAGGTGATCGTCGCCGCGGCCGCCGCGCACGCGTCGGGGTTGTCGAGCGACTCGCCGGCCCGCTTGGTGAGGACGCCCGCCGCCCGGTAGAGCAGGCCGGTATCGAGCACCGGCAGGCCATAGGCCGCGCCCAGCCGCTGGGCGATGGTCCCCTTGCCCGAGGCCGCCGGACCGTCCACCGCGATGACGAACGCACCGGTCACGCCCTCTCCCCCTTCGCTTCGCAGGGGGAGGGGAGATTGGCCCGGTAGCCTCTCATGGGTTGTGCGCGGCGGCGGGCTCGATCTCCCCGCCCAGCGCCCGCATCAGGTCGGCGAATCCGGGGAAGCTGGTGGCGATCATGCCGGCCTGGTCCACCGCCACCGGAGACTCGCTGGCCAGGCCCAGCACCAGATGGGACATGGCGATGCGGTGATCGCCGTGCGTCGCCACCAGACCGCCGCCCGCCACGCCATGGTTGCCGCGCAAGGAGCCCACGACGGTGAGCCCCTCCGCCTCCTCTTCGACCCCGACGCCGCAGGCCGAGAGCCCCTGCGCCATCAGCGCGATGCGGTCGCTCTCCTTGACCCTGAGCTCGGCCAGGCCGCGCATCACCGTCGCGCCCTGCGCGAACGCCGCCGCGACGCCGAGGATCGGGTATTCGTCGATCATCGAGGGCGCGCGCCCGGGCGGCACGACGACGCCGCGCAGCTGCGAATGGCGCGCGGTGACGTCGCCCACGGGCTCGCCGCCCTCGTCGCGCAGGTTCGCGACCGCGAGGTCGGCGCCCATCTCGCGCAGGGTGTCGAGCAGCCCCGTGCGCAAAGCGTTGAGCAGCACGCCTTCGACCGTCACCTCCGAGCCCGGCGTGATCAGCGCCGCCACCAGCGGAAAGGCTGCCGAGGAGGGATCGCCGGGAACCTTCACCCGGGTTCCCTTCAGCGCCTGGCCTGCGCCGAGCGAGATCCGCCGGCCGTCCGGCTGCTCCGCGACCTCGACCCGCGCCCCGAAGGCCCGCAGCATCCGCTCGGTGTGGTCGCGGGTCGGCTCCGGCTCGATGACCTCGGCCCCGCCCTGGGCCCGCAGGCCGGCCAAGAGCACCGCCGACTTCACCTGCGCGGAGGGCTCGGGCAGGCGGTAGCTGATGCGCGCCAGGCCGCCGCCCTGCAGCGTCAGCGGCAGCCGGTCGCCGCTGCGCGCCGCCCAGCGCGCGCCCATCTCGCCGAGCGGCTTCAGCACCCGGCGCATGGGCCGGCCGCGGAGGCTCTCGTCGCCGGTGAAGGTCGCGGTCAGGTCGAATCCTGCGGCGGCCCCGAGGATCAGCCGCGCGCCGGTCCCGGAGTTGCCGCAGTCGAGCACATCGGCGGGTTCGGCGAGGCCGCCGGCCCCGACCACGCGCCAGCGCCCTTCGCCGAGCCGCGTCACCTCGGCGCCGAAGGCCCGCATGGCGGCCGCCGTGCGCAGCACGTCGTCGCCTTCGAGGAGACCTTCGATCTCCGTCTCGCCGTGCGCCAGCGCGCCCAGGATCAAGGCCCGGTGCGAGATGGATTTGTCGCCCGGCGCCCGCACGCGGCCCCTCAGCGGACCTGCCCGCCGGGCGGTCAGTCGCCCCGCCGTCATCGGTGGAAAACGAGCCTCCTGGGGCCTTGGAAATTCATGAGGGGGAATGCTTTTGACAGTCGCCTCCCTCCATGGCAAGGGAGCCGGCTTTCCGCGACCCCCGAGACGTTCAGAGGCGTTCCAACATTGGCCAATCCCGAACTGGGCGCCAAACAGATCTGCCCGCACTGCCAGGCGAAGTTCTACGACCTCAACAAGCGGCCGGCGCATTGCCCGAAATGCGCCACGGAATTCGATCCGGACGAGGCGATCCGCAACCGCCGGGTGCGGGCCCGGGTGGTCACGCCGGAGGCCGAGGTCGAGGAAGAGCGCGAAGACCAGGTCGTGGAGCCCGCCGAGGCCGAGGAAGAAGAAGAGGATGTCGCCGCCCCCGAGCTGGACGAGGTGGTGAACGAACCGCCGCTGGTCAGCGATGACGAGGAGGAGGACGGCGTCGAGCCCGTGGTGAGCCCGGTCTCGGAGGACCTGGGCGAGTTCACCGAGGACGAGGACGTCGAGGACGACGCCGACGTGCCCTTCCTCGAGGAGGACGAGGACGAGTTCGACGACTCCGAGATCGAGGGCCTCCCCGGCCAGGACGACGAATAGGGCGCGCGCCGGCGCCCCCGCAACCGCGACAAAAATCGCCCGGTGGCGGTCTTGATCGCGCCCCCCGGTTTGAATAGGTTCCGCGCCTCCCGGCGGCCACGGCCGCAGGGCCCGAAGACCTCGGGGCTATAGCTCAGTTGGTAGAGCGCTTGAATGGCATTCAAGAGGTCAGCGGTTCGACTCCGCTTAGCTCCACCATGAGGGCCCGCCGGCAGATCCCCGGCGGGCCTTCGCCTTTCGGACCGTTGCCCGAGTCAGCCGGGCGGCGCTATCCAGACGGTTCGGAGAAGGGGCGCATCATGCGACGGACGAGGTCCTGGGCGGCGATCGCGATCGGAACGGCGGCGCTGATCGCGCTCGCCGGCTGCGGCAAGCCTAAGGTTCGCGCGCCCGCCTCCAGCGAAGGCCGGCCGCCCATCGCGACGGCCCAGGCGCCGAAGGCCGGCCAACCGGCCTGGAGCCCGCCCCCGGCCAAGACCTCCACCGCCGCGCTGCCGGCCGAGCCCGGCTGGGCCGGCGCCCTGCTCGGCAAGCAGCTGAAGACCGCCCTGCCTGCGACCGGCGGCGACTGCGTCGGCAACACCGATCTCGTGGACTTCCGCTACGTCGGCGCGACGCCTGGCGTGCTGATCGAGGGCTGGGGCTGGGACAAGGCCGCGAAGCAGGCGGTCGCCCGGGTGATCCTGGTGGACAAGGATGGCCAGATCGTCGGCGGCGGCGAGACGGGGACGCCGCGCCCCGACGTCAGCGCATCGCAGAAGGCTGTCACCTCGTCCACCACCGGCTGGAAGGCCGTGACGCCGGTCACCACCGGCGTGCTGCGGGCGTTCGGCATGACGGGCGATGGCCAGGCCACCTGTCCGCTGGGCCAGATCGACCTCGGCCATTGACGCGGCGCCGCAGCCCCTGCTCCGTCCTGGCGCGGCGGGGCGTTCCGCGGCTTAGTGGCCGCTGACGCATGACGCCCGCCCGACGCCCCCGAACCGCGCGCTCCGGTCCTCCGGTCGAACGCTCCCGCAAGGGCCGCACCCTGTCGCTGGTGGTGCCGATGCACGACGAGGCGCCGGCGCTGGAGCCGCTGTTCGACCGGTTGGAGCAGGCCCTGGGCGGGCTGGGGCTCGCGCTCGAGATCGTCTGCGTGGACGACGGCAGCCATGACGAGACCCTGGCGCGCCTCGCCGCCCGCGCCGCCAAGGACCGCCGGTTGCGGATCGTCGCGCTCTCCCGCAACTTCGGCAAGGAGGCGGCGCTCACCGCCGGGCTCGATGCGGCGAGCGGCGACCTCGTCGTCCCGCTGGACGCCGACCTGCAGGACCCGCCCGAGCTCATCGCGGAGTTCGTCGCGCTCTGGGAGCAGGGCTATGACGTGGTCTACGGCGTGCGCACCGACCGCACGAGCGACACGGTCGCCAAGCGCGCCTCGGCCGGGCTGTTCTACCGCGTCTTCAACTGGCTCTCCGACTATCCGATCCCCGCCTCGACCGGCGACTTCCGGCTGATGGACCGGGCGGTGGTGGAGGCTCTGAAGCGCCTGCCGGAGCGCAACCGGTTCATGAAGGGCCTGTTCGCCTGGGTGGGCTTCCGCCAGGTGGGCGTGCCCTACGTCCGGCCGGCGCGCATCGCCGGGACCACGGCCTGGGGCTACCGCAAGCTGTTCCGCTTCGCCCTCGACGGCCTGACCGCCTTCTCCACTCTGCCGCTCAGGGTCTGGACCGTGGTCGGCGCGCTCGCGGCCCTGCTGGCGGTCGCCGCCGCCATCTTCCTGATCCTGCGGGTGATGATCGTCGGGCGCGACGTGCCCGGCTACGCCTCGCTGATGGTCGTGGTGCTGTTCGGCTTCGCCCTGCAGATGATCGCGCTCGGCGTGCTCGGCGAGTACATCGGCCGCATGTACCAGGAGGTGAAGGGCCGCCCGACATACCTGGTGCGCGAACGGATCGGCTTCGGGGACTGATGGAACGGGCGATCTACGACCAGATGCGCGCCTTGCAGCAGGACCACTGGTGGTTCGCCGCGCGCCGCGAGATCCTCGCCGCCGAGATCGCGCGCCTGCCGTTGCCCCGCCCCGCCCGCATCCTTGAGGCGGGCTGCGGCCCCGGCGGCAACCTGGAGATGCTGAAGCGGTTCGGCGAGGTCCAGGCGATCGAGCCCGACGCCGATTCGCGGGCCTATGCGGCGCAGCGCTTCGGGGTCGAGGTGAGGCCGGGGCTCCTGCCGCAGTCGCTTCCGGATTTCGCGACCGCCTTCGACCTGGTCGCGGCGTTCGACATGATCGAGCACGTCGACGACGACCAGGGCGCCGTCGCCGCGCTGGCCGGCCTGCTGGCGCCCGGCGGCTTCATGATCGCCACCGTGCCGGCCTACGGCTGGATGTGGAGCGACCACGACGCCGCGCACCACCACAAGCGCCGCTATGGCCTAGCCGGGTTTCGCCGGCTGTTCCAGGCCGCCGGGCTGCAGGTGCGGCGCGCCAGCCACTTCAACAGCCTGCTGTTTCCGCCGATCGCGGCCGTGCGCCTGGCCAAGACCGCGGCCGGCTTGCGGGGGCGCGACGAAGCGGCGATGCCGCCGCCTGCCCTGAACGCGGTCCTCAAGGGCGTCTTCGGCCTGGAGCGGGGCTTGCTGAAGGCCATGGACCTGCCGTTCGGCGTCTCGATCCTGCTGGTCGCCCGCAGGCCCGCATGAGCGATCGCGCGACCCTGGTCCGGCAAGGCGGGACCTTCGCCGTCGTGGGGCTGGCCGCCACCGCCGTGCACGCGCTCGCCGCGCTCGCCGCGCATGAGCTGGCCGGCGCTGCGCCCATGACCGCCACGGTCACCGGCTATCTCTGCGCCGTGGGCGTCTCCTATCTCGGCAACGCCCGCTTCACCTTCGGCCGCCCCGCCCTGCACGGTCGCCAGTTCGCGCGCTTCCTGGCGATCTCGCTGGTGGGCTTCGCCGCCAACTCCGCGATCACCTGGCTGCTGGTCGAGCGGCTCGGCTGGCCCTTCAAGGCGGCGCTCGCGGTGATCGTGGTGGTGATCCCGGCGCTGTCCTTCGCCGGCGCCAAACTCTGGGCTTTCGCCGAGCGTCCGCGCGAGGGCGGCTCACGCGCCTGAGCGTCCTTCCCAGGCATGTTGCAACGCAAGGCTGCGCTCCCCACATATGATGCGTCCGGTCGGGCCGCGCCGCTCACGGGCGGCCAGGCCGGAGAGTCGCTTCGTCAAGGACTCTTCAGGAATGAATCGGTCGATCCTCTTCGACAGCCCGTTTCTCTTGGGCTTCGAGCACACCCGCGCCCTCGTCGAGCGCGCCGCCAAGGCGGCCGCCGAGAGCTATCCGCCCTACAATGTGGAGGACCGCGGCGAAGGCGCGATTCGCATCACCCTGGCGGTGGCCGGCTTCTCGCCGGAGCAGCTCGAGGTGACCGTCGAGGACCGGCAGTTGGTCGTCGCTGGCAAGCGCGACGGCGGGTCCAGGCCTGAGGACTCCTATCTCCACCGTGGCATCGCCGCCCGCGGGTTCGTCCGGACCTTCGTGCTGGCCGACGGCATGGTGGTGGAGGGCGCGACCCTGGAGCACGGGCTGCTTCACATCGACCTCGCCCGCCCGGAGCCGGAGACGCGGATCGTCAAGGTCCCGATCCGGAGCGCCAGGTGAGCGGGATGGCCCGTCAGAAGTCGGGGCCGCCGGATGGTCCGGGGTCCCAAGCGCCAGAGGGTCGGCTGAACCGGCGACCCTCGGACGCGTTCAGTTTTTCGGAGGTGGTCGTTATGACGCCAATGTTGTCCATGGAAGCTTTCGCCGCCTTGGGCGCGCCGCAGTTGGTCTACGTGCGCCCGGTCAAGGCGGCCGAGATCCTGGCGAGCGTGCCCCTGGCGCAGATCCAGGGCATCGAGCTCGATCCCGAACAGACCCTCTATGCGGTGCACCGCGCCGACGGCGAACGCCTCGCCGTCCTCACCGACAAGGAATCCGCGGTGGCCGCGGCCGTCGCCCACGAACTGGCGCCCGTCTCGGTCCACTGATCGGCGCCCCCGCGCCCGAATCGCAAACGCAAAGCGCCGCCGGGTTCGCCCCGGCGGCGCTTCGGCGTTCTGGGAGGGGATCGCGGGGCTCGCTAAGCCGCCGAGGGCCGCGCCGCATCGGCCTCCTGCACCAGCAGGGCATGGATGGCGTCGGCCGTGCGCGCCTGGCGCAGTTGCTGGCGCACCCGGGGCTGGCGCAGGAGCCGCGAGACGCGGGCCAGCGCCCGCAAATGCTCGGTGTTGGCGGCCTTGGGCGCGAACAGGGAGAACATCAGGTCGACCGGCTGGTCGTCGACGGCGTCGAAATCCACGGGATGCTCCAGCCGCACGAAGACGCCGCGCATGCGGTCGAGCCCTTCGAGCCGGGCGTGCGGTGCGGCCACCCCGTGGCCGACGCCGGTCGAGGCCGCGGCTTCGCGCTCGGCGAGCGCATCCAGGATGTCGCCCGCCTCCAACCCGAAACTGCGAGCGGCGATCTCGGCGATCACCGCCAGAGCCTGGCGCTTGTTGGCGGCGCTCACCCGCAGGGCGATCGCATTGCGATCGAGCAGGTCGCCGATATTGAGTTGTCTCAAAGCTAAGCTCACGTCTCCGCGTCCCGCGGCCAAGCGGGCCCGATACAACGGCTACCTCAAGCGCTCAATGCGGCGCAGTGGTTCCTCCGTCAGCCCCATCCCCCTCCGGCGCCTTCGTGCGCTCGGGGTCGATCCAACCCACGTTGCCGTCGGGGCGGCGATATACCACGGACAATCCGCCGTGCGCCGCGTTCCGGAACACGATTGTTTGAGATTCGGTCAGGTCGAGCTCCATGACCGCCATGGCGACCGTCATCGGACGAATCGGCGTCTCCATCTCGGCGATCACCACGGGCTCCGGATAGGGCTGGGCCGCCTCGCCCGAGTCGTCCTCATCCTCCGCCTCGGTGGGCTGCAGGATGAAATAGGCCGCCGTCTCGGCCTGCTTGGCCTGGGCTTGATAGTGATGATCCTTCAGCCGCTTGGAGTAGCGGCGGATCCGCTTCTCCATCTTCTGCATGGCGGCGTCGAAGGCCATGTGCGCATCGCCGCCGACGCCATGGGTGGTGAGCTGGGCGCCGCTGGCCAGCGTCACGGCGCAGTCCACCTTGAAGGCCGCACCCTCGCGGGTGACGACCACATCGGCGCCGCCGCCACGGTCGAAGTACTTCTCGATGCTGTTGGCGATCTCGTCGGAGACCCGCGCCCGCAGGGCCTCGCCGACGTCGACGTGCTTGCCGGTGACCTGGACTTGCATGTCCTGATGAACGCGCCCGGGCCGGGATGGTGTCAACGCCGAAGCCGCCCCGCTCACGCGCTGTTGCGGCGCTTGCTCAGACCGCGACCTTGAGCGTCCGCCGCCGCTCGACGGAGGAGGGAATCCGCAAGGCTTCGCGGTACTTGGCGACCGTGCGGCGGGCGATATCGACCCCGGCGCCCTTGAGGATCTCGACGATGCGGTCATCGGAGTGCACGTCGGCCTCCTCGCGCTCCGCCTCGATCAGTTGGCGGATCTTGTGGCGCACGCTCTCGGCCGAATGCGCCTCCCCGCCCTCGCTCGACTGGATGGCGGAGGTGAAGAAGAACTTCATCTCGAAGAGGCCGCGCGGCGTGGCCATGTACTTGTTGGTGGTGACCCGGCTGACCGTGGATTCGTGCATGCCGATCGCCTCCGCCACGGTCTTCAGGTTGAGCGGCCTCAGGTGCTCCACCCCGAACGCCAGGAAGGCGTCCTGCTGGCGGACGATCTCGGAGGCGACCTTCAGGATTGTCTTCGCCCTCTGGTCGAGGCTGCGGACCAGCCAGTTCGCCTGCGCGAGGCAGTCGGAGACGAAGGTCTTCTCCTGGTCGGAGCGGGCCGCCTTGCTGACATGGGCGTGGTAGCGCTGGTCGACCAGCAGCCGCGGCAGGGTGTCGGAGTTGAGCTCCACGTGCCACAGGCCGCCGGGGCCCTCTCTGACGAACACGTCCGGCGACACCGGCTGGGCGGGCTCGCCACCGAATGCGGCGCCGGGGCGCGGCGTGAGCGCCTTCAGCTCGGCGATCATCTCGCGCAGGTCGTCGTCGTCCACGCCGCAGGCCTTGCGCAGCCCCGGCATGTCGCGGCGCGCGAGCAGCGGCAGGTTGGCGACGAGCGCCGCCATGGCCGGATCGAAGCGGTCGCGCTCCTTCAGCTGCAGCATGAGGCACTCGTCCAGCGAGCGCGCGCAGACGCCGGTGGGCTCGAAGCCCTGCAGCACGGCGAGCACGCGGGCGACGAGCGCCTCGTCGCAGCCCAGCCGCGCCGCGGCCTCGGCAAGCTCCAGACGCAGGTAGCCGCCCTCGTCGACGCTGTCGATCAGCAGCCCGGCGACCACCGCCTCGACGCCCGCGAGACCGGCGCCGGCAAGCTGGTCGTGCAGATGCTCGGCGAGAGTCTTCTCGCGGGTGAAGGCCGCCTCCAGGCCCTCGAGGTCGCCGTCGAAACCGCCCTTGCCGGCCTTGGACCAATCGACGGCGCCGCCCGCGTCAGCAGCCCCGACCGTCTCCGGCGCATCGCCGGTCGCCCGCTCGCCGGGCGAGGCCTCGTCGTGCGTCATGTCGAGCTCGCGGGCGGCCTCGGCCGCCTGCGCCGCCTCGTCAGCCGCCGGCTCCGCGGCCGCTTCCGCAGCGATGTCGGCGTCCGGATCGTCGCGCTGCAGCAAGGGGTTGCGTTCCAGCTCGGCCTCGACGAAGGCCTCCAGCTCCAGGTTCGACAGCTGCAGCAGCTTGATCGCCTGCTGCAGCTGAGGCGTGATGACCAGCCCCTGCCCTTGCCGGATCTCGAGCCGCGCGCTGAGCGCCAAGACGAACCCCCTTCTGGCCTGTTTCTTGCTCTCCAGGCTAAGGGCGCGATCCCCACCGATTGGTTAACTCGCCAGCGGTTGACACCGGGCCGGATGCGCGCCCACATCTGTCAGCAGGTTGGCGGGAGGGCCGACATGCGCCGCGCGGACCGTCTGTTCCAGATCATCCAGATCCTCAGGCGTCATCGTAGCCCGGCCACGGCCGAAGCCATCGCCGCCGAGCTCGAGACGTCGAAGCGCACGGTCTATCGCGACATCGCCGACCTCATGGCCCAGCGGGTGCCGATCCGCGGCGAGGCCGGCGTGGGCTATGTGCTGGAGAAGGGCTTCGACCTGCCGCCGCTGATGCTCACCGAGTCCGAAGTGGAGGCTGCGGTGCTCGGCGCCCAATGGGTGGCGAGCCACGGCGACCCCGAGCTCGCCCGCGCCGCCCAGGATCTCGTGGCCAAGATCGGCGCGACCGTGCCGGAGCGCCTGCGCCCGCTGATCGTCGAGCCCGCGACCCGCGCGGCGCCGAACTACCGCGCCCTGCCCGACCGGCTGGACATGGCCGCCGTCCGCCGCGCGATCCACGCCGGCCGCAAGATTCGCCTGGTCTACCGCGACGAGCAGGACAGGCGCACCGAGCGGACGGTCTGGCCGTTCGCCGTCGGCTATCATGAGGCGGTGCGGCTGCTGATGACCTGGTGCGAGCTCAGGGCCGACTTCCGCAGCTTCCGCACCGATCGGGTGGACGAGGCCGCGTTCCTCGACGAGCGGTATCCCGAGCGGCCGGCCGCGCTCAGGGCCCGCTGGCGCAAGGCGGCCATGGCCGAGTACGAGCGCCGGCGCGCCGCTCCGGCGCGCGCCGCGGAGTAGCGCGCCGGCCTAGCCAACCCGGCCGGCGCGGAGCTAACCTCTCGCTCAAATAGAGTCCGAACTTGGAGCCCGTCCGCCGTGACCGTGCAGCTCGCCCAACCGACCAGCGACCTAAATCAGGCCCGGGCCGACCTCGACGAGCGTGGCTACTGCATCGTGCCCAACGTGTTGTCCCGAGCCGAAATCGAGACGCTGAAGGCGCGCCTCCAGGCGCAGGCGGCCGGCGAGCGCGCCCGCGGGGTGGCGTTCCACGACGGCGGTCCGTCGCGGCCCAACCAGCGGATCTGGATGCTGCTCAACAAGGGCCGGGTGTTTCGCGACCTGATGCTGCATCCGATCATCGGCGAGTTGATGGGCCATCTGCTCGGCCCGGATTTCCTGGTCTCCAGCTTCACCGCCAACATCGCCCATCCTGGCGGCGAGCCGATGGTGCTGCACACTGACCAGGGCTATGTCGGATTCTGGACGCCCAAGCCGGTGGTCGCGAACATCGCCTGGATGCTGGACGACTTCTCCGACGCCAACGGCGGCACCCGTCTGGTCCCGGGCAGCCACCTCGACGCAGCGGCGACCCCGCGCTCCTCGGCCTATGTCCCGGACGAACCCTCGAACATGCCGACCCTCGAAGACACCATCGCCGCCGACGGCCCGGCGGGCTCAATCCTGTGCTTCGACGGACGCATCTGGCACGGCACCGGCGCCAACCGCACCGACAAGCCGCGGCATGCGCTGCTCAGCTATCACTGCCGGCCGTTCATCCGGCCGCAGGAGAACCTCACCATGGGCCTCGATCCGGCAATATGCGACGCCGAGCGCCCGGCGTTGCTGAATCGCCTGGGCTTCGCCACCTGGGCCGGGCTGGGCCGCATCGAGTCCCCCCGACCGAGCACGCCGCTGTTCGTCACGCCCGGCCGCGTCGGCCCGCTCGGGCCCGACGGCGCGCCGCTCGATCCACTGGCCTGAGGCGCCCGGCCGTGGAGCTCCGCCGATTCGGCTCGACCGGTCTTTCCGTCGCCCCGCTGGGCCTGGGCAGCGTGAATTTCTCGTGGCTCACCGACGAGCCGACCTCGTTCCAGATTCTGGACAGCGCGTTCGAGCGCGGGGTGAACCTGCTCGACACCTCCGACAACTACAACGCCGGCCGCTCGGAGGCCCTGATCGGCCGCTGGTTCGCCCAGGGCGGCGGCAGGCGAGAGAAGACGGTGCTCGCCACCAAGGTCTATTCCGCGCCGATGGAGTGGGGCTCGCCGGATCCGGTCCGCCGCACAGGCTCCTGGGTCGGGCCCAACCAGAAGGGGCTCTCGGCCAAGCACATCCGCGAAGCCTGCGAAGGCAGCCTGAAGCGCCTGGGGACGGACTACGTAGACCTCTACCAGATGCACCACATCGACCGGGCCGCGCGCTGGGAGGAGATCTGGCAGGCCATGGAGGTGCTCGTGGCGCAGGGCAAGGTGCTCTACGTGGGCTCCTCCAACTTCGCCGGCTGGCACATCGCCCAGGCGCAGGAAGCCGCCAGGGCGCGCAACTTCCTGGGCCTGGTCTCGGAGCAGAGCGTCTACAACCTGACGAAGCGGACCGTAGAGCTGGAGGTGCTGCCGGCCGCCCGCGCCTACGGCATGGCCTTCCTGCCCTACAGTCCGCTGGCGGCCGGCGCGCTCGGCGGCAAGCCCGAGGGCAACGACCGCGGCCGGCGCGCCTACGCGCGCAAGGACGACAATGTCGAGGCTTACGAGGCGCTCTGCGACAGGATCGGCCAGTCCCCGGCTGACGTAGCGCTCGCCTGGCTGGCTTCGCGGCCTGGCGTCACCGCCCCCATCGTCGGGCCACGCACGCTGGCGCAGTTCGAGGCCAATCTGGCCGCCGTCGAGCTCAGGCTGGATGACGAGGTCGCGGGAGAGCTCGACAGGATCTTCCCCGGCCCCGGCGGCCCGGCTCCTGAAGCCTACGCCTGGTAATCGCCTCCCGGCCCGGCAGCGAGCCTGGCCAGCCGCCAACCTCCACGTTCACGATTCTGGGATTCGCCGCCCGCGGAGCGGCGACAGCGATGTTTTTCGGCTAGAATTCGGCCACGACTCATCAGGAGCCGTGAGCAGCATGGAAGGGAGCCTCGAATGAAGGCCTTGCCCATGATCGGCGGCGTTCTTGTCTGGTCCTTGTGGTCCTCGGCGGCGATGTCCGAGGCGCCCAAGCAACCGCCGATGAACAACTTCAACTTCGCCTTCTACACCTGCGCGCAGGGCGGGGCCTTCCAGGTCGACTACGACTCGGCCACGCCCAAGGAGGCGACGCTGACGACCAGCAACAACAACACGCGTTACGTCCTGACCCGGGGTTCGGGCGACGAAGGGGTGCAGTTCTCAAAGGGCGCCGTCACGCTTCGGACCAGCGGGCGGACCGCCCTGGTCGAAGGCACGAAGATCCCGTTCAAGGACTGCAAGCTCAAGTCGAAGTGAGCCGGGGCCCCACGCCTCAGGCGAAAGTGTCGCCGAGATAGACCCGGCGCACTTCCGGGTCGTCGACGATCTCGTCGGGGCGGCCTTCGAACAGCACCTCGCCCGCGTGGATGATCGAGGCGCGGTCGATGATGTCCAGCGTCTCGCGCACGTTGTGGTCGGTGATCAGGATGCCGATGCCGCGCTGTTTCAGGTAGGCGATCACCTCGCGGATGTCGGCGATGGCGAGGGGATCGATGCCGGCGAACGGCTCGTCCAGCAGCATGAAGGCAGGCTCCGAGGCCAGCGCCCGGGCGATCTCCACCCGGCGCCGTTCGCCGCCCGACAGCGAGATCGCCGGCGCGTTCCTGAGGTGCTCGATGTGCAATTCCTCCAGCAGCTCGGTGACGAGGGCGCGGGCCTGCTTGCGGTCGTTCACCCGCAGCTCGACCACGGCCATCACGTTCTCGCCCACCGACATGCCACGAAAGATCGAGGTCTCCTGCGGCAGATAGCCCACGCCCATGCGCGCCCGCTGGTACATCGGCAGTTGGGTGATGTTCGCCCCGTCGAGGTAGATCGCGCCGTAATCGGCCGGGATCAGGCCGGTGATCATGTAGAAGCAGGTGGTCTTGCCGGCCCCGTTGGGGCCCAGGAGACCGGCCACCTCGCCGCGTCGCAGTCGAAGCGACACGCCCTTCACGACCGGACGACCGCGGAAGGACTTGCCGACGTTGTCGACGACCAGACCCTCGCCGGCCTGGCCGGGAAAGCTCACGATCCGCTCCGGCTTCAAGACGTCACCGGCGCTGACCGGCGGCCGGCGGCTGCGTATTGTCGGTCTTGTCGTTCGGATAGAAGACGCCGCGCACGCGTCCGGGCTTGTTGCGGCCCGTGACGTCGCTCTCCATCTGTCCGTCGCCGGTCTTGACGTTGATCACCATCTTCTTGCCGCGCATCACGTCCCGGCCGCGGACCGCCACCACGTCGCCGGTCACCGTGATGGTGTCGCTCGACGCCTGATAGACGGCGTTGTCGCCCTTCACGCGCTGCTGCGGCGTCACATAATAGACCGAGCCCAGGGCTTCCATCCGATCGATGTCGCCGCAGCCGTTGTTCGAGCCGCCTGCCCTGGCGCTCTTGGTGGAATAGAGCTTCAGCACGTCGGTGCGCAGCCGGGCGTTGTCCTGCAAGGCCTCGACGTTGCCGCTCCAGGTGGAGACGCAGTCGCTGTTGCTCGCCTCGGCGTGGTCGGAAGTGATGTCGATCGGCGCCTTGGAGTTGGCGCTCAACTGCTGCGCGGCGGCTGGCGCGGCGACCAGGCCCAGGGCGATCGCCGCAAGGGTGGGGAGGCTCTTCATGGGGCGGGCTTCCAGGGTTTTCATTTCGGGATCAGGCGCGTGTGGACGCGGCCCTCGAAGACCATGCGGTCACCTTTGTCGTAAACGGCATAGGACTTCGCATCGATTTCTCCAAGAGGACCGGAGCCCTGAACCGGGCCTGAACCGACGAGCTCGCCGCTCTTGGTGTCGAACTGCGAGGTCGCCGTCTCGAAGGCTCCGCGATTGGACGCGAGCCGCACGCCCCCGCTCACTTCCAGTTTGCCGGTGTTCTCATGGAACACCCCCTTGCGAGCGATGATCCGCATGGGATCGGGGCCCTGCTCGTCGAGCACCAGGGCCGGATGGTCGAGGTAGACCTTCTGGTACTCCCGCGGGTCACGGGTGGCGCTGGCGGCGGTGAGCACGAAGGCGCGGCCCCGATCGTCGCGGCCGACGAAGCGCGGATTGATCAGCCGGATCGGCTGGTTGGTCTCGGTGGCCTCCGGGCCGGGCTTCATGGCGTTGTAGACGACCGAGGTCGCGAGCCCGACAAGGATCAGCAGGATCACCGCCGGCACGATCAGCCGCAGCGCGCGCACGACACGCGAGCGCCGGCGCCAGCGCTCGATGCCGCCACGAGCCGCCTCGGCCATAGTTTGGGGCGCCGCCATTCCCTGACCTCAGGCGTGCGCGAAGATGTCGACGTCCTCCCAGCCGGCCACATCCAGCAGCGAGCGGTTGGGCAGAAAGCCGAAGCAGGCCTGGGCGAGCGCGTCGCGGCCCTCGCGCGCGAGCATCTCGTCGAGCCGGGCCTTCAGCGCATGCAGGTGCAGGACGTCGGAGGCGGCGTAGGCCACCTGCTCGTCGGAGAGCTTCGCGGCGCCCCAGTCGGAGCTCTGCTGCTGCTTGGAGAGGTCGACGCCCAGCAGTTCCTTGACCACGTCCTTCAGCCCGTGCCGGTCGGTGTAGGTGCGCGCCAGCTTGGAGGCGATCTTGGTGCAGTAGACCGGACCCGTGACCACGCCCAGGTGCAGGTAGAACATGGCGATGTCGAAGCGGCCGTAGTGGAACAGCTTGAGCACCGCAGGATCGATCAGCAGCCGCTTCAGGTTGGGGCAGGCGTAGTCGGGGCGGCGCAGTTGCACGACGTGGGCGTCGCCGCGGCCGTCCGAGAGCTGCACCACGCACAGCGGGTCGCGGCCGAGCCGCAGGCCCATGGTCTCCGAATCGATCGCCACCTCGTAGCTGTCGGCGAAAAGGCCGTCCGGCAGGTCGCCGTCATGCAGGAAGGTGGTCACCTGAGATTCGCGCTCCGCGGCTCTACAGCCCTCAATATAGAGCCCGATGGCGCCGGCTGAACACCGGCGCGATGCTTGCGCCCACCGATGGTGCCCAGGAAAGGACTCGAACCTTCACGGCCGTTAAGCCACTGGCACCTGAAGCCAGCGCGTCTACCAATTCCGCCACCTGGGCCGACCTGTCCGATCGGGACGCGGACAGATAGGGCGCCGCCTGCGGCCGGTCAACGCCGGCCCGGAGCGCGTCTCTTGGCGCCGTTGCGGCGCTCGGCCGCATCGTCTATCGGCTGGCCCGCGCGACGCTGCGCCAGCCTGCGGACCCTCAATGCAGAACCTCGTCACCGTGTTCGGCGGCTCCGGCTTCATCGGCGCCCAGGCCGTTCGCCAGCTCGCCAAGGCCGGCTGGCGGATCCGGGTCGCGGTGCGCCAGCCGAACCTCGCCTACGCCATGCGCCTGCACGGCGACGTGGGCCAGATCGACGTGGTCCAGGCCAACATTCGCAACGCGCCCTCCGTGCGCCGGGCGCTGGAGGGCGCGACCGCCGCGCTCAACCTCGTGGGCCTGCTGTTCGAGAGCGGGCGCCAGGGCTTCCAGTCCGTCCACGTGATGGGCGCGCGCAATGTCGCGGAGGCGGCGCGCGCCGTGGGCGTCACGCGGCTCGTCCAGATGTCGGCGCTGGGCGCGGACCCGGCCTCGCCCGCCAGGTACGCCCGCACCAAGGCGGAGGGCGAGGCGGCGGTCCGGGAAGCCTGCCCCGAGGCGGTGCTCGTGCGTCCCTCCATCGTGTTCGGCCAGGACGACAGCTTCTTCAACCGTTTCGCGAGCATGGCGCTGGTCAGCCCGGCCCTGCCGCTGATCGGCGGCGGCCGCACCCGGATGCAGCCGGTGTTCGTGGGCGATGTGGCGCGCGCGCTGACCCAGGCGGTGACCCTCGAGGAGACCGCCGGCCAGACCTACGAGCTCGGCGGCCCGGCCGTGTTCACCTTCCGCCGGCTGATGGAGATCATGCTCGAGCAGATCGAGCGGCGACGCCTGCTCGTACCCGTCCCCTTCGCGGCCGCGAGCGTCCTTGGCGCGCTCGGCGACGCCGCCGCAGGCATCGTCGCGCCGCCGATCACCTCGGACCAGGTCAAGCTGCTGCGCGCCGACAACGTGGTCTCCGGCCAATATCCGGGACTTGCCGAGCTCGGGATCACCCCGACGACGCTGGAAGCCGTTCTGCCGAGCTATCTCTACCGATATCGCAAGGGCGGCCAGTACGCCGACCAGGAAGACCGTGCGCTCGCTGTCTGAAGAGGCCTCCAAGTTCGCCGAACGACCGTATATAGATTGGCGAGGGCATCGAGGGGTTTCAGCCATGTCGGAAGTGATCGCGTTCCCGCGGAAGACCCGCGAGCTTCACAACCACCACATGGATTCCACCGTCTGGAACGACTTCGCGTTCCGCGATGGCGACGTCATTATCGGCACCTACGGCAAGGCGGGCACGACCTGGACGCAGCAGATCGTCAGCCAGCTGATCTTCCAGGGCGCCGAGGGGGTCCCGGTCAGCCATCTCTCGCCCTGGTACGACCTGCGCATCATGCCGCCGGAGGCGCGGGCGGCGGTCGCCGCGCAGGCTCACCGCCGCGTGGTGAAGACGCACCTGCCCACTGACGCCCTGAGGATGTCGCCGAAGGCCAAGTACCTCTACGTCGGCCGGGACGGGCGCGACGTGATCTGGTCGATGTACAACCACCACGCCAATTTCAAGCCGCACATGTACGAGCTGTTCAACGGGCCGGGTCTGGTCGGCGAGCCGTTGCCGCCGCCCGATCCGGAAATCCGCCGCTACTTCCGCACCTGGCTCGAGAAGGACGGCTATCCCTTCTGGTCGTTCTGGGAGAACACCGCGACCTGGTGGGCGGTGCGCGACCTGCCGAACGTCAAGCTGGTGCACTTCAACACCCTGAAGGCCGACCTCGAGGGCGAAATGCGCGCCATCGCCGAGTTCCTGGAGATCGAGCTTCCCGAGGCGACGTGGCCCGCCGCCGTCCAGCACTGCACCTTCGACTACATGAAGGCGCATGCCGAGCTCTACGCGCCGTTGGGCGGCGATCCCTGGCAAGGGGGCGGCGAGACCTTCATCAACAAGGGCGTCAACGGCCGCTGGAAGGACGTGCTGAGCCCCGAGGACAGCCTCGCCTACGAGCGCATGGCCGTGGAGAAGCTCGGGCCGGAGTGCGCTCGCTGGCTGAAGAGCGGGGAGCTGCCATAGCCCGGGCGGGCTCAGGCGAACTGCAGCGCCAGCAGCCCGACGACTCCCACCGCGATGCGCCACCAGCCGAACACCGCGTAGCCGCGGCGGGTGACGATCGCCAGCATCGCGCGGATCACGCCGATCGCCACGATGAAGGCGACCACGAAGCCGATCGCGACCAGCTCGATATTGTGGCCGGTGAGCTGATGGCGGCTCTTCCAGCCGTCGAGCAGGAAACTGCCCAGCATCACCGGGATCGCGAGGAAGAAGGAGAACTCGGCCGCGGCCTTCTTCTCGACGCCCATCAGCATCGAGCCCACGATGGTCGCGCCGGATCGCGAGACGCCGGGAACCAGCGCCAGGCATTGGAACACGCCCACCGCCAGCGCCGTCCAGACCGGCAGGTTGAACGCGTCGTTGCGGCGCGGCGGCGGCGCCACCCGGTCGATGATCAGGAGCAGCACCCCGCCGATCAGCAGCGCGGTGCAGATCACCCGCGGGCTCTCGAATAGGATGGTCTTGATCGCATCGTGCAGCAGGAAGCCCGCCACCGCCGCCGGGATCGAGCCCACGACGATCGCGAGGGCGAACCGCTGGGCCTTGGGATCGCTGGGCAGCCGGATCAGCACGTTCCAGAAGCGGCCGAAGTAGAGCGCCACCACCGCCAGGATCGCGCCCAGCTGGATCAGCACGTTGAAGGTGTCCCAGAACGGATCCTTCAGCCCCATCAGGTCCTTCACCAGCAGCAGATGGCCGGTGGACGAGACGGGGATGAACTCCGTCAGCCCTTCGACGACGCCCAGGATGACGGCGTTGATCCAGTCGGGCACGGCGGCGCTCCCCCGGGGCGGCTTTCCTTGGCGGCATTAAGCTGAGCCGCAGGCCGGCTCAACCGCCGAATGGTCGCGGCGTGGCGCGGCTTCAGCCGAACTCCGGCTCCGGGCCGATGTAGCGGGCGCGCGGCCGGATCAGGGCCTCGGACTGCCCCTGCTCGATGGCGTGCGCGATCCAGCCGGCGCAGCGGGCCACCGCGAACAGGGCGAAGGGCGCGTCCTGCGGCAGCTTCAGCGCCTCGCAGACGGCGACCAGGGCGAAGTCGACGTTGGGCGCCAGCCCCGTCTCCTGACGCACGGCGGCCTGCAGGGCGTCCAGCCCGCGCGGCGGATCGAACTGCGACAGCAGCGCCGCCGCGCGAGGGTCGCCCTCCGGATAAAGCGGGTGGCCGAAGCCCGGCAGGGCGCGATCTTCGGAGAGGCGGTTGACGATCGCCGGTCCCGGCCCGAGCTGGGCCGCCTCCGCCGCGAAGGTCCTCACCGCCGCGATCGCCATGCCGTGCCGCGGGCCGGAGAGCGTCGCCAGTCCCGCGAGCGCGGCGGCCGCCAGCGACGCGCCGGTCGAGGCCGCGACGCGCGCGGCGAAGGCCGAGGCGTTCAGCTCATGGTCGGCCACCAGCGCCATGCAGCGGCGGATCAGGTCCGCGCCGGGGCCGCCGGGACCCTGTCCCCAGGCCAGCGCCAGCCGGTTGTGGATCGCCCCGCCGCCCACCTCGCCGGCCACCGCGTCCGTCAGCACGTCGAGCAGCGTCGCGGCCTCGACCGCCAGCGCCAGGGGATTGCGGCCGCGCGCCGGCGGATCGGCGCCGGCCCGCGCGGCGAGCGCCAGGAAGCCGCGCGTGCGCATGTCCGGCGCGTCCGGCGGGGCGGGCCGCTCGGTGCGCTTCAGGGCCGCCCCGTGGCCGCCGCGCAGCAGCCGCGCCACCGACTCCAGCGTCTCACTGTCGGCCAGCCGGATCGCGTCGCGCCCGCGGTAGAACAGCCGCCCGCCGGCCACCGTGGTGATCTCCGAAGCCAGCACCGGCTCGCCCCAGGCGATCGCGCCGGCCGCCACTTCGGAGACCTTGCGGCTGCGCGACTTGCGCTGGCTGAGCGCGGCGATATCGGCGGCGCGGTAGAGGCTGCGCCGCGGATCGCCGGGATCGGGGCGCACCTGCACGCGCCCGCGGCTGACGTAGGCGTAGAGCGTCTGGGCCCTGACTCCGAGCCGGGTCCGGGCGTCCTCCGCAGCGATCCAGTCCCGATCGGGCATATATTGATCACATTGATCAAGATTGACGAAATCAGCTTGCCGATAAATCTCTGCCGCGGCAAGCAAGAAGGAGCCCGCCATGACCCCGCATGTTTCCGACGGCCTGGAAGACGTCGTCGCGGCCGAGACCGTGCTGTCGGAGGTGGACGGCCAGGCCGGGCGGCTGATCATCCGCGGCCGGTCGCTCGACGAGCTGGCCGGCCGGATCCGCTACGAGGACGTCGCCCGCCTGCTGTGGGACGGCTTCTTCGAGGGACTGCCGAACGATCTCGGGCCGGCGCTGGGCGCGGCGCGCGCCGAGGTGTTCGCCGAGGTCGCCGCCCTCGACACCGGGCTCCTCGACCGCTCGCCGATCGAGGCGATGCGCGCGCTGGCCGCCAGGCTAGCCGATGGCGACGATCCGGCCGTTGCGCTCCGCCTGACCGCGGCCCCAGCCGTGTTCACCGCCGCCGTGGTCCGCGCCCAGGCCGGCGAGGCGCCGGTCCGTCCCGACCCGGGCTCGAGCCACGCCGCCGACATCCTGCGGATGATCAGGGGTCGGGCGGCGAGCGCCGCCGAGGTCGACGCTCTCGACACCTACCTCGTGACGGTCAGCGACCACGGCCTCAACGCCTCGACCTTCGCCGCCCGGGTCATCGCCTCGACGCGCGCCGGCCTGACGTCGGCCGTGCTGGGCGGGATCAGCGCCCTGAAGGGCCCGCTGCACGGCGGCGCGCCCGGCCCGATCATCGACATGCTGGACGCCATCGGCCGGCCGGAGAATGCGAGGGCCTGGATCGAGGCGGCGCTCGACCGCGGCGACCGGCTGATGGGCTTCGGGCACCGCGTCTATCGGGTCCGCGACCCGCGCGCGGATGCGCTCAAGAAGGCGGTCCGGCGGCTGGGCGAGGGCTCCAACGTGCTGCCTGGCCGGCTCGCCTTCGCCGAGGCCGTGGAGCAGGCGGCGCTCGCCATCCTGCGGGAACGCAAGCCGAACCGCCCGCTCGACACCAATGTCGAGTTCTACACCGCTCTGCTCCTGGAGGCGCTCGCCTTCCCGCCCTCGGCCTTTACCTGCGTGTTCGCCATGGGCCGGGTCTCGGGCTGGATCGCCCACGCCCGCGAGCAGCTGGCCGGCGGCCGCCTCATCCGCCCGCAGTCGCGCTACGTCGGCCCGATGCCACGGGAAGCGGCTTGACGGGTCTTGCGAGTCGTTAGCGCTGGCCTGAAGCGGCCGCCCCGCTAACCTCCCGCCGATGGACGTCCACGGCCTCGCCCCCGCCGAGACCGCCCGGCTGACCCGGCGCGTGACCTACTACTCGGTAGGCGTCGCCGCCGTGCTGGTTGCGGCCAAGCTCGTCGTCTGGCTCTTGTCGGGCTCGGTGGCTCTGCTCGCCTCGATGGCCGATTCCGCCCTCGACCTGCTCGCTTCGGCGGGGACTTTCGTCGCAGTCCGCTACGCCATCCATCCGCCAGACGCCGAGCACCGCTTCGGCCACGGCAAGGCGGAGGCCTTCGCGAGCCTCGTGCAGGCGGGCCTGGTGTTCGCCTCCGCCGCCCTGATCGGCCGCCAGGCGATCGCCGACCTGGTCCATCCGCACGCCGTGGAGGACAGCCTATGGGCCATCTTCGTGATGGTCCTTTCGACCGCGCTCACGGGCCTCCTGATCGCCGCCCAGACGCGGGTGCTCAGGCGGGCCGCTTCCGTCGCGGTCTCCGGCGATCGGGCCCACTACGCCGCCGACCTCGCCTCCAACCTCGTGGCGCTGGTGGGCATCGCCGCGGCCGCCTGGCTGGGCGTCGCCAGGCTCGATCCCATCGCCGCCCTGATCGTCGCTGCCATCCTGCTCTGGGGTGCGGTCAACGTATTCCGCCAATCGTCGGCCCAGCTGATGGACCGCGAGCTGCCGGAGTCCGAACGCGCCGAGATCGTGCGGCTGATGACCGAGGATCCCAGGCTCATCGACGTCCACCAGCTCAGGACCCGCGCCTCGGGCCCCTACGTCCACATGCAGATGCACGTGGACCTCGACCCGGAGCTCACGCTGGAAGCCGCGCACCAAGTGATCGTCGCCGCCGAGAAGCGGGTGCTGGCGGCCTTCCCCGCGGCCGATATCATCATCCACGCCGATCCGCTTGGCCGGGCCGAGCCGCACGGCGGCGCCTTCGCCGAGGCGCCGGCCGCGGAGGCGTGAGTGTAAACGGCTGCTTAAGGGGTGCAGCCCATGGACTCATCGGAGCCCGCCTTTTAGCCGTCGGACATGAGCGCCGAGCGCACCCTGCACCACTTCCCGCTCGATCCGGCGTCGCGCCAGGTGCGGCTGGCGCTGGGCGAGAAACGGCTGCCGTTCGGCGAAGTCCAGGTGCGCTACTGGGAGCGGCCGAAGGCGTTCGCCGAGCTCAATCCCTCCGGCATGACCCCGGTGCTGGTGGAAGGCGCAGGCGAAGCGCGGCTGGTGCTCTGCGAAAGCCGCGCCATCCTCGATTGGCTCGAGGAGGCCCATCCGGAGCCCGCCCTGCTGGGCCGCGAGGCCGCCGAGCGCGCCGAGGCCAGGCGGCTCATCCAGTGGTTCGACCGCAAGTTCGAGTACGAAGCCGGCGGTTTCCTGCTGCACGAGAAGATGGAGAAGCGCCTGCTGGGCCTGGGCGCGCCCGAGCTCGCCAACCTGCGCCGCGGCCGCGAGGGCCTGCGCAGCCACCTGGGCTATGCCGAAAGCCTGCTGCAGGGGCGCGAGTGGCTGGCCGGGCGACGGCTGTCGCTTGCCGATTTCGCCGCCGCCGCCCATCTGTCGGTCGTCGACTACTTCGGCGACGTGCCCTGGGCCGACTTTCCGGCGGCCAAGACCTGGTACATGAAGCTGAAGTCCCGGCCGGCCTTCCGGCCGCTCCTCAACGACCGCTGGCCGGGCCTCGCGCCGGCCGGGCATTATGACGACCTCGACTTCTGAGCCCGCCGAGCTGATCCGCGCCGAGGC
The DNA here is from genome assembly GCF_035475775.1 of Phenylobacterium sp. GTDB lineage: Bacteria > Pseudomonadota > Alphaproteobacteria > Caulobacterales > Caulobacteraceae > Phenylobacterium. The sequence continues at coordinate 3,859 of NZ_DATIMC010000140.1, read as the reverse complement.
CAAGGCCCTCGGGTTCGACCTCTGCCGCTTCACCGACATCGACGAGGCCTGGCCCGCCGCCGCCCGGCTGGAGCGCTTCGTCGCCGAGGGCCGCCACGGCGAGATGGAATGGCTGGCCGAGACCCTGCCGCGCCGCCGCCATCCGCGCGCCATGTGGCAGGACGCCCGCTCGGCGATTGTGCTCGGCCTGAACTACGGGCCCGACCGCGACCCGCTCGCCATCCTGGGCGAGCCCGCCAAGGGAGCGATCAGCGTCTATGCGCAGGGCGACGACTACCACGAGCTGATGAAGGCCCGGGTGAAGGCGCTCGCGCGCTGGCTGCAGGCGCGCTTCGGCGGCGAGCTGAAGGTGTTCGTCGACACCGCCCCGCTGCTGGAGAAGCCGCTCGCCGAACGCGCGGGCCTGGGCTGGCAGGGCAAGCACACCAACCTGGTCTCGCGCGAGTTCGGCTCCTGGCTCTTCCTGGGCTCGATCCTGACCAGCCTGGAGCTGCCGCCCGATCCGCCGGAGCCGGAGGCCTGCGGCTCGTGCCGCGCCTGCCTCGACGTCTGCCCGACCGCCGCCTTCCCCGCGCCCTTCCAGCTCGACGCCCGGCGCTGCATCTCCTACCTGACCATCGAGCTCAAGGGGCCGATCCCGCGCGAGTTCCGAGCCGCGCTCGGCAACCGCATCTTCGGCTGCGACGACTGCCTGGCGGTCTGCCCCTGGAACAAGTTCGCCCGCGCCGCCCGCGAGCAGAAGCTCCACGCGCGCGAAACCCTGCGCGCGCCCGCCCTGGCCGAGCTCTCGCGGCTGGACGAGGCGGCGTTCCGCGCGCTGTTCGCCAAGAGCCCGGTCAAGCGGACCGGCCGCGACCGCTTCGTCCGCAACGTGCTCTACGCCATCGGCAACGCCGGCGAGCCGGCGCTCGCCACCGAGGCCCTGCGCCTGCTGGACGATCCGTCGCCCGTGGTCCGCGGCGCCGCCGTCTGGGCGCTCTCGCGGCTGCTGGCTGCGGCGGAATTCGAGCGGTTGCGCACCGAACGGCTGCCGTTGGAGCGGGACGAGTCCGTTCGCGATGAATGGGTCACCCCCCCACCGCTCGTCCCCGCGGAGGCGGGGACCCAAGCCGAGGCCGCCGGTTGAAAGGCTGCATGGATTCCCGCCTTCGCGGAAATGAGCGGATCAGAATTGCGTCGGCGGGAGATCGCTGAGCCGCGGCAGCTTCTTGTCCTTGTCCGACATCACCGGCTCGCCCGCCAGAGGCCAGGGGATGGCGAGGTCGGGATCGTCCCAGGCCACGCCGCCTTCCAGCTCCGGCGCATAGTCGCCGTCGACCTTGTAGAACAGCTCGGTGTCGTCGCGCAGCGTGCAGTAGCCATGCGCGAAGCCGCGCGGCACGAACAGCTGCTCACCGCCCTCGGCGGTGAGCTCGGCGGCGACCCAGCGCCCGTAGCCGGGCGAGCCCGGCCTGACGTCCACCGCCACGTCGTAGATCGCGCCCCGCAGCACCCGCACCAGCTTGCCCTGGGCGTGCGGCGCCTTCTGGAAGTGCAGGCCGCGAACGGTGCCGGCGCGGGCGTTGAAGGCCTGGTTGTCCTGCACGAAGGGATGCTTCAGCCCGGCCTCGGCCATCAGCTTCGTGCTCCAGGTCTCGGCGAACCAGCCCCGCGCATCGCCATGGCGCACGGGCGTGATAAGCAGGACCTCGGAAAGCGCGAGCGGCGTGATCGTCGTCATGGGCGCCTGGAGACGGTGAGAGCATCCTTCGGATGGCCCGAGCGGCAGCGAAACACAAGCCTTCCGCGCCCGCCGTCAGCGTCCTCATCGTGACCTACGAGAGCGGGCCGACGCTCGCCCGCTGCCTGGCGGCCCTGAAGGCGCAGACCTTCGGCGACTTCGAGACGATCCTGGTCGACAACGCCTCGCCCGACGGGGCGGCCCAGGCGGCCGCGCGCGGCGAACCCGCCCTGCGGCTGATCGAGAACGCCGAGAACCTCGGCTTCGCGGCCGGCGTGAATGCCGGCGCGCGGGTCGCGCGCGGCCGCTGGCTCGCGCTCCTCAACCCCGACGCCTATCCGGAGCCGGACTGGCTGCAGCGGCTGATGGCCGCGGCGAGCCTCCACCCCGAGGTCCGCGCCTTCGCCTCGCGCCAGCTCTCGGCCGCCGATCCCACGCGCCTCGACGGCCTGGGCGACGTCATGGCCGGGGCGGGCTTTCCGTTCCGCGGCGGCTATCGCGGTCCCGATCCGGGGCCGCTGCCGACCGGGGAGGTGTTCAGCCCCTGCGGCGGCGCCATGCTGGTCGAGCGCGACCTGTTTCTCGAGCTCGGCGGCATGGACGAGCGGCTGTTCTGCTACTGCGAGGACGTCGACCTGGGCTATCGGCTGCGGCTCGCCGGCGGCCGCTCGCTGGTGGTCCCCGACGCCGTGGTGCGCCACCAGGGCTCGGCCTCCTCGGGCGGCCCGCGCTCCGACTTCGCGACGTTCTACGGCACGCGAAACCGGCTGTGGGTGTTCGTCAAGGACACCCCGCCGGCGCTCTTCTGGCTGACCCTGCCTCTGCACCTCGGCGCGACGGCCGTGCTGTTCACGCGCCACGCCATGCGCGGCGAGCTCGCCTCGCCCTGGCGCGGCTTCAAGGCGGCGGTGAAGGACATCCGGATCGCGATCGAGGCGCGCCACGAGGCCCAGGCCCGGCGCAAGGTAGGCTCGCTCGCCATCGCCCGCGCGATGACCTGGAATCCGGCGGACGTGTTCCGCCGCCGGGTGGTGATCCGCCCGCTGGCTACTCCCCCGCCGCGGCCCACTCCACCAGCCGGCGCATGAAGGCCACGCCCCGCTCCATCTGGGAGACCTCGATGTATTCGTCCGGCTGGTGCGCCTGCAGGATCGAGCCCGGGCCGCAGAGCACGGTCGAGAGCCCGGCCCGCTGGAACTGGCCCGCCTCCGCCGCGTAGGAGACCGCCCGCGGCGGCCCGTTGTCGCCGGCCAGCCGGCGCGCGAACGCCTCGGCCGCTCCGCCCGGCTCCGGGGAGAAGGGCGGCACGCTCGAGCGGCGCTCGACCCGGACGCCCGCCTCCGGCGCGCGCGCTTTCAGCGCCCCGTCCAGCGCCTCGGCCTCGCTCAGGAATTTCGCGAGGATCGCCTCCGGATCGAGGCCCGGCGGGCAGCGCAGGTCGAAGGTGAAGCCGCACTCGCGCGCCAGGATGTTGTGCGCCGTGCCCCCATGGATCACGCCGACGGTCAGGGTGGCGCCCTTGGGCGTGAATGGCGAGGCGGGATCGGCCTCCCGCTCCAGCGTGTCGGAGAGCGACACCAGGGAAGCCATCAGCCGGATCGCGGCCATGTTCGCCGAGACGCCCTGCTGGGTCTGGCTCGAGTGGGCCTCTCGGCCGTTCACCGTCACCTGATAGGTGGCGATGCCCTTGTGGCCGTTCACCGCCTCCATGTCGGTGGGCTCGCCGACGATCACCAGCGCCGGCGCCGGCAGCTCGCGGCGGATCGTCTCGATCATCGCCGGCGCGCCCAGGCAGCCGATCTCCTCGTCGTAGGAGAAGGCCAGGTGCACCGGCTTCTTCGGCCGCGCGGCGAGGATCGCCGGCGCCGCATCCAGCGCCAGGGCGATGAAGCCCTTCATGTCGCAGGTCCCGCGCCCGTAGAGCCGGCCGTCGCGGCGGACCATCTGGAACGGCTCGGACGACCAGGGCTGGCCGTCCACCGGCACCACGTCGGTATGGCCGGAGAGCACCACGCCCCCAGCCTCCATCGGCCCGAGCGTCGCGACCAGGTTGGACTTGGTCCCCTCCGCGTTGGGCACGCGCCGGTGCGGGACGGAGAGGCCGTCGAGATGGGCCTCCACCCATTCGACCAGCGCCAG
>NZ_DATIMC010000139.1:0-2379 GCF_035475775.1 Phenylobacterium sp. | reverse complement strand
ACCGGCAAGGGCCGCATCCTGATGATCGGCCACATGGACACCGTCTTCGGCCCCGGGACCGTCGCCAGACGGCCGTACCGGACGGATGCCGAGAAAGCCTATGGCCCGGGCGTGGACGACGAGAAGGGCGGCGTGGTCGAGGGGCTCTACGCCCTCACCCTGATGCACGACGCGGGCTTCAGGGATTTCAAGCAGATCACCTTCCTGATCGAGACCTCCGAGGAGCGCGGCTCGCCGGGGACCCGCAAGCTGATCGGCCGCCTGCTGGCCGAGGCCGACGCCGAGCTCAACCTCGAGCCCGGCGACCCGCCCGACATGCTCACCGTCTGGCGCAAGGGCTCGAGCACCTTCCACATCGACGTGAAGGGCCGCGCCGCCCACGCCGGCGTCGATCCGCAGGACGGCCGCAACGCCGCGCTCGAGCTGATCCACCAGATCCAGGCCGACGAGGTGTTCCCGAAATCCGGCGACGGGCTCACCGCCAACCTGACGATCATGAGCGCCGGGACGCGCAACAACATCATCCCCGAGGACGCCCACGCCCAGATCAATGTCCGGGTCCGCGAGCGCCGGCAGGTGGACGAGGTGCAGGCCGTGCTGGAGAAGAACGCGAAGACCACGCGGATCCCCGACACCGAGGTCGCGATCAGCCGCGAGCCGGCCTACCCGCCCCTGCCCTCCAATCCGGCCACCGACGCGCTCGCCGCCCGCGCCCGGGCGATCTACGCCGGCCTCGGGCTCGAGCTTGCGACGGGCGGCAACGGCGGCGCCTCGGAATCGGCGCTGGCGGCCGACGCCGGCGTCCCGGCGCTGGACGGCCTGGGCCCGGTCGGCGGCGGCTTCCACTCCGACAAGGAATACCTCGAGCTGAAGTCCGTGACGCCCAGGCTCTACATGCTGACGAAGCTGATCGAGGACCTCGGCCGCAATCCGCCCCCGCGCATGAAGTGAGCCGCCGCGGGCGGGCTCGTCCCCGCGCAAGCGCGCCTCGCCGCCGAGACGTGATCGGCTTTACAGGGCCGCGGCCGCGCGCCGTTATGGGCGGGACAACCTGCAGGGGGGCAGATGAGCCAGCAACGTGGGGCCGCAGGCGCCCGGCCGCCGAACTTCGTCGTCGTGCTCTGCGACGACCTGGGCTGGGGCGATATCGGCGTCTGTGGCGGCCGCATTCCCACGCCCACCATCGACCGCATGGCCGCCGAGGGCGTGCTGCTCACCGACTATTACGCGCCGGCCAACATCTGCTCGCCCTCGCGCGCGGGCCTGCTCACCGGGCGTTATCCGGTGCGCACCGGCCTGGGCTTCGAGGTGATCATGCAGCAGGACGACCGCGGCCTGCCGCTCAGCGAGCCCACCATCGCCAAGGCGCTCAAGCCCGCCTACGCCAGCGCCCTGTTCGGCAAGTGGCACCTCGGCCACCGCGGCGAGGCCTGGCCGCCCACCCGCCACGGCTTCGATACGTTCTTCGGCATCCCCTACAGCCACGACATGAAGCCGCTCGCCTACTTCGAGGCCCACGCCGGCTCCGATGACGTTGTCGAGAGCGCGGTCGACCTGCCACAGCTTCAGCAGCGCTTCTACGCGCACGCCGAGCGGTTCATCGAGGTCAACCGCGAGCGGCCGTTCTTCGTCGAGCTCGCGCTCTCGTCGCCGCACCTGCCGCCCTACCCGCACCCGGACTTCGACGCCCGCGGCTTCGCCGGGCCCTACGGCGCGGTGGTCGAGGAGATCGACTCCATCATGGCGCGGCTGCTGGCGAAGCTCGCCGAGCTCGGCCTGGCCGAGGACACCATCGTCGTCTTCACCTCCGACAACGGGCCCTGGTTCGAAGGCTCGCCGGGCTGGCTGCGCGAACGCAAGGGCGGGGGCGCCTATGACGGCGGCTATCGGGTGCCCTGCATCGTCTGGGGGCCGGGGCGCATCCCGGCGGGGCGGCGCCACGACGCCATCTGCATGGGCATCGATGTGCTGCCCACCCTCCTGGCGCTCTCGGGCCTGCCGGCGCCGGCCGGCGTCGCCCTCGATGGACGCGACCTGACCGAGGTCATCATGCGGGGCGCCCCCTCGCCGCACGAGCACCTGGTGCTGTTCGACAACGAGGATCCGATCGGCATCCGCACCCAGCGCTGGAAGTACATCGCCTCGGCCTATTACCGCGGCGCCCGGCTGCCCACGGCGCTCCTGGGCTACGAGCAGCTCTACGATCTCGCGGCCGACCCGTCCGAGAACTACAGCGTGGCCAGCGTCCATCCGCAGGTCGCCGCCGACCTGCGCGACCGTCTCGCCGCCGCCAAGGCCGAGTTCGCGCCCTATCGGCTCAAGGAGGTCCCGCCCTACTTCAAGGCCATGCGCGCCCGGCTCCGGCAGCTGCAGGACTGA
>NZ_DATIMC010000138.1:0-3957 GCF_035475775.1 Phenylobacterium sp. | reverse complement strand
GAGCGCGGCGCCGTGGTCGTCGACGACTACTCGCGCAGCAACGTCGAGAACATCTGGGCGGTGGGCGACGTCACCGACCGCCTCAACCTGACGCCGGTGGCGATCCGCGAAGGCCAGTCGTTCGCCGAGACGGAGTTCTATGGCCGCCCGACCCGCTTCGACCACGAGACCGTGGCCTCGGGCGTGTTCTCGCAGCCGCCGGTCGGCACGGTGGGCCTGTCGGAAGCCGACGCCCGGCACAAATACGGCAAGGTCGACATCTACCTGACGCGGTTCCGGCCGATGAAGACCGCCTTCGTCGGCGATGACGAACGGTGCCTGATGAAGCTGGTCGTGGAGGCGGCGAGCGACCGCATCCTGGGCTGCCACATCGTCGGCCCGGAAGCCGCAGAGATGATCCAGATGGCCGCCGTCGCCGTGAAGATGGGCGCCACCAAGGCGCAGTGGGACGCCACCTGCGCGGTCCACCCGACGCTCGCCGAGGAGCTCGTCACCCTGCGCGAGAAGTACGTGCCCCAGGGGTTGGGCCAGGCCGCATGATCCGCCGGGCCGGCCCCGGAGGCGAGGTGCTCGCAAGCCGGCACGCGAGCGATCGGGCCGACCGGCTGGGCGCCTGGTGCGGCTGGCTCGTGGCGGGCGCCTTCGCGCTCCTCCCCGCGCTGGGCTGGCTCGGTCCGCTGGGCATCCCGATCCTGGTGGCGCTGGTTGGTCTTCTCGCCCTGCCGGCGCTTCGGATCGAGGACCACGACCGACCGATCGCCGTGCTGCTGCTGGTCTCGCTCCTGTGGGCGGCGATCTCGACGGTCTGGAGCCCGTTCCATCCGTCGAAGCCGGCGAACAATACGGCGCTCAAGCTGGCGCTCGAGCTGCCGCTCTACTGGTCGGCGATCTGCGCGGCGCGGCGGGCGAGCCCGCCGCTGAAGCGGCTGGCGCTGCAGGTGCTGGCATGGGGATCGGCGCTGTTCGGGCTGGTCCTGCTGATCGAGTTCATGACCGACGTGCGGCTCTACGAGATCCTGCACACCGCCTTCTACCAGCCGATCCGCCACGACCTGGCGCAGTCCAACATCGGCCACGCGACCTTCGTGCTGGCGCTCCTGTGGCCGCTCGCGCTCGCGGCCGCCATGAAACTGCGGGCGCCCCTCTGGCTGGCCCTGCCGATGGCCGCAGGCGTCCTGGCGCCGGCCGTGCGCTTCGCCTCCGACGCGCCGGTGCTCTCTGTGCCGCTGGCCGCCGGCGTCGGGATCGCCGCCTGGCGCTGGCCGCGCGGCGGCCCGCGGGCGCTGGCCGGGGCGGCGGTGGTCTATTGCCTCGCCGCGCCGCTGCTCGTCTGGGCCGGGCGGGCGAGCGGCCGCTACGGCGCTCTGGAGGCGGCGATCCAGCCCTCCTGGTCGGAGCGGATGAGCTACTGGAGCCATGCGCTCGACTGGACCCGCGACCATCCGGTCCGCGGCTGGGGGCTGGACGCCAGCCGGATGTTCGGCCCCGGCATCATCCTGCACCCGCATGACGACGCCCTGCAGGTGTGGCTGGAGCTCGGCCTGGTCGGCGCGCTCCTGATGGCGGCGATCTGGTGGCTGGCGGTGTCGCGACTGGCGCGCCGCACGCCGCAGCCCCGGGCCGCCGGCGTCGCCGCCTCGGCGAGCGTCTATCTGCTGTTCGGCGCGGTCAATTTCGGCGTCTGGCAGGAGTGGTGGCTGGCGCTGGCGGCGATGATCGCCATGGCCTCGGGCCTGATGGCCGAGGCCGATCCGTCGCAAGCATCGACCTGAGCGGCCATATCGACTAGAAGGCGCGCTTTCGCTTAGCGCTTCGACGGGGGGCGCGGAGTTCGAGCCGATGACCGAGCACTGGACGCCGGCCTCCTGGCGGGGCAAGCCGGCCAAGCAGATCCCCACCGACTATCCGGACCTGGCGGCGCTCTCGCGCGTGGAGCAGACGCTGCGCGGCATGCCGCCGCTGGTGTTCGCGGGCGAGGCCCGGCGGCTGAAGGCGCTGCTGGGCGAGGTCTCCGAGGGCCGGGCCTTCCTGCTGCAGGGCGGCGACTGCGCCGAGAGCTTCAAGGAGTTCCACGCCGACAATATCCGCGACACCTTCCGCCTGATCCTGCAGATGGCGGTGGTGCTGACCTTCGCCGGCGGCCGGCCGGTGGTGAAGGTGGGCCGCATGGCCGGCCAGTTCGGCAAGCCGCGCTCCTCGACGACCGAAACGCAGGGCGGCGTCACCCTGCCGTCCTATCGCGGCGACAACGTCAACGGCATGGAGTTCACGCCCGAGGCGCGCACGCCGGACCCGCAGCGGCTGGTGCAGGCCTATGCCCAGGCCTCCTCGACGCTGAACCTGCTGCGCGCCTTCGCCGGCGGCGGCTACGCCGACCTCTACAACGTGCACCGCTGGACCCTGGGCTTCGTGGCCGACAGCCCGCAGGGGGCGCGCTACCGGGAGCTCTCCGACAAGATCACCGAGTCGCTGACCTTCATGGGCGCCATGGGGATCACCCCGGAGACCCACCGCGAGATCCATCAGGTGGAGTTCTTCACCAGCCACGAGGGCCTGCTGCTCAATGTCGAGGAGGCCATGACCCGGGTCGATAGCACCACCGGCGACTGGTACGACACCTCGGCCCACCTGATCTGGATCGGCGAGCGCACGCGCGATCCGCAGGGCGCGCACGTGGAGTTCTTCAAGGGCATCAAGAACCCGATCGGGGTGAAGTGCGGCCCGACCATGGAGGCCGACGAGCTGCTCAGGCTCGCCGATGCGCTCAATCCCGTGAACGAGGCGGGGCGGCTCACGCTCTACGGCCGGTTCGGCTTCGACAAGATCGGCGAGCGGCTGCCGCGGCTGCTGCGTGCGACCAAGCAGGCGGGCGCGAACGTGGTCTGGGCGATCGATCCGATGCACGGCAACACGCTGACCGCCAACAACGGCTACAAGACCCGGCCCTTCGAGCGCATCCTGTCGGAAGTCCGAAGCTTCGTGGAGATCTGCAAGGCCGAAGGCGTGCATCCCGGCGGCGTGCACCTGGAGATGACCGGTCAGAACGTCACTGAGTGCACCGGCGGCGCGCGGCGGGTGAGCGAGGGCGACCTCGCCGACCGCTACCACACCCATTGCGATCCCCGGCTGAACAGCGAGCAGGCCCTCGAGCTCGCCTTCCTGGTGGCGGAAAAGCTGAAGGACGAGCGCACCGAGCTGACGCGGCGGGCGGCGGCCGTCTGAACCGCGGTGGTCACGCTGGACCGCAGCCTCGGGCGGACCGCCTTCGGCGCCGATCCGGCGAGCTACCACCGGGCGCGGCCGCCCTATCCGGAGCGGGTCTACGAGATCCTGCAGTCGGAGTGCGGGCTTGCGCCAGGAACCGCCGCATTTGAGGTCGGGCCGGGCACGGGCATCGCGACGCGCCGCCTGATCGAGCTCGGCGCCGATCCGCTCGTCGCCGTCGAGCCCGACCCGCGGCTGGCGGCCTACCTGCGCGCGACGACGCCGGCCGCCGAGGTGATCGAGGCCGCCTTCGAGGAGGCGGAGCTCCCCGCGGCCGCGTTCCGGCTGGGGTGCGCGGCCACCGTCTTCCACTGGCTCGACGCCGGGCCCGCTCTGGCCACGGCCGCGAGGCTCCTCCAGCCGGGCGGCTGGTGGGCGATGTGGTGGAACATGTTCGGCGATCCCGACGTGGCCCGCGACGACTTCCACGAGGCCACCGACGAGCTGCTGAACGGGCCTCGCAGCCCCTCGGCGGGCCTGGTCGGCGGGCCCTGGTTCGCGCAGGACGTCGCGGCGCGTGCGGCCGAGCTCGCCGCGGCCGGGTTCGAGCCGCCGCACTACGAGGAGATGCGCTGGACCCTGGTGCTCGATCCGCCGGGCGTGCGGGCGCTCTACGCCACCTATTCCGAGATGCAGGCCAGGCCCGCCGAGGAGCGCGAGCGCATCCTCGACCGGCTGCAGGAGATCGCCGCC
>NZ_DATIMC010000137.1:0-42512 GCF_035475775.1 Phenylobacterium sp. | reverse complement strand
CAGGTTGTCGGTGGGGATGTCGAAGAAGCCCTGGATCTGGCCGGAGTGCAGATCCATGGTCAGCACCCGGTCGGCGCCGGCGCGGGTGATCAGGTTGGCGACCAGCTTGGCCGAGATCGGCGTGCGGCCGCCGGTCTTGCGGTCCTGCCGGGCGTAGCCGTAGTAGGGCGTCACCGCGGTGATCCGCTTGGCCGAGGCGCGCTTCAGCGCGTCGATGCAGATCAACAGCTCCATCAGGTTGTCGTTGGCCGGATAGCTCGTCGACTGGATGACGAAGACGTCCTCGCCGCGCACGTTCTCGTCGATCGTGACCCAGACCTCGTTGTCGGCGAAGCGCTTCACCTGCGCGTGGGTCAGCGGCACGGCCAGGTGATCGGAGACGGACTGCGCCAGCGTGCGGTTGGAGTTGCCGGCCAGCAGCTTCATCGGACCCCCATCGCGAATTTGCGCAAGCTTTGCGGGCGCTTGTAGCAGGCGCGGCGGCCGGGGCAAGGCCCGCCCAGGCCGCAGGCTAGAGAAGCTTTTCGATGCGGATCGGCAGGTCGCGGATGCGGCGGCCGGTGGCGTGCCACACGGCGTTGGCGACCGCGGCGTTCATGCCCACGATGCCGATCTCGCCGATGCCCTTCATGCCGAGCGGATTGACCTCGTGGTCCTCCTCGGGAACGAAGATGACGTCGACCTGCTGCACGTCGGCGTTCACCGGGATCAGGTACTCGGCGAAATCCTTGTTGTAGTAGCGGCCGAGCCGGCGATCGATCTCGGTGGCCTCGTGCAGGGCCGAGGAGATGCCCCAGATCATGCCACCCATGTACTGGCTGCGGGCGGTGGTCGGATTGATGATCCGGCCGGCGGCGAAGGCCCCCACGGCGCGCGGCGCGCGCACCTCGCGCGTCCGCTCGTGGACCCGCACCTCGACGAACTGCGCGCCGAAGGCGTAGGCGAGGCCGTCCGGGCGGCCCGAGCCGCGCGACATCGCCATGCCGCCCTTGTGCAAGGTCTCCAGCCCGTTCGGCGGCGCGCCCTTGGGCAGGTTCTCGGCGTGCACCTCGACCACCCCGCCGACCCGGCGCACGGCCTCGGCGAGCGGCTCGGCGCGGCCGTCAGGCCCCTGCAGCCGGCCGGCCGAAAGGGTCAGATGAGCCGGGTCCTGGCCCGAGAAGGGCCCGCGGTTGGCCGCGACCGCGGCCTGGGCGAGGCGGGCGCGCACCTCCTCGCAGGCCTTGGCGAGCACGTTGCAGATGGTCGAGGCGTGGCTCGAGCCGGCGGAGATGCCGGCCGGGGGCAGGGCGCTGTCGCCGATCTCGACGGTGACGTCCTGCGGCCGCAGGCCCAGCCGGTCGGCAGCCACCTGGGTGAGGATGGTGTAGGAGCCGGTGCCGAGCTCGTGGGCCGCGATCTGCACGTGGGCCTTGCCCTCGGGCGTGAGCGAAACGCGACAGGCGCCGGCCCCGATGTTGGCGGAATAGGCCGCCGAGGCGCAGCCCCAGCCGATCAGCCATTCGCCGTCGCGCATGGCGCCGGGCTTCGGATCGCGGCGGCTCCAGCCGAACGCGCGGGCCGCTTCGTCGAAGCAGCGCATCAGCGAGCGGCTTGTGTAGGGCTTGCCGGAGGTGGGGTCCTTCCGCGTGTCGTTGATCCGCCGCAGCTCGATCGGATCGATCGCCAGCTCGGCGGCGAGCTCGTCCATGGCGCACTCGAGCGGGAACAGGAACGGCGTCTCCGGCGGGGCGCGCATGAAACCCGGGGTGTTGCGGTCCGCATGGGTGATCATGCCCTCGGTCAGCACATTCGGGCAGGCATAGAGCCGCCCGCTCGTCGAAAGGCCGTTGGCGTTGTACTTCGACGGCCGCGAGGTGACCGAGTCGCCCTGATGGATCAGCGCCTGCAGATGGCCCTGGCGGTCGGCGGCGAGGCGGATGCGGTGGCGGGTCTCGGCGCGATAGGTGGCGATGGTGAAGCCCTGGTCGCGGGTCGCGGCGAGCTTGACGGGCCGCCGCAACCGCCTTGCGGCGAGCGCGATCCAGGCGGTGCGCGCGGTGAGTCCGCCCTTGCCGCCGAAGCCGCCGCCGACGAACTTGGAGATCACCCGGATCTTTTCGCGCGGGACGCCGAGCTGGCGGGCGAGCCCTGACTGCACGCCGCCCACGAACTGGCTGGGCTCATAGACCACGAGCTCGTCGCCGCGCCACAGGCAGGTGGTGGTGAACAGCTCCATCGCGTTGTGGTGCTGGGTCGGCGTCGAGTAGCGTGCATCCACCTTGACCGGCGCGGCGGCGAAGGCCGCCTCGGCGTCACCGGCCTTGGGCGTCGGACCGCCTTCCATGCTCTCGGCCGGCTCTGTCGTGGTCCCGGCGCTATCGAAGCCGGCTGCGGCGGGCTCGGCCGCATAGCCGATCTTGACGCGGCGGGCGGCGTCGCGGGCTATCTCGTAGCTGTCGGCCACCACCACCGCGACGATCTGGCCGTCGTGCCAGACGCGGTCGGACTCGAGCGTGGTGGTCGTGCCGCCCTGGCCGCCGGGACCGGCCGGCGGCTTCACCTCGCCGCCCGTGTTCTCATGCGTCAGAACCAGGAGGACACCAGGCAAGGCCTCCGCCTCGGCGGCGTCGATCCGCGCCACCCGCCCCCTGGCGACGGCGCTGGTGACCAGGAAGGCGTAGGCCGGCCCGGCGACCGTCTCGTCGGCCGGAAACAGAGCCTGGCCGGTCACCTTGGCGGCGCCGTCGACCCGCGGCATCGGCTCGCCGATGCGGACCTGGGCGGCCATCTCAGACCTCCATCCGGGCGGCCTGCAGCAGCGCGCGGTGCAGCGTGCGGCGGCCAAGCTCGATCTTGTAGGCGTTCTCGCCATGGCTCACCGCCTGAGCGAAGGCGGCGCGGGCGGCCTCGGCGGCGGCGGGCTCGTCCAGGCGGCGGCCGGTCAGCACGGCTTCCGCCTCGCGGCTGCGCCAGGGCTTGGCGGCGACTCCGCCCAGGCCGACGCGGGCCTGGCGCACGACGCCGCCTTCCAGGTCCAGGGCGACCGCGGCGGCCGCGAGGGCGAACTCGTACGACTGCCGGTCGCGGACCTTGAGGTAGAGCGAGCGCCGGGTCCATGGCCCGGCCGGCACGAAGAAGCCGGTGATCAGCTCGCCTGGCCTGAGCGTGGTCTCCACGTCCGGGCTGTCGCCAGGCAGGCGATGCAGCGCCTCGAACGCCATACGTCGCGCACCCGACGGCCCGGCGATCCCGACTTCGGCGCCCAGCGCCGCCAGGACGTTGGCGAAGTCGCCCGGATAATTGGCGATGCAGCGATCGCTGACGCCCAGCACCGCGAGCTTGCGGTTGACGCCGTGCAGGGCCGCGCAGCCGGAGCCCGGGACGCGCTTGTTGCACTCCGCAAAATCGGTGAAGCGGAAGTAGTTGCAGCGGGTGCGCTGCAGGACGTTGCCGCCGAGCGTGGCCATGTTGCGGATCTGCGGACTGGCGGCGAGCTCGAGCGACTGGGCGATCACTGGGTAGTCGCGCAACACCGCAGGGTGCACGGCGGCGTCGGCCATGCGCGCCAGGGCGCCGAGCCTGAGGCCCGCGGCGTCCGCGTGGATCTCGCCGAGCTCGTCAGAGAGGTCATTGATGTCGACCACCTGGCTCGGCCGCATGACGTCGAGCTTCATCAGGTCGATGAGCGTCGTGCCGCCCGCCAGGAACTGGGAGGGCGCCGACGTGGGCGGGCCGCCCGGACCGGAGGCGGCGCGCACGGCTTCCGCGGGATCGTGGGCGCGCAGATAGGCGAACGGCCGCACGACCTCAGGCCTTCATCTGCGGCCGCGCCTGGCGGATCGCGGCCACGATGTGCGGATAGGCGCCGCAGCGGCAGAGATTGCCGCTCATCCACTCGCGGATCGCCTCGTCGCTCCCGGCGTGGCCCTCGTGGACGCAGGCGACCGCCGAGAGGATCTGGCCCGGCGTGCAGTAGCCGCACTGGAAGGCGTCCTGGTCGAGGAAGGCCTGCTGCATCGGGTGGAGCGCACCGCCGTCGCCGGCGAGCCCCTCGATGGTGGTCACCGGCGCGCGCACCGAGACCGCCAGCGTGAGGCAGCTGAGAGTCCGGCGGCCGCCCGCCAGCACCGTGCAGGCGCCGCACTGGCCGTGGTCGCAGCCCTTCTTGGCGCCGGTGAGATGCAGGTGCTCGCGCAGCGCATCGAGCAGGGTGGTGCGAGGGTCGAGCCGCAGCTCGTGGCTCCGGCCATTGACCTCCAGGCGGACGGGGATGGTCCGACCGGCCTCAGCGGGCGGCCGGGAAGCGACTTGGTCCATGCTGGCCAACGGGGCTGCGGCGGCCGACGCGGCGGTCGCGCCGAGCAAGCCGCGACGGCTCACCCCCTCGCGTCCGCGCTCCATGAGGGCGCCTCCGGTGGTGTTGACCGGCGTTCAATCGACGGGCCAGGCGGAAGTTCCGCCTTGGCCGGCGGGCGACCGGGCGGCCCGGCGGGGCCCGCTCACCAGACGTGGACCCGCTTTCCTGGGGGCAGGTACAGCGCCTGGCCGGGCGTCACCTGGAAGGCGGGGTACCAGGCGTCGAGATTGCGGACGGTCTCGACGCGCCACTTGGCGGGCGCGTGCTCGTCGCGTGCGATCAGGGCCCGCAGCGCCCGCTCGCGGGGCTTCGAGCGCCAGCTCTGGGCGAAGGCGAGGAAGAACCGCTGGTCGCCGGTGAGCCCGTCGATCACCGGGGCGGGCCTGCCGTGCAGGGAGGCGCGGTAGGCCTCGTAGGCGGCGGTGAGCCCCGCCTCGTCGGCGATGTTCTCGCCCAGCTCCTGCTCGCCCTTGAGGTGGACGCCGGGCAGCGGCTCGTAAGCGTCGTACTGCTGGGCGAGCGCCTTGCCGGCCTGCTGGAAGCGGGCGAAGTCGGCCTTGGTCCACCAGTTGCGCAACCGCCCGGTGGCGTCGAAGTCGGAGCCCAGGTTGTCGAAGGTGTGGCTGATCTCGTGGCCGATGATGGCGCCCACCGCGCCATAGTTGGCCGCGGCGTCGAAGCGCGGGTCGAAGTACGGGCTCTGCAGCTCGGCGGCCGGGAAATTGAGAGCATTCTGCAGCGGCAGGTTCACGGCGTTGAGCGTCTGCGGCGTCATCCACCACTCGTCGCGGTCCGGAGCGTGGCCGAGCTTGCCGAGATGGTAGCGGTAGATGGCGAGCTCCGAGCGCTCCAGGTTGCCGAGCGGATCGTCGGCCCGCACCGCCCAGGCGGGCCACTTGCGCCAGTGGTCGGGATAGCCGATCCCCACCTTGATCGCGGCGAGCTTCCTTCGCGCCTCGGCGCGGGTCGAGGGGGCCATCCAGTCGAGCCTGGCCAGCCGCGCATCGAACGCCGCGACGATGTTCCTGACCATCTGCTCGATCTGGGCCTTGGACGAGGCCGGGAAGTAGCGCGCCGCGTAGATGCGGCCGACCTCGTCGCCGAGCGCGGCGTTGACGGCGGCGAGGGCGCGCTTGTCGCGGGGACGCTGCTGCTGGGTTCCGTCGAGCTGGCGGCCGAACACCTCGAAGCGGGCGTCGTCGAAGACCTTCGGCAGGACCGCCGCGGCCGCATCGATGCGGTGGAAGACCAGCCAGTCCTTCCAGCTCTCCAGAGGCTCGCTCGCCGCCAGGGCCGAGAGCTTGGCGATCGCCGTCGGCTGCCAGGCGATGAAATCCGGCTGCCGGGGCAGGCCGGCCGCGGTCCAGAAGGCGGTCCAGTCGATGCCGGGCGCCTTGCGCTCGAAGTCGGCCCGCCGCCAGGGGTTGTCGCCCTTGTGGGCGTCCTCGCTGGTGACGATGTCGGCCTGGGCCGCGGCGATCCGGGTCTCCAGCGCAAGCACCCGATCGGCGCGGGTCTCGGGGGCGGAGAAGCCCGCCAGCCGGAACACCTTGGCCACGTAGGCGCGGTAGGCCTTCCGCAGCTCGAGCGTCTCGGGCCTGGTCGAAAGGTAATAGTCGCGGTCCGGCAGACCCAACCCGCCCTGCATCAGATAGGGGATGTTGCGCGTCGGCCGATTGAGGTCCTGCGAGACGAACAGGCCGAAGAGGTCGTGGCTGCTGGAATAGTTGTTGTTGTTGAACGGGTCGGTGTCGGCGCGGAGGCGCGCGCCCAGCATCGCCGAGAGCGCGCGCCGGTCCTTGATGGACGCGATGGCCCGCAGCGCCGGGCGGATCGGGGCGAGCCCGCGCGCCTCGATCGCGGCGGTGTCCAGGTAGGCGCGGTAATAATCGGCGATCTTGCGCTTGTCGCTGCCGGGCGGCGCGTGGGCGGCGAGCGCGCTCCTGATGATCTCGGCGTTGCGCGCCTCGTTGATCTTGGAAAGCTCCACGCTGAGGCCGGCGGAGCTGCGGTCGGAATCGATCCGGGCGGTCTTGCGCCAGGCGCCGTTGGCGTAGCCGTCGAAGTCGTCGCCGGGCCTGACGCCGGGATCGATGTAGGCCTTGGTCACGCCGGAAAGCTTGCCGTCCGCGGGGGGCGGCGGCGCCGCAAGGGCCGCCGGGACGGCGCTCAGGACCAGAAGACCGGCAAGGATCGCAGCACGAGCGGTCATGCCGTTCCTCCTAACGGGCGCGCTGGCGCGTGCAACTCACGAGGGAAGGCTCGAGTTCAGCCGAGCATGATCGCCGAGACCAGCCGGCCGTAGTCGGGCTCGCCGCGCTTGAACGCGCGGCGGTTGGAGAAGAACCAGGCCTCCTCCGCGCAGGTGTCGCGCCCGACCCATTCGCAGCGCTCCACGCCCGCCGCGCGCAAGCGGTCGAGCACGAATCCCGGCAGGTCGAACAGCCGCTTGCCGTCCGTGGCCCCGGTCGCGAAGAAGCGGCCGAACGCCGGGTCGGCCTTGACGAATTCGGCGCGGAACTCGAGGCCGACCTCGTAGGACGCCGGGCCGATGCAGGGACCGACGGCGGCCCGCATCCAGCGGCGGTTCGCGCCCAGGCCCTCCATGCGCCGCACGCTCGCCTCCACGATCCCGGCCAGCGCGCCGCGCCAGCCGGCGTGGGCGGCGGCCACGACCTTGGCCTCCGGATCGGCGATGAGGACGGGGGCGCAGTCGGCGGCGAGCGCGGCGCAGACCACGCCCGAGGTTGCGCTCACCACCGCATCGGCCTGCGGCGGGCCCGCAGGCCAGGGGCCGTCGGCGACCAGGGCGGCGGCGGAATGGACCTGATAGCCGGCGACGAGCTCGGCCGAGCCGAAGTGCGCGGCGACGCGCCGGCGGTTCTCGGCGACGGCGTCGGGATCGTCATGCGAGCCCGCGCCGACGTTCAGGCTCTCGTAGATCCCCGTCGAGACGCCGCCCCGGCGGGTGAAGAAGCCGTGCCGGACGCCTGGCAGGTCCAAGAGCGGCGAGGTGATGACGGGCAGGTCGGCCATGGCGACTCAGGCGTCCTCGAAGGCCGGGGGCGTGAAGTCGGCCGGGTGCAGGCAGCAGGCCTTGAACAGTTCGCCCATCTGGTCGGCGGCGACCAGCCTGTTGAGCTGGCGGCCGATCCGCGGCGAGACGTCCGGACGGCCCCGGACCAGGGCCTCGGCTCGCGCGCCCACGCCCATGCGGGCCAGGAACTCGGCCTGGGTCAGGATCGCGGCCGCCGCGCCCTCGGCCCGCGCCGCGGCCATCACCGCCGGAAAGTCGGCGTGGACGGTGAGGTCCGCCTCGCCGGGCGAGTCCAGCGGACCGAGCTTCCGGTGCGCCTTGAGGGCCTGCAGGGTGTCGCCGAAGCCCGGCTCGGCGCGGCCGTAGTCGATCAGCAGCGCCGCGCCGCCGTCGCGGACCGCCCGCGCGCCGATCTCCGCGCCCAGCGCCCCCTGCGCCGCCGACTGCTCGTAGACGGCGCCTTCCGGCGCGAGGGGCAGCAGGCCAGCCGCGGGCGTGGGGCTGAGCACGAAGATGAGCCGCGCCTGGGCGTCGACGCCCACCAGCCGCTCGGCCCAGCCCACGGCCGTGCGGACGAACTGCCGCGTGGGGAGGCAATCCAGGAGCTCGTTGGCGATCAGCAGCATCGGCGCGCCGGAGGGGACGTCGGCGAGCGAAACGGCCCAGCGGACGCGCTCGCCCAGGCGCTCCGACTGCAAGGCGCGCAACGGCGGGGAGGTCTCCACCAGCCAGACGTCGGCGGCCTGGAGGAAGCCGGGCGCCGCGCGGGCGGCGCGAAGGAGATCCGCCATCAGGGCGCCGTCGCCGGGCCCCAGCTCGACCAGGCGGACCTGCGGCGGCTCGCCCATCAGGCTCCAGGCGGCGGCCATCCAGACGCCGATCAGCTCGCCGAACATCTGGCTGATCATCGGCGCGGTGATGAAGTCGCCGTCCTCGCCGAGCGCCGGGCGGGTGGCGTAGTAGCCGAACTGCGGATCGTGCAGGCAGGCGGTCATGTACTGGGCGACGGTGAGCGGCCCGGTCTCGCGGATCTGGCGCGCCAGCCGCTCACGCAGGCCCATCGGCCCTCGTGGTCTTGGCGGCCTTGGGCGCAGGCGCCGCTTGGGACGGCGCGGCGGCGGACGGCGCCTCCGGCAGCGGCTCCTTCAGGCCCCGCCAGACGATCCAGGCGCCCACCAGGATCATCGGGATCGACAGCAGCATCCCCATGGTCAGGCCGAGCGGGAAGTGCGGCATGTAGGCGTCGGGCTCGCGCACGTTCTCGAGCGCGGTGCGGGCCACGCCGTAGCCGGCGATGAACAGGCCCATGACGACGCCGCGGCGGTTCAGCCACTTGCGCGAATGGGTCGCCCAGCGGAGCACCAGGAACAGCACGATGCCCTCCAGCGCAGCCTCGTAGAGCTGGCTCGGATGGCGGGGCTCGGGACCCGCGCCCGGGAAGATGATCCCCCAGGGCAGGGTCGTCGGACGTCCCCAGAGCTCGCCGTTGATGAAGTTGGCTATGCGCCCGAAGAACAGGCCGATCGGAGCGCTGGCGGCGACCACGTCGCCCAGCCGCCAGAGATCCAGCCCGTTGCGCCAGGCGAAGACCAGGATCGCGATCAGCACGCCCAGCGCGCCGCCATGGAAGCTCATCCCGCCGTGCCAGACCTTCAGGATCTCCAACGGATCGGTCCAGATGAGCTGCGGGGTGTAGAACAGGGTGTGGCCAATCCGCCCACCGGCGATGACGCCGATGGTGATCCACAGGATCAGGTCGTCGATCTGGTCGATCGTCGCCGGCGGGCCGCGCAGCGGCCAAAGCCGGGCGTCCTTGACCAGGCCGACGGTGTAGCGCCAGCCGAGCAGGATGCCTGCGACATAGGCCAGCGCATACCAGCGGATCGCCAGCGGACCCAGGTGCACGAGGACGGGATCGAAGTCCGGAAAGGGCACGGGATCGGGCGCTCCAGCGTTCAGCCAGCGGAGAGGCTTTAGACGAGAAGTCCTTCGCTTTCATCCCCCGCGGGGCCATATATCGCCAGAGGCGCCGATGGCGGCGCCGCAGAGCCGCAGGATGCAGACCCAGAACCCGTTCCTCGACGAGATGGCCAAGCTGACCACCGCCGCCATGGGCATGGCCCAGGCCGCCAGCGAGGAAGCCAAGGCCGCATTCCGCAGCCAGGTCGATCGCATCGCGGCCGAGCTCGACCTCGTCCGGCGCGAGGACGTGGAGGCGCTCAAGGCCGAGATCGCGGCGCTCCGCGCCGAGGTGGCGGCCCTGAAGGGAGAACGCGCCGCCACGTCGGCCCCGCCGCCGGCGGACGCGCCCTGACCATCCACGCAAACACGCGAATGTGGCTCGCCCCTGGGAAGAACCGGGTGACGGGAAAGCCACGAAGCAGACTAATTTCAGTATCGTCGGCGATTCGGGGCCGCTTTCCGCGGTTTCGCTCGCAGCGAAAGGACCTCGGGTCTCATGGACACCACCCAGTCTGACGACAATGTCGTGATCGGCGCCGATCCGTTGGATGTCGTGGAGCACGTGCTGACGGCGGAGAACCTGCCGTTCGACCGCACGGAAGACGGCGACCTCGCCTTCTCCCTGGCCGGCGACTGGAAGGACTACGAGCTGTGGTTCGCGTGGCGGCCGGAGGGCGAGTGCCTGCAGCTGTGCCTGTCCATGGACCTGACCGTCGCGGCCGACCAGCGGGCCGCCGCCTACGAGCTGCTGGCGTCGATGAACCCGAGGGTCTGGCTCGGCCACTTCGAGGTCTGGGATGACGGCGAGATCGTGTTCCGGCACGGCATGGCGCTGATGACCGGCGAACAGCCGAGCCTCGCCCAGGCCGCGGCGATGATCGACGTGGCCGTCGAGTGCGCCGACCGCTTCTATCCCGCCTTCGACTTCCTGGTCCGCGGCTCGAAGTCGCCGCAGGACGCCATCGCCGCCTGCATGTTCGAGACCGTCGGCGAGGCGTAAGCCCACCGCTCATCCCGGCGAAGGCCGGAAGCCAAGCTGAGTTGAGGCTTGATATTTCACCGCCGTGAGGGCTGAGAGGCCGGCTGGAGCCCGGCTTCCGCCGGGACGAGCGGTGGACCCCGATGATCACCCCGATCCTGATGCTGGGCGCCGGGCGGATGGGCGGCGCGATGCTGGCGGGCTGGCGCCGGGCCGGCGCCTTCGCGTTGTCCGATCTGATGCTCTGCGACCCGACCCCCGGCGAGGCGGCGTTGGCGGCGGCGGAGGCGGGGGCGCGGCTCAATCCGCCGGAGGCCGAGCTCGCGCGGGCGCGCACGGTGGTGCTGGCCGTGAAGCCGCAGGTCTGGGCCGAAGCCGCTGCGCAATACGCCGGCTGGCTCGCCGCCGATGCGGTGATCGTCTCGATCGCGGCTGGGGTGCGGGCCTCGGCCGTCGCCAAGGAGTTCGGCGGCCGCGCGGTGGCGCGCGTGATGCCCACCACGGCGGCGGCGATCAATCGGGGCACGGCCAGCCTCTATGCCGACGATCCGGCGGCGCTCGCCCGGGCGCACGCCCTGTTCGAGCCGCTGGGCGCGGTGGTCGACCTCGACGACGAGGCGCAGATGCATGCCGCCACGGCCGTCTCCGGCTCCGGCCCGGCCTACCTCTACGCCCTCGTGGAGGCGCTGGAGGGCGCCGCGATCGCCGCCGGGATGCCTGCGAAGCAGGCCGCCCGGCTCGCCCGCTCGACGATGACAGGCGCGGCCGCGCTGCTGGCCGAAAGCGGCGGCGAGCCGGCCCAGCTTCGCCGTCAGGTCACCTCGCCCGGCGGCACGACCGAGGCGGCGCTGGAGGTGCTGCTCTCGGATCGCGGCCTGGCGCCGCTGCTGCGCGAGGCGGTCGCCGCGGCGGTCAAGCGCTCGAAGGCGCTCGGCGGCTAATCCACCCGCGTCCAGATCTGGGCCTGGCAGAGCACCAGCACGCAGCCCTCCACCTTCAGCCTGCCGCCCGACAGCGCCGTCAGCCGGCCCTTGTAGCTCTTGCCGGTCTCTGGGTCGTAGAGCCGGCCGCCGGTCCAGCGGCCAGGGCCCGCCGGCTTCATGTCACGGATCACCGGAACGCCGATGACGCGCCGGGTGCGGAGCGCCGGGTCCGGATTGTGGATGTCGCGGACCGGCCGCCCGGCGTCGTCATTCGGCGCCTTGAGCCAGACGATCGCGCCGCAGGCCTCGGCCGGCGCGCCGCCGCAGGGCGCGATCAGGACCTTGCCCTCGCCGTCCTGGTTCAGCCACTGGCCCATCACCGGATCGGCGGCGGCGTGGGCGCTCGACCCCGAAATGGCGAGAGCCGCGGCCAGGAGCGGGGCGCGCATCGGGCCATGATAGCGCATCGGCCTCATCCGGGCAGACGCACCACGGCGCGCAAGCCGCCCAGCGGCGAGCGGGCGAGCGTGATGTCGCCGCCGTGGCCGCGCGCCACGTCGCGGGCGATGGCCAGGCCCAGGCCCACGCCCTTGGTGTTCTGGTTGCGGGATTCGTCCAGCCGGCCGAACGCCTTGAACGCCTCCTCGTAGCGATCCTCGGGGATTCCCGGGCCGTCGTCGTCGATCACGATCTCTACCCCGCCCTGACCGACGGACTGGGCGGCGACCTCGACGCGCTCACCATGCGCCGCGGCGTTCATCACCAGGTTGGCGAGAGCCCGCTTCAGGGCGTTGGGCCTGACGGCGGCCATGAGCTCCGGGTCGGCCGCGACGCTGACCTGGGCGCCGGACAGCAGCGCGCCTTCGCTCACCGCCTCGATCAGGTCGCGCAGGCGCACCGGCTCGACCGCCTCGGCGCCCTCGCCGCGGGCGAAGGCCAGGTACTCGTCGATCATGTGCTCCATCTCGGCCAGGTCGCGCTTCATGGCCTCGCTGCGGTTGGAGGGCTCGGCCAGGGCCAGCGAGAGCTTCAGGCGGGTGAGCGGGGTCCGGAGATCGTGGCTCACCGAGGCCAGCAGATGGGTCCGCTGCTCGATGTGGCGCTGGATGCGACCCTTCATGAAGATGAAGGCCTGGGCGGCGCGGCGGACCTCCTTGGCGCCGTGCGGCTTGAACGCGGGCGCGTCGGCGCCGCGGCCGAAAGCCTCGGCGGCGTTGGCCAGGCGCTCGATGGCGCGCACCTGGTTGCGGATGAAAAGGATGGCGATGGCGGTGAGCAGCACGGTCGCCACCGTCATCCACAGCACGAAGATGTGGCCCTGGGTGGCGAAGGCCCGCTCGCGGGGCGCCAGGATGCGCATCACGCCGCCGGGCACCGCCACGCGGATGTCGACGTAGGCCGGGTAGCGGGTGGTGTCGAACCAGAAGGGATCGTCCAGCCGGTCGTCGAGCGCGCGCTGCAGCGACTGGTCGATCGGCGCGTGGAACGGCTCCTCGAGGACCGGGATGTCGCGCCGGTTGGCCGGCAGCTTGCGGCCGGGCTGCAGGGCGATGGAGAGCGACATCGAGTCCTCCGCCCGCTGCGAGATCCTGGCGAAGGCGACCGGGCTCGGGTCCTGCTTGTAGCTCTCCACCGCCCAGGCGATGTCGCCGGCCAACCCCTCGGAGAGGCGGCTCGTCACGGTCTTCCAGTGGGCGTCGAAGAAGACGTAGGTCACCGCGATCTGCATCAATGCGATCGGCAGGACGATGATCAGCAGCGAGCGGCCGAACAGGGTCTTCGGCATCTGCCGCTTGACCCAGCGGCCGAACACGCGTCGCGGCGCCAGACGCATCAGTCGGGCGCCAGCAGATAGCCGACGCCGCGGATGGTCTGCAGGTAGCGCGGCGCCTTATGGTCGGCCTCGATCTTGCGGCGGAGCCGGGTGACCTGGACATCGACGGCGCGGCCGGAGGGATCGACCGAGCCGCGGGCCAGCTCGAGGCGGTCGACCGGCTCGTGCGGGGAGCGGGCGAGCTGGCGCAGGAGGGCGACCTCGGCCTCGGTCAGCCGAACCGGCTCGCCCTTGCAGGTGAGCTCCCCGCGATCGGGATCGAACCGGCAGCGGCCGAGCGAGAGAGCCCCGCCGGCCGGCGCGCGCTCCTGGGTGCGCCTGAGGATCGCCTCGATGCGCAGCAGCAGCTCCTCGGGCTCGAAGGGCTTGGGCAGGTAGTCGTCGGCCCCGAGCTTCAGGCCCTCGATGCGGTCGCCGAACTCGCCGCGCGCGGTGAGCATCAGGACCGGCGTGCGGCCGGTCTGCCCGCGCTGACCGCGCAGCCAGCGGGTCAGCGAGAATCCGTCCTCGCCGGGCATCATCACGTCGAACACGGCGAGATCGAAGGCCAGGCTCTCGATCAGCTTGCGCGCGGGCGCGCCGCCGGCCGCGGCGGTGACCCGGAACCCGGCGCGGGCGAGGAATTCCTTGAGCAGCTCGCGGATGCGGTCGTCATCGTCGACGATCAGCAGATGGCGACCCTGCCGGGGGACGGCTGCGAGGTTCATGGACCGGCTTCCCGCCCATTTTGTTTGACGTCGATCACGCGGGCGGCTTCAACGGGCGGCCTAGGAAAGGAGGTCGCACCCTCATGTCTATCGTTCCCTTCGACGACCGCGACGGATGGATCTGGCTGGACGGCCAGTTCGTGCCCTGGCGCGAGGCGAAGGTCCACGTACTGACCCACGGCCTGCACTATGCCTCGGCCGTGTTCGAGGGCGAGCGGATGTACGGCGGCGAGATCTTCGAGCTGACGGCGCATACCGAGCGTCTGTTCAAGTCCGCCGAGATCCTCGACTTCCAAATCCCCTTCAGCGTGGCCGAGATCGACCAGGCGTGCAAGGACACCTGTGCGAAGAACGGGCTGGCCGACGCCTATGTGCGACCGATCGCCTGGCGCGGCTCGGAGATGATCGGCGTCTCGGCCCAGAACACGTCCATCCACGTGGCGATCGCGGTCTGGGACTGGCCGAGCTACTTCAAGCCCGAGGAGAAGGCCAAGGGCATCCGGCTGACCTGGGCCAAGTACAAGCGCCCGAGCCCGGAGACCGAGCCGGTGCACGCCAAGGCCACCGGCCTCTACATGATCTGCACCCTCTCCAAGCACGCCGCCGAGCGCGAGGGGTTCGCCGACGCCATGATGCTCGACTGGCGCGGCTATGTCGCCGAGGCCACGGGGGCGAACGTCTTCTTCGTCCGCGACGGGGCGATCCATACGCCGGTCGCCGACTGCTTCCTGGACGGCATCACGCGCCAGTCGGTGATCAAGCTGGCGCGCGAAAAGGGCCTCGAGGTGATCGAGCGGCACATCGAGCCCAAGGAGCTCGCGGGATTTTCGGAGTGCTTCATCACCGGCACGGCGGCGGAGGTGACTCCGGTCTCGGAGGTGGGCGAGCACCGCTTCCGGCCGGGCAACATCTCGCTCAGCCTGATGGACGACTACGCCAAGATGGTCCGTCGCCAGCTGGTCACCGCCTGAGGCGCTACCAGACGCCCGGCGCGAAGCGCCAGCGCACGCGGCGGGCGTAATCGGCGTAGCCGCGGAGGCCGGACGCCAGCGCCTGCTCCTCGCGGACCGCCCGCCAGCCGATCCCGATGATCGCGAGCGGGACGGCCATGAGGCCCCACAGCGAGCCTGCGACCAGCGGGGCGCCCAGGAAGATCGGCAGGGCGAAGGCGTACATCGGATGCCGGATGAGGGCGTAGGGGCCGCTGTCGATGACCGTCTGCTCGCGCTCCGCCTGGATGCGCACCACCGGGGCGGCGAAGCTGTTGGTGCGGAACACCCAGCCGATGCCGACGTAGCTGGCGATCAGCAGGAGAGCGCCCAGCCCTTGCGCCCAGCCCGCCGCGCGCGACCAGCCGAAGCGCCCCGCGTCGAGCCCGATGAGGGCGAGCCAGGCGAGGAAGGTCAGGACCGCGGCGCCCATGAACGCCCGGTCCCAGCGGCCCTGGCCGCGCTGCACCGGCGGCTTCAGCCGCTCCTGCAGGAGGGCGGGATCGGCCCAGAGCAGCCACAGGCTGAGCAGCAGGCTGAGCGCGCCGAACAGGGCGATGAACCGCCAGCCAGCCGGCCACCGCCAGCTCCCCGCCGCCACGAACAGCACGGCGCCCATGACCGCGACCATCGCCACGATCTCGACGATCAGCAGCGCAATGAGCTTCGGGCGCGACATGCGTCCGCTCAGGCGATCAGCGCGTAGGGTCTCGGCATCGGCTCGTCGCGGGCGAGGAAGATCACCCCGATCACCGAGCGCACGGCGCAATAGACCCACGCGGCCGCCATCACGAAGCCGCCCAGCGCGACCAGCGGAATGCCCACCAGGATGAGGCTCAAGGGGATTCCGACGGCGAGCACGACCGCGCCCAGCGCAAAGCCCCCCAGCGAAAACCAGAAGGTGCGGATCAGCCAGGTGTAGTGGCTGCGCATGACGGGCCCGGCGCCGTCGCGGTTGGCGTAGGCGATGATCAGGCCGATCACCGTCGTCAGCCCGTGCGACAGGCCGACGAGGTAGAGCGCATAGACGATGGCCGGCAGGGTGCGGTCCTCTGCGGCGCGGTGAGTAGTCGGTGGTCATGGGTTTGCCCTCCCGTGCGGGCGGATGATGCCCCATCCACGTGGGCGCGCCAGTGAAGGATTTGTAGGCTTGCGGCGCGTCAGCGCACGAGGGTGATCTCGACGCCGGCGCCCACCGCGTGGGGCGCGAGCGCCAGCGGCTTCTCCACTCGCACGCGGGCGCGGGTGACGCGGGCGTCGCGCAGGCAGGCGCGAGCCAGCCGCTCGGCGAAGCTCTCTACCAGCGCGATATGGCCCTCGCCGGCGACCGCCTGGGCGGCCTGCAGGATGGTTTCGTAGTTGAGCGTGTCGGCGAGGCGCTCGGCGCCGCCGGTGGGGACGTCCAGCTCCACGTCGACGACCAGCGGCTGCACGCGGCCGATCTCGTGCCGATAGACGCCGATCTGGGCCTGCACCGTCAGTCCGCTGACGAAGACCTTGGTCATGACCACCTGGGGCTCGCTCATCGCCTCACCGCCAGGCCAGGTGCTGGCCGGAATCGACCGCGATCATCTGCCCCGTCACCGCCGTCGCGTCGATCAGGTACCTGAGCGCGCCCGCGATCTGGGCGGGATCGACCGCGCGGCCGAGCAGCGTCGAGGCGACTTCCGCGGCGAAGGCGCCCTGATCCTGGTGGACCGAGGGCAGCGTCGGTCCGGGCCCGATGCCGTTCACCCGGATGCGCGGCGCCAGGTCCTGCGCCAGCATCCGGGTCGCGGCCCACAGCGCGGCCTTGGACAGCGAGTAGGAGAAGAACTCCGGGGTCGGGCGCCAGACCCGCTGGTCGAGCAGGTTGACGATCAGCCCCTCGCGCTCGGCGGGCAGGCGGCGTGCGAAGGCTTGGGCGAGCACCAGCGGCGCGCGCAGGTTGGTCTCCATGTGCGCGTCCCAGGAGGCGCGGTTCATGTCGGCGAAAGCGTCGCGATCGAAGACGCTGGCGCAGTTGACCAGGAGGGTGACGGCGCCGAGCTCGGCCTCGACCTCGCCCACCAGGGCGACGGTGGCGGACTCGCGGCGCAGGTCGCAGGCGAAGATCTGGGCCTTGCGGCCGCGGGCGCGGACGTCGGCGGCGGCCGCCTCGGCGTCGTCGTCCACGGCGCGGACGTGGATCGCCACGTCGAAGCCCGCGTCCGCAGCGGCGGCCACCAGCGCCCGGCCGATCCGCCGCGCGCCGCCGGTGATCAGCGCCGCCCCGCGGCTGGCCATGGGCGGCCTCCCTTCAGGGCCTCAGTCGAGACGGCCGAACTCGTAGAAGTTCAGCGCGCCGACCACGATGAGGAAGACGACGATGGCGCCGATGGCGAGCATTTGGCCTCTCCGAACTGGTGCTGCGGCTTTAGCGAGGGCCGCCGGCCACGGCAAGCCGGCTTGTCGAAGCCTCCCGGACGCGCTCAAGGTTCGGCCGGTCTTTCAGGGAGATCAAAGAGCCATGTCGCTTGCGCCCATCCCGACGGAAGCCTTCGCCAAGCTCGCGCTCGGCAT
Source organism: Phenylobacterium sp. (assembly GCF_035475775.1). Lineage (GTDB taxonomy): Bacteria > Pseudomonadota > Alphaproteobacteria > Caulobacterales > Caulobacteraceae > Phenylobacterium. Next base: position 25,201 of record NZ_DATIMC010000137.1, on the reverse strand, counting down.
CGACCGGCCCGAGGACGTGGTCGTGGGCAAGGACGGCCGGGTCTTCGCCTCCGACCACCAGAGCGCCGTGGCGGAGATCTTCCCCGACGGGAGCTTCAAGCGGATGGGGCCCAAGGGCGGGGCGCCCAACGGCCTCAACATGGACCGCGAGGGGCGGATCATCATCGCCAATTTCGGCATCTACGACCGCGAGCCGGGGCCGCTCGAGCGGCTCGATCCCCGGACCGGCAAGCACGAGACCCTGCTCGCCGAAGTGGGCGGCAAGCGGCTGACCTCGTCCAACTATCCGATCGTCGATACCGCCGGGAACATCTGGTGCGCCAATTCCACCCACGCCGAGACCTGGCCGCAGGCGCTGGACGGGCGGCCCGACGGCTTCATCTTCGTGCTGCGGCCCGACGGCTCCGCCTCGATCGAGGCGGAGGGGCTGAAGTTCCCGAACGGCCTGGCGATCGCCGCCGACGAGAGCTGGCTCTACTGCGCCCAGACCTCCGGCGCGGACGTGATGCGCTTTCCGATCCGGCCTGGCGGCCGGCTCGGCGCGGGCGAGCGCTATGGCCCGGTGCTCGGCAAGCTGCAGCGCCCCGGCGAACCGCAGCACGACGCGAGCGAGCTCGGCTACACCGACGGCGTCGGCATGGACGCCGAGGGCAATCTCTGGGTGTGCCTGCCGGCCGCCAACAAGGTCGTCGCCATCAAGCCGGACCTGAGCGTCGTCACCGTGTTCCACGATCCGACGGGCGAGACCATAAACCACCCGACCAACGTGACCTGGGGCGGGGCGGACCTGAAAGACCTCTACATCGGCTCGATCCGGGCCGATTATGTGCTCAAGGCGCGGTCCCCGGTTGCGGGCCAGCCGCTTGCGCATCAGGTCTAAGACATGGACCGCCCGAGCTTCTTCACCCACGACGACCTAAAGCGAGCGATGTTCGCGCTCAACGCGGCTCTTTCGCCCGAGGTAGGTGAGGAGGTTTACGGCCGAGAAGTCGACAGGCGCTTCGGTTCTCGGTCGGTGTAGGCCTCGCACGAGCCCTCCTCCTCGATGGAGGAGGATTGGGTGGTGGTGTGTCCGCGGAGGTGACGTCACGTGCGCAGCTTGGCGCGCGCGCCAAACGAGGCCAGCCACTTCGCCGCCCTGCTCACACCACCATCCCTACCCTTCCTCCATCGAGGAGGAAGGGGCGCTCAATGGGGCGAGCGAATGCCGGATATTTGCCCTCTGGACTCTTCCACCCTTACCGCCGATCACTAAAATGCGCGTTTGAAGGTCGGGGCGCGCGGGCTCCGGCTGGCCAAAATCGAGCGAACCAGCGAACGGTCCAGGAGGACGTCCATGCGCGAGTACCTGAAGTTCTACATCGACGGCAAGTGGGTCGACCCGACCGACAACAAGACGCTCGACGTCATCAATCCAGCGACCGAGCAGGTCTGCGGCAAGATCGCGCTCGGCAATGCGACCGACGTGGACAAGGCCGTGAAGGCGGCGAAGAAGGCCTTCCCGGCCTGGTCGCAGACCAGCCGCGAGGAGCGGATCGAGGTGCTGCAGCGCATCCTCGCCGAATACCAGAAGCGGTTCGGCGACCTGGCGACCGCGGTCACCGAAGAGATGGGCGCCCCCGCCTCGCTCGCCCAGCGCGCGCAGGTGCCGGCGGGCATGGGCCACCTCGCCACCGCCGCCCAGATCCTCAAGGACTTCAAGTTCGAGGAAGACCGCGGCGCCACCATGATCGTGAAGGAGCCGATCGGCGTCTGCGGCTTCATCACCCCGTGGAACTGGCCGCTCAACCAGATCGCCTGCAAGGTGGCCCCGGCCATCGCCACCGGCTGCACCATGGTGCTGAAGCCTTCCGAGGTGGCGCCGTTCTCGGGCCATATCTTCGCCGAGATCATGCAGGCCGCCGGCGTGCCCGCGGGCGTGTTCAACCTGGTGCATGGCGACGGGCCGGGCGTGGGCGTGGCGCTCTCCAGCCACCCGGACATCGACATGGTCTCCTTCACCGGCTCGACGCGGGCCGGAATCGAGGTGGCCAAGAACGCCGCGCCCGGGGTCAAGCGGGTGGCTCAGGAACTGGGCGGCAAAAGCCCGAACATCGTCCTGGACGACAGCGTCTTCGCCAAGAGCGTGGCGCGCGGCGTGCAGCACATGATGACCAATTCCGGCCAGTCCTGTAACGCGCCGACCCGCATGCTCGTCCCGACGAAGCGCATGGCCGAGGCCATGGCGGTGGCCAAGGAAGCCGCCGATCAGGTCACGGTCGGCGATCCGAACGGCAACGCCATGCTGGGCCCGGTGGTCTCCGAGGTGCAGTTCAACAAGATCCAGGCGCTCATCAAGAAGGGCGTCGAGGAAGGCGCGACGCTGGTCACCGGCGGTCCGGGCCGGCCCGAGGGTCTCGACAAGGGCTACTATGTGAAGCCGACGGTGTTCGGCAACGTCACCAACGACATGACCATCGCGCGCGAGGAGATCTTCGGGCCGGTGCTGTCCATCCTCGGCTACGAGTCCGTCGATCAGGCGATCGAGATCGGCAACGACACCGAATACGGCCTCGCGGGCTACGTGAACGGCGCCGACCTCGATCAGGCCCGCAAGATCGCCAAGCGGATCCGCGCCGGCCAGGTCTCGATCAACGGCGGCTCGGACATGACCGCCCCCTTCGGCGGCTACAAGAAGAGCGGCAACGGGCGCGAGTGGGGCGACTTCGCCTTCCACGAGTTCCTGGAGACCAAGGCCATCCTCGGCTACGCGCCGAAGGAAGCCGCGGAGTAGCGCAGAGCTGGTCCCAGCCCTCCTCTTCAGGGGAGGGCGGACCGAGCGAAGCTCGGGCCGGGTGGGGCTGAGCGGGCCAAGCTGAGAGCTTGCCGCCAGCCCCGCTCCCCCACCCTGTCCGCTTCGCGGACATCCCTCCCCTGAAGAGGAGGGAAGGAGCACTGCATGTCCGAGATCGATCCCCACTTCCGCAGCCACCTCGAGGCGCAGGCCAAGGCCGCGGCGGAGACCCCGCTGCCGCCCATCGACGAGCTGCCGCCGGAGATGGTGCGGGCCGGCTACCGGGCGCAGCGGCAGAGCCAGGACCAGAACGCGCCCAGGGACGTGGACATCCGCGATTTCGCGCTCCCCGGCCCGCACGGCGAGATCCCGGTGCGGCTCTATGAGCCGCAGGGTCTCGGCAAGCCCTCGGGCCTCCTGGTCTACTTCCACGGCGGCGGCTGGGTGATCGGCGACCTCGAGACGCACGACGGCCACTGCCGCCGGATGGCGCGCTGGGGGAGCTGCCGGGTGATGGCGGTGGACTATCGGCTCGCCCCCGAGCACCCCTTTCCCAAGGGCCACGACGACGCGCTGGCGGCGGCCCGGTGGGCGTTCGACCACGCCGGCGAGATCGGCGTCGACCGCACGCGGATCGCCGTGGGCGGCGATTCCGCCGGCGGCAATCTGGCCGCCACGGTGGCCATCGACCTGAAGGACGATCCTGACCGCCATCTCGCCTTCCAGCTGCTGCTCTATCCGGCGACGAGCTCGGAGTGGACGACGCCGTCGCGCCGGACGCTGGACGGGCCGATCCTCAGCTTCCAGGCGATGCGCTGGTTCGAGAAGATGCTGGCCGCCGCCGGCCATCCCGAGGCGCACCGGCTTTCGCCGATTGACCGCGAGCTGCGCGGCGCCGCGCCGGCGCTGATCGTCACCGCCGGCCACGACTGCCTCAAGGACGAGGGCTACGCCTACGCCGAGCGGCTGAAGCAGGCGGGCGTCGAGGCGCGCCATGTCGAATACCCGCACCTGCCGCACGACTTCTACATCATGGCCGACGTCTCGCCGGCGGTGGTCGAGGCGGCCAAGCAGACCGCGGCGGCGCTGAAAACTGCGATCGGCTGACTATTCGGCCGCCACAGGCTCGGCGTGCGCCCGGCTTTCCGTCACCCGTCGGCCGGCCGACAGCGCCAGCCAGATCGCCGGGGCGACGACCAGCGCGCCCTGGATGTAGGGCCCATCGATGGTCAGCCCGGAGAATGACAGCCCCGCGCAGAACGGCCCCGCCACGCGCGCGGCCGCGCCCATGGCGTTGTTGAGCCCCAGGATCTGGCCCTGGCGGTGCGGCTCGGCGCTCTGCGAGATCATCGCCGAGACGTTCGGCCAGGCGACCGACTGGCCGACCGCCGAGGCGGTCATCAGGGCGATGGTGTAGGCGCCGCCCGGCGACAGCGGCTGCAGGCCGATGCAGACCATGGTGATGGCCATGCCGATGGCCAGCATGGTCCCCTGGCCATAGCGCTCGGACAAGGGGCCGGTCAGGGTCATCTGGGTGATCGCCGAGGCGACGCCGACGAAGGCGAAGGCCACGCCCACGTCGCGTGGGCCCCAGCCGAACTTGGCCTGGGTCCACAGCCCGAAGATCGATTCGATGCCGGTGAAGGCGAAGCCGACCATGAAGGTGAGCAGGAACAGCCGTCCGATGATCGGATCGCGGATCGCCTCGCCGAACGCCGCCCAGCGGTTCGGCCGGTGGGTGTTGGTCTGGTCGCGTTGCCGGCTCTCGCGGATGAACAGCGCGATGCAGACGGCGGAGGTGGCGAACAGGCCCGAGGCGACGAACAGCGGCAGCTGGAAGCCGATCGGCCCGAGGCTCGGCTTGGCGAACACTCCCCCCAGCGTCGGACCGACGATGAGGCCCACGTTCCACGAGGCGCTCATCCAGCTCATCACCCGGGTGCGCTTCTCCGGCGGGGTGACGTCGGCGAGGTAGCCCTGCACGACCGAGCCGTTGCCGCTGGAAAGACCGCCCAGCAGGCGGATGAGGAACGCCGCCCCGGCCGTCGGGGCGAAGGCCAAGGCGAAATAGCAGAGACAGTTGCCGCAGATGGTGGAGATCAGCAGCGGCTTGCGGCCGTACTTGTCCGACAGCCGCCCCCAGAACGGCTCGCCGAAGAAGGTGCCGATCGAGAAGGCCGAGAAGATCATCGCGATCAGCCAGGCCGGGGCGTTGAACGATTTCGCGTAGAAGGGCAGCAGCGGGACCACGATCCCGAAGCCGAGCTGATTCAGGAAGATGAGAGCGATCAGCGACGGCGCCGCCCAGCGAGGCGGCGTCGCCTCCCGCGGCGCAGTATCTGACATGGCGGACGCTGGTAAGGCGAGCCGATCACCGGGGCAAGACCGAAATCCGTTTTCCGCCCGCCCTTGTCGAGGGGCCTCTCGCGGGAGAGGGAGCCGACCTACCTCGGCGCCAGGATCATGATCATCTGGCGGCCTTCCATGCGCGGCTCGTACTCGACCTTGGCCACCGGGTCGAAGTCCGCCTTCACCTTCTGCAACAGCTTCATGCCGAGCTCCGGGTGGGCGAGCTCGCGGCCGCGGAAGCGCAGGGTGACCTTCACCTTGTCGCCTTCCTCGAAGAAACGAGTCATCGAGCGGGCTTTGACATCGTAGTCATGGATGTCGATGTTGGGACGGAGCTTGATCTCCTTGATCTCAACCACCTTCTGCCGCTTGCGCGCCTCGTTCTTCTTCTTCTGTTCCTGGAATTTGAACTTGCCGTAGTCCAGGATCTTGCAAACGGGCGGATCCGCGTTGGGGACGATCTCGACCAGATCGAGGCCCGCTTCCTGCGCCGCTTCGATGGCGGCGGAGGTGGGCATCACCCCCTGTTTCTCGCCATTCTGGTCGATGAGGAGGACGCGGGGGACGCGGATGTCTTCGTTCATGCGCGGGCCGTCTTTGACGGGTGGCGCTTGCATGGGGCGGCGAATAGGCGGTGCTCCGTTCGTTGTTTCAGCCAAAGCGCGCCGGCTCGTCGCGAGACGATGGCGCGCTGCGCCAGTATATGGCGGAGGGTTACTGCACTATCAAGCTGCGCCCGCCGTCTGATTGAGCAGGGCCGAGGCCGCCTGGGCCACCTTGGCCACGGGCAGGTCCGCGAGCCGGTCGGACTGCACGATGCTGACCCGCCCGCGCGGAGCGGTCACCGACGGATCGGAGGCCTTCGAGAACAGCACCACCGTGGGCGCTCCGGCGGCGGCGGCCAGATGCAGCGGCCCGGTGTCGTTGCCGACCGCCAGAGCGGCCTTCGCGCCGAGCACCGCGATCCGGGCGAAATCGGTGCGGCCGGTGAGGTCGCGGGCGCGCGGCGCCACCCGCTGGATGGCGTGGGCGAGCGGCGTCTCCTGCACGCCGCCTATGATGACGATGTCGTAGCCGCGCGCGTAGAGGATGCGCGCCAGTTCGGCGTAGTTCTCGACCGGCCACCACTTCTCCGGTCGATGCGCGGAGCCGCCGGGAACGAACATCACATAGGGCCGCGGCCGTACGCCTCCCGCGACGGGCCGCTCCCCCGCTTCCTTGCGCCAGACCCAGGAGAGGTCCGGCGGCGGCGCGGCGCCGGGCGAGGTGGGCGCGTCCGGCCAGATGCCGGCGTACATCAGCTGGTCGGCCTGGCGCTCGAGCGTGTGCATCGAATTCCGCAAGGGATTCCGGTGCGCCAGCGAGCAGCCGAGCGCGATGCCCGACCAGGCCGGCGGATCGGGCCGCAGCAGGTGGAAGATCCGGTTGGAGTGGTTGGAGGTCTGCAGGTCGTAGACCCGGTCGTAGGCCGCCGCCTTCAGACGTCTTCGAAGCGCCATCCACTGGCCGAACGTCTCGGGGCGCCCGTCGGTGTGGACGGCGTTGAAATAGGGGCTCGCCTTGCCCAGGCCCTCGAAGGGCGGAGTGGTGAGCAGAGAGATGTGCGCCTTGCGATGCGCCTCGCGGATCTTCTTCATCGCCGCCAGCGCCAGGACGAAGTCGCCCAGGGCTGACAGCTTGATCACCAGGATCTTCTCGACGCCGCGGCGGACCATCAGGGGCGGGCCTCCAGCACCCGTTCGTAGGCGGCGAGCGTGGCGGCGCACATGGCGTCCTTGCGGTAGAGCTGGCGCGCCCGGTTCATTCCTGCCTCGCCCATCTTCAGCCTTCGGCCGGGGCCGAGATCCATGGCCCGCATCATGGCGGCCGCCCAGGCCTGCGCATCGCCCGGCGCGACGAGCCAGCCGGTGACGGCGTCGACCACCGTCTCGGTCTGGGCCCCGCAGGCCGAGGCGATCACCGGCCGGCCCATGACCTGGGGCTCCACGGCCGTGCGCCCGAAAGCCTCGGGCGTGGTGCGGGCCGCGAGCGCCACGTCGGCGATGAGGTAGGCGGCCGGCATGTCGTCGCAATGACCGAGCAGGCGCACGCGCTCGGAGAGCCCGCCCTCGGCGATCTGCCTGGCCAGCGCCTCGCGATAGCCGGTGCGGCCCTGGTCGTCGCCGACCACCAGGATCAGGAAGTCGTCGCGGCCGCGGGCGCGCAGGGCTCCGGCCGCTTCGATGATCGTCGCGTGGCCCTTCACCGGGGAGAGGCGGCCGGCGAGCAGGAAAACCGTGCGGCGGCCGTCCTCGGCGAGGCTCCAGGCCCGCCGCAACGCCTCGGTTCGGTCCGGCGTCACCCAGGCCGGATTGAACCGGTCGAGGTCGACGCCGCGCGGGATGGCCACGACCTTGGCGGGGTCGACGTGGTGCTCCGCAAGGATGTGACGGCGCGTGTACTCCGAATTGGCGATCACCAGGTCGCCGCGCGTCATCACCGCATTGAACCAGCGCTTGGGGCTCGACCTCGCCGAATAGATGCCGTGGTAGGTGGTGACGAAGGGCTTGCGCGTCGCCCGCGCCGCCCACAGGGCCGAGAAGGCCGGCATGCGCGAGCGGGCGTGGACCAGGCTCACCGCTTCGCGCTGGATCAGCTCCACCAGCCGGGCGGCGTTGCCGAGCACGGCCAGGGGATTCTTCGCGTGGACAGGCATCTGCGCCAGGCGTCCGCCGTCGGCGATCAGGCGGGCGGCCATGCGCCCGCCGCGGGTGGCGACCAGGGCCTTGCCGCCGGCCTCGATCACCGCGCGCGCGACATCGATGGTGGTCTGCTCGGCGCCGCCGGTCTCCAGCTCCGGCACCACTTGCAGCAAGGTGAAATCGGGCGGCAGCGGCACGTCCTTCGCTTACCTCGAAAAGGGACCGGCCCACGCGGCGGCGCGCTGACGCGGGGGCGACCCCGCGCTATGAGCGAGCCATGGCCGAGCAGGCAGGATATCTGACTCGCGACGATGGCGCGCGGCTCGCCTGGCGCAAGATCGACGGGCGGGGGGCCGCGGTGGTATGGCTGGGCGGCTTCCGGTCCGACATGACCGGGACCAAGGCCCAGGCGCTCGCCGAGTGGGCGCAGGCGGCGGGCCGCAGCTACGTGCGCTTCGACTATTTCGGCCACGGCGCTTCGGACGGCGATTTCCAGCAAGGGACGATCACCCGCTGGCGGGCCGACGCGCTCGCGGTGCTGGAGGCGCTGGTCGAGGGCGAGGCGGTGCTGGTCGGCTCGTCCATGGGCGGCTGGCTCGCCTGTCTGGCGGCCCTGGCCGCGCCGGAGCGCATCAAGGCCATGGTGCTGGTCGCCCCGGCGCCCGATTTCACGGAAGCGCTGATGAAGCCGGGTCTCCCGCCGCAGGGCCGCGCGGCGCTCGAGCGCGAGGGCGTCTGGCTCAGGCCGTCGCTCTACGGAGAGCCCTATCCGATCACCCGAACCCTGCTGGAGGACGGCGCCCGCTGGTCGATCCTGCCCGGTCCCGTGCCGATCGAAGTTCCCGTGCGCATCCTGCAGGGCGGCGAGGATCCGGACGTGCCCTGGACCCACGCGCTCGAGCTGGCCCAGGCGATCAAGGGCGAGGACGTGGTCTTTACGCTGGTCAAGGACGGCGACCACCGCCTCTCCCGCCCGCAGGACATCGCCAGGCTGATCGCCGCGGTGGGCGAGGTGGCTTGAGCCTGCGCTATGCGCCGGCGGCGAGGATTGCGCGCAGGCCTTCCCGATAGCTCGGATAGGCGGGCCGCCAGCCCAGCTCGGCCTTGGCGCGGGCGTTGGAGACGCGCTTGCTCTCGGCATAGAACCGCCGGGAGGCGGCCGGCAGCGCGGCCTCGGCGAGCGGGATCTCCGGGGGCGGCTCGATCCCGAGCAGGCGCGCGGCGTAGGCGATGACCTCGCTGTTGGCCGCCGGCTCGTCGTCGCAGAGGTTGTAGATCCCGCCCGGCCGCGGCCGCGCGATCGAGGCCGCCAGGCCCGCGGCCAGGTCGTCCACGTGGATGCGCGAGAACACCTGCCCGGGCGCGGCGATCCGGCGGGCCTGCCCCGCCCGCAGCCGGTCGAACGCCGAGCGGCCAGGCCCATAGGTTCCGGGCAGGCGGAAGATCGCGACCGTGAGCCCCATGCCGCGGCCCACCTCCAGCCAGTCACGCTCGGCCGCCGCGCGCCGCGCGCCCTCGGCGGAGCCCGCCGCGAGCCGGCTCGCCTCGAACACCCAGCGCCCGCCGCGGTCGCCGTAGACGCCGGTGGTCGAGAGATAGCCGGTCCAGGCCGGGAACGCTCCGGCCCTGGCGAGCGCCGGGACCAGGGCGGCGAGCCCCGGGCAGCCGGTCTCGCCGGGCGGAGCGGTGACCAGCAGGGCGTCGGTCCCGGCGAGCGCCTCGGCGAGCGCGGCCTCATCGTCCAGGCGGACGGGAGCTGCGCCGGCGGCCGCCGCGCGATGCGCCTCCTCGGCGTCCCGGGCGCTGGCGAGGACCGTCCAGCCCTGGCGGCCCAGCCGCGCGGCGAGCGCGCGCCCGGCGTAGCCGAGGCCGAAGACGAACAGCTTGGGCGTCTTATTCCGCGGCCACCGCCGCCTCCGCGCCCACGCCCGCGGTGGCCGCGGCCCGCTCGGCGTTCCAGGCCGAGACGCAGCGGATCTTCGAGTGGTCGGCCCGGTCGGCGAAGCAGCGGGCGATCTCGGTCACTTCCAGGAGCAGGCCCTCCTCGAGGGTGATCGGCTCGAGACCGTAGGAGAGCAGCCGGCGGTTCTCCACCGAAAGCTCGTTCTCGTCGGCTTCCTCGCGCGGGTTCGGCAGATAGGCGATCTCGGCGCCCGTGAGGCGCGAAACCATCTGGGCTAGGTCGCGCACCCGCCAGCATTCGGTCATCTGGTTCATCACCTTGACCCGCTCGCCGCGCGCGGGGGGATGGCCGAGCGCCAGCTCGACGCAGCGCACCGTATCCTGGATGTTGATGAAGGCCCGGGTCTGGCCGCCGACCCCATGCACGGTCAGCGGGTAGCCGACCGCCGCCTGCATCAGGAAGCGGTTGAGCACGGTGCCGTAGTCGCCGTCGTAGTCGAAGCGGTTGATCAGCCGCCGATCCAGTCGCGTCTCGGTGGTCTGGGTGCCCCAGACGATGCCCTGGTGCAGGTCGGTGATCCGGACCTTGTCGTTCCTGGCGTAGAACTGGAACAGCAGGGCGTCCTGGGTCTTGGTCATGTGATAGATCGAACCGGGGCTCGGCGGATAGAGCATCTCCTTCTCCACCCAGCCGGCCGGCGTCTCCACCTTGACGGTCAGATAGCCCTCGGGGATCGCCATCCCCACCGTGCCGTAGCCGTAGACGCCCATGGTCCCCAGGTGCGCGAGGTGGATGTCGAGCCCGGAGTCGACGATCGCGGCCAGGATGTCGTTGGTGGCGTTGAGGTTGTTGTCGACGGTGTAGCGCTTGTGGCGCGCGGACTTCATCGAATAGGGCGCGGCGCGCTGCTCGGCGAAGTGCACCACCGCGTCCGGCCGGAAGGCCTTCAGGAGATCGAGGAGCTCGTCGTAATCCTTGCCGACGGTGATGTCGTGGGCGCGGATCGCGCGTCCGGAGACCTTCCGCCACGCCGCCAGCCGTTCGTCCAGCGACACGATCGGGGTGAGCGAGCCGGCGCCCAGCTCGCCGTCGATCCGCCGGCGCGAGAGGTTGTCGACGATCTGGACATCATGGCCGCGGGCCGACAGATGAAGCGCGGTCGGCCAGCCGCAGAAGCCGTCGCCGCCGAGGATCAATACGCGCATCGCAACTCCACGACGTGGGTCCCCCGGGCAAAGGGCTACCCTACGAAGGGCGCTTTCGCCAAGCCAAACTGCGACAGGCCGCCGCAGTCACAACAGCGCCTGGATCGCCTTGCGGGCGGCCGCGGCGAGCTCGGGGCGGCGCAGCGCGAAGGCCACATTGGCGCGCAAGAGGCCGATCTTGTCCCCGCAGTCGTAGGTGGTCCCGTCGTACTCCAGGGCGTGGAAGGCCTGGCTTTTCAATAGCTTGGCCATGGCGTCGGTGAGCTGGATCTCGCCGCCCGCGCCGCGCTCCTGGGTCTCCAGCACGCCGAAGATGTCCGGCTGCAGGATGTAGCGTCCGGAGATGAACAGGTTGGAGGGCTCGGTCCCGGGCGGCGGCTTTTCGACCATGCCGGTCATGCGGTTGAGCCGGCCGTCCTGCGCCTCCAGGGCGACGATGCCGTACTTGTGGGCCTCCCCCTTGGGCGCGGGTTCGACCACCACGATGTTCCCGCCCACCTTGTCGTAGGCGGCCACGGCTTGGGCGAGCGCCGGGGGCTCCGCTGTCATCAGCATGTCCGGCAGGATGACTGCGAAGGGCTCGTTCCCGACCACGTGGCGGGCGCACCAGACCGCGTGGCCGAGGCCCAGCGGGGCCATCTGGCGCACGAAGCTCATCTCGCCCGGCGGGCCGAGGTCGCCGCGGACGTCGGCCAGGACGTCCGCCTTGGCCTTGGCCTCGAGCGCACCCTCGACCTCGGGATTGGCGTCGAAATAGTCCTCGATGGCGCCCTGGCCGCGGCCGACGACGAACACGAAATGCTCAACGCCCGCCGCGCGCGCCTCCTCCACGATGTACGACAGGATCGGCCGGTCGACGACGTTCAGGAGATTCTTCGGCGTGGCCTTGGCCGCCGGCAGGACCCGGGTCCCCAGGCCCGCCACCGGCAGCACGGCCTTGCGCACGCGACTGGACATTCACTCCTCCGAACAGAGACCCGATACTGCAGCCGAGGCTCGGCCGCGCCTGGGCCCATGCGACCGGCGCGCCGCCGTGATCCCTCTCGCGGACTAGAGGAGGGGCGGGTTGAAATCCACAGGTCCTTGCGACAAAAATCCATGCCGCATGAACGATCACGATTTCGCGAACTCACGAAGCCGTGTATGAGTTGTGCGTCGGGGGATAGTCCTCCAGGGGAGCAATCCATGAAACTGCGTATCCTGACTTCGGTTGCTGCGGCTGCGGTTCTCGCGGTGAGCCTGTCGGCCTGCCAAAAGAAGGCGGACAACACGGCCACGGCTGACACCAACGCCACGACGGCGACCGACACCAACACCACGACCACGACGGCCCCGGCGGAAACCAACGCCACGGCTGGCGCGACCAACTCGACGGCCCCGGCGGACACCAACGCCACGGCCGGCGCGACGAACTCGACCTCGAGCACGAGCTCGATGTCTTCTTCGACTCCGCCGAAGAAGTAAGATCGACTGATCTTTTCTCCGCGAACGGCCGCTCCCAGGAGCGGCCGTTTTGCTTTTGTGGGGGCTGGCGCGGCTCAGCCCGCCGGCTCATGCCATTTCAGAACGAGAGTGCGGCCGCGGATCTCGAACGAATCGAGCTGCTTGAGAAAGCTCAGGCCGAGCAGAGAGCTGCGCATCGGCGCCTGGTTCACGACCATCTCGAAGCCATCGAGGACGATCGGGCCGATCTCGAGGCGGCGCGCGCGGACGCGGGCGCCGTAGCCCTTGCCGTTGGCGGTCTCGGCCGCCTCCACGAACTGCAGCCGGGCGGGATCGATCCCCAGCCGGCGCGCGTCGTCCAGATTGAGCACCGTATCGGTCGCGCCGGTGTCGACCACGAAGCGGACGCGCTGCCCGTTGACCTTGCCGACCACCACGAAGACGCCCTGGTCGTCCTGCGGGATGACCAGCTCATGGTCACCCGTGCGCACGGGATCGCCGGCGCTGAAGGCGAGCCGCAGGTGCTGCGGGATCCCCTTGAGCTCGTCGCGGTAGGCGAATCCCAGCGCCAGCACCGCGGCGATCGCGAGCCACGCCGCCGCATGCTTCAGCCGGTCGGCGAATCGGCTGCGGCTGGCGCGGAACAGGCCGGCGGAGACCAGCACCACCAGGCCGGCGGAATAGGCCGCGTCGGCCCAGGCGCCGCGCGTACGCACCGCTTCGGGAAAGGCCCGCGCGAGCCCCAGCACCAGGGCGCCCAGCCCGAGCCCGAACAGCACCCAGAGCCCCGTCCGCCGCGGGGCCGGCGGCGGCCGCGGCGCCCGATTCGCCCAGGGACCCGTCTCATTGACCATCGCGCGCCCCGCTGATTGCGTGACCAGCCTGCCAGGGCGTGCGGCTCGCCGCTACTCCACGGTGACCGACTTGGCCAGGTTGCGCGGCTGATCGACGTCGGCGCCCTTCTGGACTGCGACATAGTAGGCGAGGAGCTGGATCGGCGGGGCGTAGACCATGGGCGCGAGCATGGGGTCGCAGGTCGGGCCCACGATCACCCGGGCGCCGGCCGGGGCGTTGCGGGCGCCCTCCTCGTCGGTGATCAGGATCACCCTGCCGCCGCGGGCCGCCACCTCGCTCATGTTGGAGATGGTCTTGTCGAACAGCGGGTCGGACGGCGCGATGACGATCACCGGCGTGGTTTCGTCGATCAGCGCGATGGGCCCGTGCTTCAGCTCCCCGGCGGCGTAGCCCTCGGCGTGGATGTAGCTGATCTCCTTGAGTTTCAGCGCCCCTTCGAGGGCCAACGGATACATCGGCCCGCGGCCGAGGTAGAGCACGTCGCGGGCTTTGGCGAGCTCGGGCGCGAGCGTGCGGATCTGGTCCTCGAGCTGGATCGCCTCGGCGATCAGACGCGGCGCTTCCAGCAGCAGGCGCGTGTCGTGCGCCTCCTCGCCGGGCTTCAGCCGCCCGCGGGCCGCCGCGGCGGCGAGCGCCAGCGCGGTGAGCGCCGCCACCTGGCTGGTGAACGCCTTGGTGGAGGCGACCCCGATCTCCGGGCCGGCATGGGTCGGGAACAGCACGTCGGCCTCCCGCGCCATGGTCGATTCGTGGACGTTGACCACCGCCGCGGTGGTCAGCCCCTGGGCCTTGCACCAGCGCAGGGCCGCCAGCGTGTCGGCGGTCTCGCCGGACTGCGAGACGGCGATCGCGAGCGTGGCGGGCGTCACCGCCGGCTGTCGGTAACGGAACTCCGAGGCGACCTCCACGTCGCACGGCAGGCCGGCCAGCTTCTCGAACAGGTAGCGGCCGATCTGGCCGGCGTAGCTGGCGGTGCCGCAGGCCACGATCTGCACCCGGTCGAACCGGGCCAGGTCCACGCCGCCCGGCGCATGCACATGACCGGTGGTCGGGTTGATGTAGGCCGACAGCGTGTGCTGGCAGGCGTCCGGCTGGTCATGGATCTCCTTCTCCATGAAGTGCCGGTAGTTGCCCTTCTCGACGAGCGCCGCCGCGGCGGCGACGGTGCGGACCGGCCGCTGCACCGCCCGGCCGGCCTCGTCGAACACGTGCGCGGCCTTGCGGTCGATGGCCACGTAGTCGCCCTCGTCCAGGTAGGCGATCTGGTTGGTGAACGGCCCGACCGCCAGGGCGTCGCTTCCCAGGAACATCTCGCCGTCGCCATAGCCCACGACCAGCGGCGAGCCCCGGCGGGCGCCCATGATCAGTTCGTCCTCGCCGTCGATCAGCACGGCGATGGCGTAGGCGCCGGTGAGCTGGTCGAGCGTGGCCTTCAGGGCCTCGATCGGCGGCCGGGTCTGGAGCTCGTAGTCGAGCAGCTGTGCGATCACCTCGGTGTCGGTCTCGCTCTCGAAGGTGCGGCCCTTTTCCTTCAGGGCCTCGCGCAGCTCGGCGTAGTTCTCGATGATTCCGTTGTGGACCAGGGTGACGCGCCCAGCGCGCTGCGGGTGGGCGTTGATCTGCGAGGGCGCGCCATGGGTCGCCCAGCGGGTGTGACCGATGCCGACGCTGGCCGGCAGCGGCTCGGCGGCGAGCACGTCCTCCAGCGCGCGGATCTTGCCCTTGGCGCGGCGGCGCTCGACGTGCCCGTCCACCACGCCGGCGACGCCCGCCGAGTCGTAGCCGCGGTATTCCAGGCGCTTGAGACTGTCGATCAGCCGGTCCTGGACGGGCTTTGCGCCGACGATGCCGATGATGCCGCACATAGGCTTTGGCTTCCTTTGTGATAAACGCCAGTGGTCGAGCGCCGGCGCGCCCGGCTTTACCATTCAACAAAGCACCGTCGACTAAATCTGGGTTTCGGATCGTTTCGTGAGCAGCTGATGAGCAAGCGCGCCTACTTCGGGACCGACGGAATCCGCGGCCAGGCCAACCGCTATCCAATGACCGCGGAGGTGGCCCTGCGGGTCGGCATGGCCGCCGGCAAGATCTTCATGTCCAAGGACGACCGGCGCCACCTGGTGGTGATCGGCAAGGACACCCGGCTCTCGGGCTACATGATCGAGCCGGCC
Source organism: Phenylobacterium sp. (assembly GCF_035475775.1). GTDB lineage: Bacteria > Pseudomonadota > Alphaproteobacteria > Caulobacterales > Caulobacteraceae > Phenylobacterium. Next base: position 9,821 of record NZ_DATIMC010000137.1, on the reverse strand, counting down.
CTGGTGGCGGGCTTCACCTCGGTGGGCATGGACGTGCGGCTGTTCGGACCCCTGCCGACCCCGGGCGTGGCGATGATGACCCGATCCTTGCGCGCCGACCTGGGGGTGATGATCTCGGCCTCGCACAACCACTTCGCCGACAACGGGATCAAGCTGTTCGGGCCCGACGGCTACAAGCTCTCCGACGAGCGCGAGTTGGAGATCGAGGCCCTGATGGACCAGGGCCTGGAGGAAGGGCTGGCCTCGCCCCAGGCGCTCGGCCGCGTGCAGCGGATCGACGACTGCCAGGCGCGCTATGTGGAGATCGCCAAGGCGACCTTCCCGCGCCGGCTGAACCTGGCGGGCCTGCGCATCGTCATCGATTGCGCCAACGGCGCAGCCTACAAGGTGGCGCCCGAGGCGCTCTACGAGCTGGGCGCCGAGGTGCTGCCGGTGGGCGTCTCGCCCAATGGCTTCAACGTCAACGAGGAGTGCGGCTCCACGCACCCCGCGGCCATGCAGAAGATGGTCAAGGAATACCGCGCCGACATCGGCATCGCGCTCGACGGCGACGCCGACCGGGTGATCGTCTGCGACGAGAAGGGGCAGATGATCGACGGCGACCAGATCATGGCCCTGATCGCCGACAACTGGGCCAAGCGCGACCGGCTGACCGGCGGCGGGGTGGTGGCGACGCTCTACTCGAACCTCGGGCTGGAGCGGTTCCTGGCCGAGCGCGGTCTCGTGCTGCACCGCACGCCGGTCGGCGACCGCGCGGTGATGATGCGGATGCGCGAGGGCGGCTTCAACCTCGGCGGCGAGCAGTCGGGCCACATCATCCTGCGCGACTTCGCGACCACCGGCGACGGGCTGCTGGCGGCGCTGCAGGTGCTAGCGGTGCTGAAGGAGAGCGACCAGCCGATGAGTTCGCTCGCCCGCCAGTTCGAGCCGGCGCCGCAGAAGCTGGAGAACGTGCGCTTCGCGGCCGGCAAGCCGCTGGAGAGCGAGCAGGTCAAGGCGGTCATCGCCCAGGCCGAGGAGCGGCTCAACGGCTCGGGCCGGCTCGTGGTGCGCGCCTCGGGCACCGAGCCCCTGATCCGCATCATGGCCGAGGGCGACGACGAGAAGCTGGTCAACCAGGTGGTCAAGGAGATCGCCGGGGCCGTGAAGCAGGCGGCGGCTTAGCCTCCTTCTCTCCTGCGGGAGACGATGTCAGCCAGGCGCTGACGGCTGAAGGGTCGCACCGCGGCGCGAAGATGAGCGAAGCTGGCCAGATGACCATCCGCCGAGCGGGACCGCAGGACGGACCGGGCCTGCGCGCCGTCCTGTACGATACGTTCGAGAGCACGTGGCGGCCGAACGTCAGCGAGGCGGCGGCCGCAGCATTCATCCTGGAAGATCGGCCCGCAGCGTATGTGAGCGCGCGCGGTCACCTCTTCTGGGTTGCCGATTCGGCGGGCGAGGTCGCGGGCCTGGTCGATTGGGACGGCGATTTCGTCAACGCCCTGCACGTGGCTTCCCCCCATGCCCGCCAGGGTGTCGGCCGTCGCCTGATGGATCTGGCGGAGGCGGAGATCGCTCGGGCCGGATTCGCCTCGGCGCGTCTCGAGACCGACACCTTCAACCTTCGCAGCCAAGCCTTCTACGCCGCCCGGGGCTATCGCGAGGCCGCGCGGTATCCCGACGAGGCGTGGAACAGCGGGCTCACCACCCTGTTGCTTGTGAAGCCCCTGCCTGAGGAGCCCGCCCGCTAGGCAAGACGCCCGTGCGCCTTCTCCCGCAGGGGGAGCAGGATGCAGGCGGATCGAGAGCAACCCTACCCAAGCCTTAACTGTTGTGTCAGTCTCGACACAACCGCGTCGCTCGACGGCGCGGAATAAAGAGCTTGGGGAGGATAGATGCGGCGCCACCTCGTCTTCGGGGGCGCGGCGCGGCCGGAGGTGAACCGGAGCGTGAGCTCGCTCGCCTGCCTGGCCTTCGTCGCGCTGCTCGCCGTGGCCTTCTGGGCCGGCGCGCTCTGGATCGGCCAGGTCGTGGTCCGGCTGAGCCAGTTCGGCTTCTGATCGGTCGGACCGGGAGTCGGACGCGGCGGCTTGCGGCGAGGCGCCGCGGCGGGCATAGTCCTGGTGCTGAAGAGGGTTCTCCTCATGGGTAGGAACGAGCGCTGAGCGCACCGCGCCGCTGACCGGGCAAAGACGCCCGCGTCATCCCTGACTCCTGCCTCTCGGTTTCCCATGGCCTTTCTCGCCAACCGCGCGGTCAACCGCGTGCACCTGCATTCCGCCTTCGTCACCTTCGCCCAGGGCGCCGGCGGGCTGTTCTTCTTCGTCTTCCTGCTGCACGCGGGCGTGCCGATCCCGGCGGCGCTGCTCACCCAGGCAGCGGTGGTCGTGGGCCGCTTCGTCGTGCGCCCCACGCTCCTGCCGCTCGCCAAGCGCTTCGGCGTCAAGCGGCTGCTGATCGCGGGCTCCGCGGTCATGGCCCTGCAATATCCGCTGCTCGCCTTCGTGCACGGCATAGGGCCCGCGCTCGCGGCGCTGGCGGCCGTCTCCGGCCTGGGCGAGGTGCTCTACTGGATGAGCTACAACGCCTACTACGCCGCGATCGGCGATGCGGAGCACCGCGGGCATCAGGTGGCCGCGCGCGAAGCCCTGATGGCGCTGATCGGCATCGTCTCGCCGCTGGCCGGGGCGAGCCTGCTGCTGACGCTGGGGCCGCTCGCGGCCTTCAGCCTCGTGGCGGTGATCCAGCTCGCGGCGGTCTGGCCGATCCTGCGGACGCCCGAAGTGCCGGTGAAGGCGCAAGCGCCGGGCGCGCTCGCCGCGGCGCGGCCAGCCTTCCTGATGATGGTCGCCGACGGCTGGTTCGACACCTGCTGGCTGTTCGTCTGGCAGATCGCGCTGTTCGTGACCCTGAAGCAGAGCTTCTCGGCCTACGGCGGGGCCATGGCGCTCGCCGGCCTGGTCGGCGCGGGCGGCGCGCTGGTGCTCGGCCCCCACGTCGACGCCGGCCACGGCCGCCGCAGCGCCGCCATCGCCTACAGCGCGGGCGTCGCCATCCTGATCCTGCGGGTCGCGAGCCTCAGCCGTCCGTCGCTGGCGATCGCGGCCAATGCGGCCAGCGCGCTGTTCTTCCCGCTGCTGATCCCGGTGCTGGTCACGGTCACCGCCAACCTGAACAAGGCCTCGCCCTGCAACCTGCGCTTCTCGATGGTGACCGAGGCGGGCTGGGACATCGGCTGCTTCGCCGCGTGCCTCGTCACCGCGACGCTGTTCGCGATCGGCGCGCCCATCGAGCTCGGGGTCTTCCTGGCGCTCCCGGCCATGCTCGGCCAGTGGGCGCTGCTTCGCCGGTTCTACCCGAAGCGCGCGGCGGCCCTGGCGTGAGCGGGCCGCTTCGCATCGAGATCGGCGTCGCGACGGTCGAACGGCTGCTGGAGGCGCAGTTCCCCCACTGGGCGCGCCGCTCGATCGTGCCCGCGCCGGCCTCGGGCACGGACAACGCCATGTTCCGGCTCGGCGCCCATCTCGCGGTGCGACTGCCGCGCGTCGAATGGGCGGCTCCCCAGGTCGAGAAGGAGCAGACCTGGCTGCCGCGCCTGGCGCCGCGCCTGCCCCTGCCGGTTCCGGTCCCCTTGGGCCGCGGCCGACCGACGAAGCCTTTCCCTGGCCCTGGTCGGTGTGCCGGTGGGTTGCCGGGGGGGCCCCGGCGCCCGCCGCCTGGACCCGCGGTCGCGGCTGGGCGCTCTCGACGGCCGCGATCGCGCTGCCCTACTACCGCACGCGCCAGCCGGACATCGCCAGCGCCGCCGCGCGCACGCTCGAGGCGGTGCGGTCGGATGAACTCTAGGCCACGCCCTTCAGCGCCTCGCCGATGCGGCCGACGAGCTCTTCGATCTGCGCCTCGGAGATGATCAGCGGGGGCGAGAGCGCGATGGTGTCGCCGGTCACGCGGATCAGCGCGCCCGCCTCGAACAGCCGCTGGAAGGCCTCGGCGCCGCGCTTGCCGGGCGCGCCCTCGCGGGGCTCGAGCTCGATGCCGGCGACCAGGCCGAGGTTGCGGACGTCCTTCATGTGCCGCGCGCCGTCGAGGCTGTGGACGGCGTCCGCCCACCGAGGCTCGAGGGCCGCCACGCGCTCGAACAGGGCCTCCTCGGCGTACAGGCTGAGCGCCGCGCCGCCCGCCGCCACCGCCAGCGGGTGGGCGGAATAGGTGTAGCCGTGGAACAGCTCGATGCCGGCCGGAGCCTGCTCCACAACGGCGCGGTAGATTTCGGCTTTCACGCCCACCGCGCCCATCGGGACCGAGGCGTTGGTGAGGCCCTTGGCCAGCGTGATCAGGTCCGGCGTCACGCCGAACCGCTCGGCGGCGGTGGCCGCGCCCAGGCGGCCGAAGCCGGTGATCACCTCGTCGAAGATCAGCAGGATGCCGTGCGCGTCGCAGATCGCCCGCAGCCGCTCGAGGTAGCCCTTCGGCGGCACGAGCACGCCGGCCGAGCCGGCCAGCGGCTCGACGATCACCGCGGCGATGGTGTCGGCGCCGTGCAGGGCCACCAACCGCTCCAGGTCCTCGGCGAGCTCGGCGCCCCGCTCCGGCTGGCCGCGGGTGAAGGCCTGCGCGGGATCGAGCGTGTGGCGGATGTGGTCGACGCCGGGCAGCAGGGCATAGGCGCGCCGGTTGTTGGGCAGCCCGCCCACCGAGATGCCGCCGAAGCCCACCCCATGGTAGCCCTTCTCGCGGCCGATCAGCCGCGTGCGCGTCCCCTGGCCGATGGCGCGCTGGTAGGCGAGCGCGATCTTCAGCGCGCTGTCGACCGCTTCCGACCCGGAGTTGCCGAAGAACACGTTGTCGAGACCGGCGGGCAGGATCGCCGCCAGCCGCTGGGCGAACTCGAAGGCCTTGGGATGCGAAAGCTGGAAGGAGGGCGCGTAGTCGAGGACGCCGGCCTCGCGCCGGATCGCCTCGACGATCGGCTCGCGGCAGTGGCCGGCGTTGACGCACCACAGCCCGGCCGTGCCGTCGAGCAGCCTGCGGCCGTCGACGGTCGTGTAGTGCATGTCCTTGGCCGAGGCGAGCAGCCGCGGGCCCGCCTTGAAGGCGCGATTGTCGGTGAACGGCATCCAGAAGGCGGAGAGGTCGTTCGGCAGCACCGGCGCCGCATCGTCCAGGGCCATGGCGGTCTCCCTCTGGCTGGCGGCCGAGCGTCACAGACTTTCCGCGGCCGGACAACACCGCAGCCTTGCGCGCGCCCGCGTCCCGCCGTCGTATGGTGATCGCCGATCAGGAGGGCGCGCGCATGGACTTCCGGACCACGACCATCGAGGCGCTGGTGGGCCAGGTGCGCGAGCGGCGGCTCTCGGCCCGCGAGCTCACCGAGGCGGCGCTGGCCAACATCGAGGCGACCAACCCACGGCTGAACGCGGTCTGCGCGGTCGATCCGAAGCGGGCCCTGGCCGAGGCCGAGGCGGTGGACGCGCGGCTCGCGAAGGGCGATGCCGTGGGCCCGCTCGCCGGCATCCCGCTGCTGGTGAAGGACCTGGAGGACGCGGCCGGCTACAAGACGACCTACGGCTCGGCGCTGCACCAGGACGTCGCCCCCGCCAAAGCCGACTCCGTGCTGGTGGGCCGGCTGAAGGCGGCGGGCTGCGTGGTGGTCGGCAAGGCCAACACCCCGGCCTTCGGCTTCAAGGCGTTGACCGAGAACATCCCGTTCGGGGTAACGCGCAATCCGTGGAACCCGGACTACCATGCCGGCGGCTCCTCCGGCGGCTCGGCCTCGGCGGTGGCGGCAGGCGTCACGCCGCTGGCCACCGGCTCGGACGGCGGCGGCTCGATCCGCATCCCCTCGGCGGTGTGCGGCTTCTCCGGGATCAAGTGCACCCAGGGCCAGGTCCCGAACGGCGGGCCCAATGCGCCGGGCTCGGGCGTGCTGGCGGTCAAGGGGCCCATGGCGCTGCGCGTGCGCGACACGGCCCTGGCGCTGGACGCCGTGCGCGGCCTCGAGCCCACCGATCCCTACAGCCTGCCTTCCGACGGGACCTCCTGGCGGCGCGCGCTCGACGGCGACAACCGCCCGCGCAAGGTGATCTGGTCGCCGACCATGGGCTTTGCGCGGGTCGACGACGAGGTGCTGGCCCGCGCCCAGGCGGTGGTCGACGAGCTCGCCGCGGCCGGCGTCGAGGTGGTGCGCAAGGACAAGGTCTGGGACGAGAGCCCCAACCTCGCCTGGTTCGTGATCTGGGCCGCCCAGCGGGCCCGCGCCCAGGGCCACCTGAAGGGCACGCCCGAGTGGGAGAAGATCGATCCGGACCTGCGCCAGCAGATCGAGGCGGGCCTCGGCTATGGGGCGGCGGCCTACGCCCAGTCGCTCGATCTCGCCCATTCGCTCGCCTGGCGGCTGAACGCGGCGATGGAGGACGCCGAGGTGCTCATCACCCTCACCCTGGCCGGCCATCCGCCGAAGATCGGCGGGCAGGGCCTGATCAACGGCCAGCCGGCCGGGGCGGAGTGGGTGCAGTTCACGCCCGGGCTCAACATGACGCGCAATCCCGCGGGATCGGCGCCCATCGGCGTCTCCTCGCTCGGCCTGCCGCTCGCCCTGCAGGTGATCGGCCGCCAGAAGGACGACGTCGCGGTCCTGAAGACCCTGTGCTTCATCGAAGACCTCACCGACCCGAAGTTCGCCGCGCCGCACGGGGTCTCCGCCTGAGCGGATCATCGTGCTAGGCTGGGCGTTCGTTTCGGGGGTGCGGTCTCGCTCAGACGCCTGCCCGACGGCGGGAGCCTTGCGCGAACCGCGCCCATTGCAGGGTCCGGAGGCCTCGCCATGGCGGTCCACAATCACGTCGAAAACCCGTTCGAGTACGTGCTCGAGAAGCTGAGCTGGTCGTTCTCCGGCGCCGGGCGGCGGGACCGCGCCGCGCGCGCGGCCGCCCGGGTCGAGCCGCGGGTCCGCCGGATCCAGGTCGCCGAGCTGTGGGATTCGCTGCGCAAGGGCCTGGCCGACTTCGCCGCGGCGCGCGACGACGTGGTGTTCATCGCCATCATCTACCCGCTGGCCGGGATCATTCTCGCCGCCTTGGCCATGCACTATGCGCTGCTGCCGATGATCTTCCCCCTGGCGGCGGGCTTCGCTCTGCTTGGACCGCTGGCCGCGCTCGGGCTCTATGAAATCAGCCGCCGCCGCGAGAAGGGGCAGCCGGTGAGCTGGATCGACGCCGGGCGGGTCATCGAATCGCCCGCCATCGTCCCGATCGTCGGCATGGGCCTGATCCTCGTCGCGCTGTTCGGGCTGTGGCTGGCGGCCGCCTACGAGATCAGCCTCCTGGCGTTCGGCAATGGCCCGCCCGGGACCATCCACGGCTTCGTCCACCAGGTGTTCGCGACCGGCGCCGGCTGGGAGATGATCGCCATCGGCATCGGCGTGGGCTTCGTCTTCGCCGTCGTGGCCTTCGCGATCAGCGTCGTCTCCTTCCCGCTGCTGCTCGACCGGCACGTGGACCTGGACGTGGCCATCCGCACCTCGATCGACGCGGTGCGGGCCAATCCGGGACCCCTGGCGCTCTGGGCGATCGTGGTGGCCGTCCTGCTGGTCGCCGGCTCGATCCCGGCGCTGGTCGGGCTGATCGTCGTGGTGCCGGTGCTCGGCCACGCCAGCTGGCATCTCTATCGGAAGCTGGTCGAGCCGCCTGCCTGAGCGCTCAGACGCTGGCCCGGCCGACGCTGGCGTAGGCGAAGCCGCGGGCGCGCATGTCCTCGGGCTTGTAGATGTTGCGCAGGTCGATCATCACCGGCCGCTTCATGATCAGCTTGATGCGGTCGAGGTCGAGGGCGCGGAACTGGTCCCACTCGGTGATGATCACCAGGGCGTCGGCGCCTTCGGCGACGTCGTAGGGGTCGTCCTTGAAGATCACGTCGCGCAGCAGCTGACGGGCCTCGTGCAGCCCCTCGGGATCGAAGGCCTGGATCGTCGCCCCGGCCGCCTGCAGCGCCGGCACGATGTCCAGCGAGGGCGCGTCGCGCATGTCGTCGGTGTTCGGCTTGAAGGTGAGCCCCAGCACGCCGATCACCCGGCCGCTCAGGTCGCCGCCGTCCAGCGCCGCCTTGACCTTTTCCGCCATGGCCTTCTTGCGGGCGTCGTTGACCCGCACGGTGGTCTCGATGAGCTCGACCGGCGCGCCGGCGTCGCGCGCGGTGCGCACCAGCGCCACGGTGTCCTTCGGAAAGCAGGAGCCGCCGTAGCCCGGGCCGGCGTGCAGGAACTTCGCGCCGATGCGGTTGTCCAGCCCGATGCCGCGGGCCACCTGCTGGACGTCGGCCTCCACCGCCTCGCAGAGGTCGGCGATCTCGTTGATGAAGGTGATCTTCATCGCCAGGAAGGCGTTGGCCGCATATTTGGTGAGCTCGGAGGTCCGGCGGCTGGTGAACAGGATCGGCGTCTCGTTGAGATAGAGCGGGCGGTAGAGCTCGCGCATCACCGCCTGGGCGCGTGGATCCTGCGTCCCCACCACGACCCGGTCGGGCCGCTTGAAGTCCTCGATCGCCGCGCCTTCGCGCAGGAACTCGGGGTTGGAGACCACCGCCACGTCCGCGTCGGGGCGCACGCGCCGGACGATGGCCTCGATCTCGTCGCCGGCGCCGACCGGGACGGTGGACTTGGTGACCAGCACGGTGAAGCCGTCGACCAGCCCCGCGATCTCCTCGGCGGCGGCATGGACGTAGCTCAGGTCCGCATGGCCGTCGCCGCGGCGCGACGGCGTGCCGACCGCGATGAACACCGCCTCGGCGCCCTTCACAGCCGCGGCCGCCTCGGTCGCGAAGAACAGCCGCCCGGCCTCGACGTTGCGCGCCACCAGCCTGTCCAGGCCCGGCTCGTAGATCGGCATGCCGCCCGCCTTCAGGCGCTCGATCTTGCCGGCGTCCTTGTCGATGCACGTGACGATGTGGCCGAAGTCGGCGAAACAGGCGCCTGAGACCAGGCCCACATAGCCGGTCCCGATCATCGCCACGTGCATGAGCTGTCCCCGAGCTTGGTGGTAGGCGCTTTCAACATGGGTTCCGCCGGCCTGTCATCCCGGTTTCGCGACGCCGGGATCACACAAGGGGCGCCTCAGATCTCCTGGTTGTAGGCGCCGATCTGCGGGTATCTGGCGAGCCGCGGCTTCACCTCCTGGCGGAACAGGGCGCGCATGTCGTCCTCCGACCTCAGGCTCTCGACCACCACCACCAGCTCGGGCTTGTTGGAGGAGGCCCGCACCAGCACCCAGGAGCCGTCCTCCAGGGCCACGCGCACGCCGTTGACGGTGATCAGCTCGGCGATCCTTCGCCCCAGGATGGTCCCGCCGGCGTCGCGCAGCTGCTGGTATTCGGCCACGATCCGGTCGACCACGGCGTACTTCTCCTCGTCCGCGCAGTGCGGGCTCATGGTGAGCGAGGTCCAGGCCACCGGCAGGGCCCTCTTCAGGTCCGACAGCTTCTTGCCCGGATTGCGGTCGAGCATGGACAGGATCGCCGCGGCGGCGACCAGGCCGTCATCGTAGCCGCGCCCGTTCGGCGGGTTGAAGAAGAAGTGGCCGGACTTCTCGAACCCGGCCAGCGCGCCCAGTTCGGCGGTCTTGCGCTTGATGTAGGAGTGGCCGGTCTTCCAGTAGACGGTCCTGGCGCCGTTCGCCTTCAGCACCTCGTCGGTGGCGAACAGGCCCGTGGACTTCACGTCGACCACGAAGGTGGCGTCCTTGTGCAGGGCCGAGAGGTCGCGCGCCAGCATCAGGCCGATCTTGTCGGCGAAGATCTCCTCGCCCTCGTCGTCGACCACCCCGCAGCGGTCGCCGTCGCCGTCGAAG
>NZ_DATIMC010000136.1:0-25321 GCF_035475775.1 Phenylobacterium sp. | reverse complement strand
CGACGACGGCCGCGGAATCCCGGTGGACCCGCACCCCAAACATCCCGGCAAGTCGGCGCTGGAGGTCATCATGACCGTCCTGCACTCCGGCGGGAAATTCTCCGGCAAGGCCTACGAGACCTCCGGCGGCCTGCACGGCGTGGGCGTCAGCGTCGTCAACGCGCTTTCCGAACGGGTCGAGGTCACCGCCTGGAAGGATGGCCACGAGTGGCGCCAGGCGTTCACCCGCGGCAAGCCCATCGGGGGCATCGAGAAGCTGGGCGCGACGCGCAAGCACGGCACCGCCATCGCGTTCACGCCCGACCCGGTGATCTTCGGCGAGAACGTCGCCTTCAAGCCGGCGCGGCTCTACCGCATGGCCCGGTCCAAGGCCTATCTGTTCGGCGGCGTCGAGATCCGCTGGTCCTGCGACCCCTCCCGCATCCACGACCAGACCCCGCCCGAGGCAGTCTTCCGCTTCCCGACCGGCCTGGCCGACTTCCTGGCCGAGCGGATCAAGGGCATCGAGACGGTCACGCCGGAGCCCTTCGCCGGCCGCTATTCCCGTCCCGGCGAGAGCGGCAAGGTCGAGTGGGCCATCGCCTGGACGCCGGCCGGCTTCGGGGAGGCCGACGGCTTCATGCAGTCCTACTGCAACACCGTGCCGACGCCGGAGGGCGGCACGCACGAAGCCGGCCTGCGCGCCGCCCTCACGCGCGGCCTGAAGGCCTACGCCGAGCTGACCGGCGAGAAGCGCGGGGTCATCCTCACCGCCGACGACGTCCTGGCCCAGGCCGGCGCCCTGGTCAGCGTCTTCGTCCGCGACCCCGAGTTCCAGGGCCAGACCAAGGAGAAGCTGTCCTCCTCCGAGGCCCAGCGCCTGGTCGAGAAGGCGCTTGCCGATCCCTTCGACCACTGGCTGACGGCCCAGCCGAAGTCGGCCAGCGCGCTCCTGCAGTTCGTCATCGAGCGCGCCGAGGAGCGGCTGAAGCGCCGCAAGGACAAGGAAGTCGCCCGCGCCTCGGCGACCCGCAAGCTGCGCCTGCCGGGCAAGCTCGCCGATTGCTCCGGGTCGGCCATCGACGGCGCCGAGCTGTTCCTGGTCGAGGGCGACTCGGCCGGCGGCTCGGCCAAGCAGGCTCGCGATCGCAAGACCCAGGCGATCCTGCCGCTCAGGGGCAAGATCCTCAACGTCGCCTCGGCCTCCACCGACAAGACCGGCGGCAACCGTGAGCTCGCGGACCTGCTGCTGGCGCTGGGCGCCCAGGGCGGGACCAAGTTCAAGGAGGAGGATCTGCGCTACGAGCGGATCATCATCATGACCGACGCCGACGTCGACGGCGCCCATATCGCCAGCCTGCTGATCACCTTCTTCTACCGCACCATGCCGGACCTGATCCGTTCGGGCCGCCTGTTCCTGGCGCTGCCGCCGCTCTATCGGCTCAGCCATGGCGGCAAGGTGGTCTACGCCCGCGACGACGCCCACCGCGACGAACTTCTCGCCACCGAGTTCAAGGGCAAGAAGCCGGAGATCAGCCGCTTCAAGGGCCTGGGCGAAATGATGCCCGCCCAGCTCAAGGAGACCACCATGGACCCGGCGACGCGGACGCTGGCGCGGATCACCCTGCCGCGCGCCGAGGAGACCGTGGAAGAGCTGGTCGAAGCGCTGATGGGCCGCAAGCCCGAGCTGCGCTTTCGGTTCATCCAGGAAAACGCGGAATTCGCCGCCGCCGACCTCGATGTCTAGGGAGAGGCGAGCTCGCGGACCCAGATGTTGCGGAAGCTGATCGGCGCGCTGGGATCGCCGTGCGCCTGCAGCTTGATCGGCGCGTCCTTGAACGGGCGGTAGAACGGCTTGCCGATGTAGAGCGTCTCGCCGGAGAGCACGGCGTCGTTCTGGATCAGGACGCCGTTCTGAAACGCGGTCACCCGCGCCGGCGACGTCAGCGCCCCGTCGGCCGCGAACACCGGCGCGGTCCAGACCACGTCATAGGTCTGCCACTCGCCGGGCGGGCGCATGGCGTTCGCCAGCGGCGGATGCTGCTTGTAGAGCGCGCCGGCCTGGCCGTTCACATAGGTGGCGTTCTTGTAGCTGTCGAGGATCTGCAGCTCGTAGCCGGCGTCGCCCGGCCCCGTCGAGGCCAGGAACACGCCGGAGTTGCCCCTGCCCTGCCCCGCCCCGGTGACACCCTTCGGGACGCGCCATTCCAGGTGCAGCTGATAGTTCCGGAAGCGCCGCCTGGTCTCGATGTTGCCGGCCTTCTTTTCGACGGTCAGCAGGCCGCCGGCGACGTTCCACTTCGCGGGCGATCCGTCCTTGGCCGAAACCCACTGGTCCAGGCCCTTGCCGTCGAACAGCACGATCGCATCCGACGGCGGCGCCGCATCGCGCGCGCCCGGGGTCACCACCGGCGGCACGGGCGTCCACTGCTCGGTGTTCTCCGGCTTCATGGATTGTGAGCATGCCGCGCCCGCGAGGCTGAGCGCCAGTCCCGCGGCGATTGCGAAGGCCGCTCGGTGTCCGACGGGTGCAGGCAAGCCGATAGGCCGGAGGGCGCTGGTTGGCGCCCCCGCCTCTTGGCGACCATTGTCCCCCCGCCGCGGCCGCACTCCCCTCACAGCTCCCAGCCCTTGCGATACTCGCGGGTCAGGTACTGGTTGGCCTCGGGCACGTTGGTCACCTGGCCGGCCGCGCCATCCCAATCGATCGGCTGGTCGGCCTTCAGCGCCACGATGCCCAGGATCATCGTCTCGTTCAGCCGGGCGCCGTATTCGAACGGACACGAGATCGTCTCCTCGCCGCGGATGGCGCGGATCCAGTTCTGCTCGTGCCCGTTCAGGCCGCCCGCGATGCGCGGCAGGCTGCGGGGGATCTTCGCGGCCTTCTCCGTCAGGCCCGCGCCGATCAGCACCGGCTTCTCGCCGTAGGTCTCGTGCATCAGCATGCCCCTGGTCCCGACGAACAGCACGCCGCCTTCGGGATTCATCCGCAGCTCCGGCGGGAAGCCCGCCGGAGTCGGCGGCAGGATGCCGCCGTCGTACCAGGTCATGTGCAGCCGCCCGCCCTCGACCAGGGCCTTCGGCGCGTGGGCGAACTCGTAGTGCACGACCTCGGCCAGCGGGAAGCCCTCCAGCGTCGCAGGACGCCTGGTGCTCCAGAGGTCCGGGTTGCCGGGCCAGCGCGAGTGCCGGGTCTCGATCTTCGTCGGCAGGCCGGGCTCGAGCGCCCAGAACGGGAAATCGATCAGGTGCGCGCCCATGTCGCCTAGCGCGCCGCAGCCGAACGGGACCCAGCCGCGCCAATTGAAGGCGGCGTATTGCGGATTGTAGCCCCAGTCGACGTTGGCCGGGCCGAGCCAGCTGGCCCAATCGAGCCCTGAGGGCTTCGGCTCCGCCGCCGGCCGCGAGATCCCTTGCGGCCAGACCGGACGGTTGGTCCAGACGTGGACCTCCCTGACCTTGCCGATCGCATGGCCGCGGATCAGCTCGACCACGCGTCGCCCATCGTCGCCCGAGTGCCCCTGGCAGCCCATCTGGGTGACCAGCTTGGGATTGGCCTTGGCCAGGGCCGCGAGCTTGCGCGTCTCCTCCACGGTGTAGGTCAGCGGTTTCTGCACATAGACGTGCAGCCCCCGCTCCATGGCCCAGCGCGCGGCCACCGCATGGTGGTGGTCGGGCGTGGCGATCAGGACGGCGTCGATGTCCTTCTGCTGGTCCAGCATCCGCCGATAGTCGGTGTAGCGCCTGGCCTTGTCGTAGGCGGCCTTGAGCGCGGTCCGCGTGGGCAGCAGCTGGTAATGCTGATCCAGCATCCCGCGCGCCACGCGGTCGTAGTCGACGTCGACGGTGGCGACGATGTTCTGGTCGGTGAGGCGGGACATGTCGTCCGCGCCCTTTCCCCCTGCGCCGATCACCGCCAGGTTGACCTTGTCGCTGGGCGCAAGGGTCCGGCCCGCCGCGCGGCTCGGGCGGATCAACGCCCCCAGCGCGCCTGCAGCCGCCGCCGCGCCCAGCACGCCCCGCCGCGTCAGCCGCCCAGCACCGTCACGTGCTTCATCGTCGATCATCGTCGCCCCCGCGCCTTGCCCCGCCAGATTGACCGCCCTTCCGGCGCGAAGCGCAAGAGCTTGGCTCGAGGCGGAGTGGAGCTAGTCGACGACGATCCAACCGGAGGGCAGCTGGTCGAGGTGAGCCCCGACGAGCAGCATCTGGCTGGTGTCGGTTTCGATGTAGACGCCGAGCTCGCCCTGCCTGAGCGAATAATTCGTGCCGGCGTCCACCTGCACGCGGTCGCCCTCGGCGGCGTTGAAGTCCTGCACGCGGTCGAAGCCCGCCCCATCGAAAAAGTGGAAGGTGTCGGCGCCGGCCCCCCCGCTCTCGGTGTCGTTGCCGCGGTCGCCGGAAATCCAGTCGTCGCCGGCGCTCCCGGCGAGCATGTCGTCGCCCTGGCCGCCGCGCACGATGTCGTTTCCGTCGCCGCCATCGAGGGTGTCGTTGCCGAGATTGCCATAGACGATGTCGGCGCCCGCATCGCCTGAGAGACGGTCATCGTCGCGGCCGCCGACGACCCAGTCGTCGCCATCGCCGCCGGAAGCCGTGTCGTTTCCCGCATTGCCTTGCAGGTAGTCGAACATCGCCCCGCCCGCCAAGCTATCCGCCCCGTCGCCGCCGGCGACCATGCCGATCGTCTGGCCGAGCCCGCCGTCGTAGACGTCGTCGCCCGCGCCCATGTCCACAGCGCCCCGGACCAGGCCGGCATTGGCCAGCATCTGGCCGCCGACCCCCATCTGCACGGCGCCGTCCATCTCGCCTTGGTTGCGGAACACGTTGTCGGCGGCGAGCACGAAATCCGGTTGATCGCCTTTGAACGCGATGTCGGCGGAAATCAGTCCCTGGTTGAGAAAACCTTGCGGCCCGAGGGTGGCCTGGAAGAAGACGCCCACCCCTTCGAACGGCGCGACCATGTCGTAGACCCGGATCTCGCCGGCCGGGCTGTTCAGGAACTCGCCATCGGATTGACCGACGGTCACGCCGAAGACGTGCCCTGCCCCGTTGACCTGCAGGCCGCCGCTGTTCACGAACAACTGCCCTGCGACCATGCCCACGCCCAGCGCATCGCCGTCCGAATAGACGGTGATGGACCCGTCGTTCACCACCGCGGGATCGGTCTCGCCCATCGTCCCGTAGTTCACGATGCCGCAGGCGCTGGTCGCGGCGAGGACCTTGATCGCGCCCTCGTTGACGATCCGGGGTCCGATCGACCCGGCATCGATTCCCGCGGCTCCGGCCCAGGTGGCGCGAGTGTCGACATCGAGCACCCCGCCCGTCGCCACCATGACGACCGGATCGCCGAAGGGCCCAGTCGAACTGATCTCCACGCCATGGACATTGCCACCCGTCGTCGGCGCGCCGGAGCTGGAAGCCTCGACATCCCCGGCGATGGTAATGGAGGGCGTTGGATCCAGAGTGTTGGCGACCAGGAGCGTGATAGGGTCGGTGTTGACCGCACTCAGCGTCTGGCCCGCGGCAAGGGTGTAATCGCTGCTGCTGACGACGACCGGCAAGACGCACGCCCCCACTCAGGCGCACTGCGCCGGAACAATTGGGATTCTTGGCATGGCGCCGCTTGCGGCACAATCTCGTATTGAGATGGTTCGGGAAGCTCTCGCTTTGATTGCGGCTGACGCGCGCCCGGACCGCGCATCGCCGAGGCCATCCCTTGGAGGGATGCCGCGGCGCGAGACGAGTTTGCGCGACCGAGCCCGGAACCTCACGGCGCCTTAAGCGTTGCCGTGGTGGGATGATCAGCCTGACTCGATTCAGGCTGAGGGGGCGTCGAATTGGGCATCCATAGGCGGGCGATCGCGCCTTTGTCGGCTGTAGCCTTGCTCAGCGCCTTCCCGGCGTTCGCCCAGGAGGCGGCCGCCGCGCCGCCGGCCGTCGAGCGGTTGCGCGGGCTGTCCATCGAGGAGCTCGCCAACGTCCAGGTGACCACGGTCTCGCGTCGCGAAGAGTCGCTCGCGCGGGCCCCGGCGGCGGCCTACGTCATCACCCGCGAGGAGATCATCCGCAGCGGCGCGCGCACCCTGCCGGAGATCCTGCGTCTGGCGCCCAACCTGTTCGTGGCCCAGACCAGCGCGAATTCCTGGGTGATCACCGCGCGCGGCCTGTCGGGCAACCTGGCCGACCAGGCGTTCTCGAACAAGCTGCTGGTGCTGATCGATGGGCGGACGGTCTACACGCCCCTGTTCTCCGGCGTGTACTGGGACATGCAGGATGTCCTGCCTTCCGACATAGATCATGTCGAGGTGATCAGCGGCCCGGGCGCAACTCTTTGGGGCGCGAACGCGGTCGACGGGATCGTCAACATCATCACCCGCAGGTCGGACGAGACGCAGGGGCTCGGGGTCACCGCCGGCGCCGGCGATCAGCAACGCTTCGCGGCCGTCCGATACGGAGCGAGCCTGGGCGACGCGGCGACCTATCGGATCTACGGCCGCGCCTACCGCGCCGATGACACGCTGACCTCGACCGGCGCCGACGCGCAGGACCGCTGGCATCGGGTGCAAGGCGGCTTTCGGCTCGACTGGGCGCCGAGCGAGCGGGACGAGGTCACTGTCCACGGCGACGCCTTCAAGGGCTCCGGCGTCACCAGCGGCAGCATGAGCGGCGGCAATCTCGTCTTCCGCTGGAACCATGCGACGAAGGACGGCGCGAACCTGCAGGTCCAGGCCTACGTCGACCGCGCCCAGCGGGGCCATGACCTGACCGGCGGCCTGCCGCTGTGGGTCGACACCTACGATGTCGACGTCCAGCACGAATTCGCGCTCGGCGCCCGCAACGATGTCGTGCTCGGCGGCGGTCTGCGGCAGGCCAAGTACAGCCTGGAAGCCGACGGGGGGCTGGCGTTCGTCCCGGCGAAGGGCACGCTGAACCTCTCCAGTTTGTTCGCCCAGGACACGCTCACCCTGACCTCCTCCCTGCGGCTGATCCTGGGCGTGAAGCTCGAGGACGATCCGCACGCCGGCTGGTCCGCGCTGCCGAGCGCGCGGCTGGCGTGGACCCCGGCGCGGTCCACGCTCCTGTGGGCGGCCGCCTCGCGCGCGATCCGCGCTCCGACGCCGTTCGACCGCGATGTCGTCGAGACCGTCGGCGGCCAGGTGTTCCTCACCGGCAACCGCAATTTCCAGCCGGAGACCGTCGACGCCTATGAAGTGGGCGCGCGGCTCAATCCGACCGAGCGTCTCTCGGTCTCGGCCTCGGCCTACCACAACGTCTACGACGACCTGCGCAGCATCGAGGTCACGCCGGTCACCTTCATACCGATTTTCTGGGGCAATCGGATCAAGGGCCACACCTCCGGCCTGGAGGCCTGGGGCAGCTACCAGGCCATGCCGTGGTGGCGGGTCTCGGGCGGCCTGAACCTGCTGTCGGAGTCATTCGAATTCAAGCCGGGCGCCAGCCGGCTGCTCGGCCTCGCTCAGGTGGGCGACGATCCCAAGGCGCAGGCCCAGCTCAAGTCCTCGATGAATCTCGGGCCGGCGGTCGCCTGGGACGCGGTGCTCAGGTACCAGAGCCGCCTCCCCGACCCGCGGGTCCCGGCCTATGTCGAGCTCAATATGCGGCTGGCCTGGAACATCACGCCCACCCTGCAGATGGCGGTGATCGGCGACAATCTGCTCCATGACCGCCATCAGGAGTTCCCCGCCCCGCAAGCCGACACCGTCCCGCGGAGCGTGCTGGCCGAGGTGCGTGCGCGATTTTGAGCAGCCGCCGGGGGCGGCCGTCGGCGCCGGCCTTGGCCAGGCGTGAGTCGTTCGACAAGCCGCGAAATTCTGTCAAGCTTGCGCCGCTGGCTCGCTGGCGATCGCGTCGTCCCGGCGCACTCGACGGCCTGCCGGCGGGGTTGGTGGACGTCTGATGGGGGTTCTGTTCCTGCCCGAGGCCGCGCGGCGGTGCGTCCGTGGGCTTGTCGCCGCCCTCGCGGCGGTGGCGATCACCGCATTTCCGCTTGCCGCGGCCGCTCAGTCTCTCGAATGGGCTGTCAAGGCGAGCTTCCTCTATAAGTTCGGCCCGTTCATCGAGTGGCCGGCCTCGGCTTTTCCCGCGCCCTCCAGCCCCTTTGTCATCTGCGTATTCGGCGCCGACCCGTTCGGCGACCTCCTCGACGAGGCCGCGCGCGGACAGACCGTTGCAGGCCACCCCGTCGTCGTCCGGCGCATCGAGTCCGTTCAGGGACCCGTCGACTGTCAGGTCGTCTTCGTGAGCCGGTCGCGGCGGCAATCGCCCGCCGAGGCGCTGCGCGCGTTGCGAGGCCTGCCGGTCCTCACCGTGACCGACGCCCGGCAAGGGATCGACGGCGGCATCATCCACTTCGTCGTTCAGGACGGGCGGGTCCGATTCACGATAGACAACGGACTGGCGCGCGCGGGGGGCCTGGTCCTGAGCAGCAAGCTGCTCGCGCTGGCGACAACTCCTCAGCGAGGAGCGGACTAGCATGGCCCCGATCTGGGAGCGCCTCAGCCGTCCCGTGACCAGGACGCCTCGCGTGGCGATCGGCGTCAGCATCGCCTTGCTCGTCGCGAGTCTCGCTCTGGGGGTGATGAGCCAGAACGCGCGCAGGGCCGAGACCCTCGACCAGGCGCAGGTCCAGGCGAACATCCTCGCCGGCAGCCTCGCCGCGCCGCTGGCCTTCAACGACGTCGGCTCGGCCCGTGAGTACCTCAATGCGCTCGGCGCCAATCCCGCCGTGGAGGCCGCCGGGGCCTATGACCTCAGCGGTCGGCGGGTGGCGAGCTTCCGGCGCGTCGGCGACGGCCCTCCGCCGACCAATACGGTGGGCGCGCTGAGTGCGACCAGCGGGGAGCTCACGCTCCGCAAAGCCGTGAGGCAAGGCACGACCGGGCTCGGCTCGATCTACCTGCGCATCCGGGTGGAAAGCCTGCTGCACAGGGAGCTGCGCTATCTGGGGATCGGCATCGTCGTGATCATGGCCTCCCTGCTGATCGCCGCGCTCGGCGCCTCGCATGCGTCGCTCACCGAGGCTCACCGCAAGCTGCAGGAGCAGATCGAGGAACGGGAGAAAGCCGAGGAGGCGCTGCGCCAGGCGCAGAAGATGGAGGCCATGGGCCAGCTGACCGGCGGGGTGGCCCACGACTTCAACAACCTGCTGATGGTCGCCTCCAGCGGTCTCGACCTCATGGACCGCACGTCCGATCCGATCCGGCGAGACCGGCTCGCCCAGGGGATTCGTCAGGCCATCGATCGAGGCGCCGATCTGACCCAGCAGCTGCTTGCCTTCTCGCGCAAGTCTCCGCAGAAAACCGAGGTCGTGGATCTTCCCGAACTGCTCGCCGGGATGCGCGACGTCCTCAATCGATCGCTGCGGGAAGACATCGATGTCGAAATCAGTTCGGCAGACGATCTCTGGCCGGTCGAGGTCGATCCCTCGCAGCTCGAAGTCGCGATCCTCAACATCGCGATCAACGCGAGAGACGCGATGCCGAACGGCGGCGCCATCGCCATCGGGCTCGCGAACGTGGCGGCGAGCGAGGCGCAACCTGCCGACATGGTGCAGATCACGGTGGCGGATACCGGCCACGGAATGCCGCCCGAGCTCCTCGGCCGCGCTTTCGAACCGTTCTTCACGACCAAAGGCGTCGGCCAGGGCACGGGCCTCGGTCTGAGCCAGGTCTATGGGTTTGCGAGAACCTCGGGCGGCGACGTGAAGATCGAGAGCGAAATGGGCCAGGGCGCCAAGGTGACGCTGCGCCTTCCCCGCTCCCACAAAGCCGCCGTGGAGAGGCGCGCACCGCGGCGGCGGAGCCAGCCGACCACCGCTGATCGCAAAGCCCGCATTCTGCTTGTGGAAGATGACGAACGGGTCGCGGAACTCGTGACCGAAATGCTGCTCGAGCTCGGCTATCAGGTGACGCGCGCGCCCACGGCGGCCACCGCCTTGGACGCGCTTCGGCTGGAGCACGCGTTCGATCTCGTGTTCTCGGACATGGTGATGCCGGGGGATATGAGCGGACTGGATCTTGCGCGGAAAATCCTTCGTGAACGCCCCGACGTCCCAGTGGTGCTGACCACGGGGTACAGCTCATCGGCCGCCGAAGCCGCGACGGAAGGCATGCGCCTGCTGCTCAAGCCTTACCGGCTGGACACCCTGGCCGCCGAGCTTCGCGCGGCGCTCAGCGACACGACTCACCGGTCAAGCGCCACGCATTAGTGGACCCAGGGGCGGGCGGCAGAGGAATGCGGGGCCTGGCGCAGCGCGGACACACGCCTGCAATCTCCGGGCGCGATGAGGCCCGCACGTCGGACAGCGGAAGAAGGCTCGGGGGCATGAAGTTCAGCAGTTGGATCGCGGCGGCCGCGGCGGCGGCCAGCGCGGCGGCGTTCGCCGCGCCGCTGATGGTCCGCGCGCAGCCGGCCGCCCCGGACGGCGCGGCCCTGTTCAACGCCCGCTGCAAGGCCTGCCACGAACCCCCGGTCGGCCGCGCGCCCGCGCGCGCCTCGCTCGCCGTGCTGCCGCCCGCCCAGATCGTCGAGGTGCTGACCTCCGGCGTCATGGCGCCCATGGCCGCCGGGCTTTCGGCCGGCGACAAGCGGGCGATCGCGGGCTATCTCACGGCCGGCGCGGCCGGCGGCCCGCAGGCCCCTGCCGGCCCGCAGGTTGCGGCGACGCCTGCCCGCCGCGGCGGCTTCCGTCCGCTGCCCGCGAACATCGGCGTCGACCTGATGTGCGCGGACGCGGCGCCGCCGATCCGCGCGACCGGCTCGGACTGGACGAGCGTCGGCGTGGACGCGGACTCGCGGCGCTTCCAGCGCGATCCGGGGCTCACCAGCGCCGAGGCGCCGCGCCTGAAGCTGAAGTGGGCCTACGCCATGGTCGGCGGTGGCATGCCGACGGTCGTGGGCGAGTGGCTGTTCGTCACCAACCGCAACGGCAAGTTCTATGCGCTGGACGCCAAGAAGGGCTGCGTGCGCTGGCTCGTCGAAGGCGTCGCCTCGCGCACGACGCCGATGATCGTGAAGTCCGCCATCTCCCCCTCGGGCTGGGCGACCTTCGTGGGCGAGCGCAACCGCACGGTGCGCGCCTTCGACGCCCGCACCGGCAAGGAGATCTGGCGCAGCGCGCCGCTGGAGGCCAATCCGGTCGCGGGCATCACCGGAACGCCCGTCGTCTCGGGCGGCCAGCTGTTCGTGCCGATGAGCTCGGGCGAGGAAGGCGCGGCGACGCAAGCCGGCTATCCCTGCTGCTCGTTCCGCGGCTCGCTCTCGGCGCTCGACCTGAAGACCGGCCAGATCCAGTGGAAGACCTATATGATCGACGAGCCGCTGCATCCGACGCGGAAGACGGCGGCGGGGACGCAGCTGCAGGGGCCGGCCGGCGGCGCGATCTGGTCCGCCCCGACGGCCGACGCGAAGCGTGGCCTGGTCTATGTCGCGACCGGCGACAGCTACACGGAGGTCCCCACGGCCGGCGCAGACGCGATCGTCGCCGTCGAGATGGCCACGGGCAAGGTCCGCTGGCGCCGTCAGGTCACCCCGGGGGACAACTTCATCATGGGGTGCAATGGCGCGGCGCGCGGGGCGAACTGCCCCAATCCGATCGGCCCCGACTACGACTTCGGCGCCTCCCCCATCCTGTTCAACCTGTCGGGAGGCAGGCAGGTGCTGCTCTCGGGCCAGAAGTCGGGCGCCGTCTACGGCATGGACCCGGACACCGGCAAGCTGCTGTGGAGCACCAAGGTGGGCTCCGGCTCGGCGCTGGGCGGCATCGAATGGGGCATGGCCGCCGACGACAAGCGGCTCTATGTCGCCAACGCCGACACCATCAACCTGTTCGACGAAGTGATGCGCGCCGAGGGCAAGCCGCCGGTGGAGGGCGAGAACGGCCCCGCCAAGCCCGGCCTCTATGGCCTGGACCCGGCCACCGGCAGGATCCTCTGGGCGGCGCCTGCGCCGGTGGCGCCCTGCCGCTACGCGGGCGACCGCAGCCGCGACTACGCCGGCGGCCGCTGCATCCGCGCCCTGTCCGCAGCGCCCAGCGTCATCCCGGGCGTGGTCTTCGCCGGCGCGACCGACGGCTGGCTGCGCGCCTACGACGCCGCCACCGGGAAGATCGTCTGGCAGACCTCCACAACAGCCCGGACCTACGACACCCTCAATCGGATCAAGGCCCAGCCGGGCGGCTCCATCGATGGCCTCGGCCCGGCCGTGGCCGGCGGCATGGTCTATGTGATGAGCGGCTTCAACGGCGCCTCGCGCACCGGCGGCAACGGCGTCAACGTGCTGCTCGCCTACTCCGTCGACGGCGCCTAGCTTGCAGCGGCGGTCGGCCGGCCGCAGTCTGGCGCGCATGACTGCGAAACGGGCTGGCCGAAGGCTGCAGGCGCGCTGCGCCATCGCCGGCGGCGGCCCGGCCGGAGTGATGCTGGGCTACCTGCTGGCCCGGGCCGGCGTCGAGGTCGTCGTGCTGGAGAAGCACAGGGACTTCTTCCGGGATTTCCGCGGCGACACCGTGCATCCGTCGACCCTCGAGGTCATGGCCGAGCTTGGGCTGGTCGAGCGGCTCCTTCAGCGTCCCCACCAGGAGTTGCGCGCCGTCCGCGCAGACATCGACGGCCGCGACCTCGCGCTCGCCGACTTTTCCCACCTGCCGGTTTGCAAGCCTTTCGTCGCCCTCATGCCGCAGTGGGACTTCCTCGACTTCCTGGCGGAGGAGGCGCGCCGCTTCGCCGCCTTCAGCCTGCTGATGGAAACCGAGGTGCTCGGCCTCACCGAGCGCGAGGGGCGGGTTTGCGGCCTCAGCGCCCGCGGGCCGCAGGGCACGATGGCGATCGAGGCCGACCTGGTCGTCGGAGCGGACGGCCGCCACTCGATCGTCCGCCAAGCCGCCGGCCTCCCGGTTCGCGAGCTCGGCGCGCCGATCGACGTGCTCTGGCTGCGCATCTCGAAGCGCCCGAGCGATCCGCAGCAGAACCTGGGACGCCTGGAGCGCGGGCGATTCCTGATCACCCTCGACCGCGGCGACTATTGGCAATGCGCCTTCGTCATCCTGAAAGGCGGCCTGGCGGCGCTGCAGGCGCGTGGCCTCGAGGCGCTGAGAGGCGACATCGCCGTCGCCGCGCCCTTTTTCTCCGATCGGCTCGGTGAGATCGCCGGCTGGGACGACGTGAAGCTGCTGACGGTCAAGGTCGACCGGCTCGAGCGCTGGAGCCGGCCGGGGCTGCTCTGCATCGGCGATGCGGCGCACGCCATGTCGCCGATCGGCGGCGTGGGGATAAACCTCGCCTTGCAGGACGCCGTGGCCGCCGCCAACCTGCTCGCCGCGCAGCTGCGCAGCGGGCCCGTGCCCGAGACCCAGCTGGATGCGGTGCGTCGCCGACGCGAGCCTCCCACCCGCCTCACGCAGGCGGTGCAGGTGTTCATTCAGGATCGCATCCTCAGCCGTGTGGTCGGGCGCGACCGGCCGGCCGCCCCGCCCCTGCCCCTTCTGCTCCTGAACGCCTTCCCGCCGCTCCGCCGCATTCCCGCACGATTCATCGGCCTCGGCGCGCGCCCGGAGCACGTCTCGCCGGCTCTGGCCCGGCTCTTTCAGCTCGAACCGGCTCGCGCCGCGATCGGATCATGAACCGAGGCGGATCGGACGCGTTGACTTGCCGAGCCTCGCCCGTATGTTCCGCGGCGCGCGACGATCTCCGTCCGCGCCGCCGCGGCATGCCTGCCTTTGATCCGGAAGGTCGCCGCCCCATTCGTACCTGATGACAGAATTCGCCGAACTTGGCCTGTCGTCCGCGACCCTCCAGGCGGTCGCCGACGCGGGCTACCACACCGCAACGCCCATCCAGGCCGAGGCCATCCCCGCCGTCCTGCAGCGCCGCGACGTGCTGGGCATCGCCCAGACCGGCACCGGCAAGACGGCCGCCTTCACCTTGCCGATGATCGACCGCCTGGCCGCCGGCCGGGCGCGGGCGCGCATGCCGCGCGCGCTGGTGATCGAGCCCACCCGCGAGCTCGCCGATCAGGTGTCGGAAGCCTTCGAGAAGTACTCCAAGGGCCAGAAGCTCTCCTGGGCGCTGCTGATCGGCGGCGTCTCGTTCAGCGACCAGGAAACCAAGCTCGACCGCGGCGTCGACGTGCTGATCGCCACGCCCGGGCGCCTGCTCGACCACTTCGAGCGCGGCAAGCTGCTCCTGACGGGAGTCCAGATGCTGGTGGTCGACGAGGCCGACCGCATGCTGGACATGGGCTTCATCCCGGACCTGGAGCGCATCTTCAAGCTCACCCCGCCCGGCAAGCAGACGCTGTTCTACTCGGCCACCATGCCGCCGGAGATCACCCGGCTCACCAAGCAGTTCCTGAACGACCCGCTGCGGATCGAGGTGGCCAAGCCCGCCACGACCGCCGAGACCATCGCCCAGTACCTGGTGCGCATCCCCTCCTCCGATCCCAAGGCCAAGCGCGCGGCGCTGCGGGCCCTGATCGGCCGGGCGGACGTGAAGAACGGCATCGTCTTCTGCAACCGCAAGTCCGAGGTGGACATCGTCGCCAAGTCGCTGCGCAAGCACGGCCTCGACGCCTCGCCGATCCACGGCGACCTCGACCAGCAGACGCGGATGCGCACGCTGGACGCCTTCCGCACCGGCGAGCTGAAGCTGCTGGTCGCCTCCGACGTCGCCGCCCGCGGCCTCGACATCCCCGACGTCAGCCACATCTTCAACTACGACGTGCCGCACCACGCCGACGACTACGTGCACCGGATCGGCCGCACCGGCCGCGCCGGACGGTCCGGCCAGGCCTTCATGATCGTCACGCCGGCGGACGGGCGGAACCTCGACAAGATCCTCAAGCTGATCGGCAAGACCCCCGAAGAGATCACCCTCGACCTGGACTGGGGCGAGCTGAAGGAAGAACCGCGCGCCGGGCGCGGGCGCGAGCGCGGCGGCCGCGGCGAGCGATCGGGCCGAGGCGAACGTGCCCCGCGAGGTGAGCGAACGGAGCGCGCGAGGCGCGAGCCAGGCCGCAACCCCGAGCCGGTCGTCGCTGAGGCGCGTCCGCCCGCCGAGCCCGAACCGGAGCGCAGTGCGCCGCCCGAGCCCCGCGTCCCCGAGCGGGAGCGGGAGCGCCCCGCCCGCGGTGAGCGAAACCGGCCGCAGGAGCGCGGCGGCCGGCGGGAGGAACGCCGCGACGAGGCCGATGGCGTGGTGGGCTTCGGAAATGAAGTCCCCGCCTTCCTGCAGCGTCCGACGGGTCCGCGGCGCTCGTGAGGCCCTGCGCCTTAACCAGCCGTTTGGCTCTGTCCCCCTAGGATCACGGCTCAGCAAGTGGCCCGCCGATCCCGCGCGGCGGCTGCCTTGGGGAATAGGCCATGTCGGCGGAAATCGAGACCTCGCTTCGCGGACCGCGGGCCTACGACCTGGCCCGGCGGGCTGTCGCGGCGATGGAAAAGCACAAGGTCTGGCCGACCGCTCTGAATTTCGAGCTCTGGAGCCACTATGTGGCCGCCCAGGACAGCCCCCTGGCCGCCGAGATCAACCAGATGATCGAGGCCGGCGAAGCGTTCACCGACACGGTCGGTGAAAGCCTCGCCGAACGCTTCCTGCCCAAGGCGAAGCTGTCGGGCGAGATCCTCGAGGCGGGCGACGCCCTGACCAAGGAATTGGACACGGTGTCCCGCGCTATTCAGTCGGCGCGCTCCTCGAGCGAGGTCTATGGCCAGCAGCTGGCCAGCGCCTCGGAATCCCTGGCGGGCGAGGACACCGGCAAGATCAAGACGATGGTCGAGACCCTGACCCAGGCCACCCAGAAGGTGCGGCAGGAAAACGCCACGCTCGAGAGCCAGCTCGCCGACACCACGGCGGAGGTGTCCCGGCTCCGCGAACACCTCGAACAGACCCGGCGCGACGCCATGACCGACGGCCTCACCGGCCTGGCCAACCGCAAGGCTTTCGATGAGGCGCTCGAGCGCGCCTGCGCCGGCGCCGAGCAGGCCGGCGGCGTGCTGACGCTGGCGGTCCTCGACATCGATCACTTCAAGGTCTTCAACGACACCTGGGGCCACCAGACCGGCGACCAGGTGCTGCGCTATGTGGCGAGCGTCATCGGCCGGGCCGGCGCCTCGCCGCGCACCGCCGCCCGCTATGGCGGCGAGGAGTTCGCGCTGGTCTTTCCCGGCGAGGGCGCGAGGGCGGCGCTCGCCGTCCTGGAGGAGATCCGGGCCGAGGTCTCCTCGCGGGTCCTGAAGCGCCGCTCGACCAACGAGGACCTGGGCGCGGTGACCATCTCCGCCGGTCTGGCCGAACGACGCCCCGGCGAGACGCCCGCCAGCTTGATCGAGCGCGCCGACGCGGCGCTCTACGCCTCCAAGCGCGGCGGCCGCAACCGCACCTCCGCCGCCGACCCGATCGCCGCCGCCGCCTGACGGTTTCCCTCTAGGCTGACGCCGCGTATCGTGCCGTAGATCGAACAAAGTTCGTTCCACGGAGGATAGGATGGACGGAGCCGCAGCCGCGCCCAAGGTCCGGACCGAGGTCAAGGACCACGTCGGGATCATCACCCTTTCGGATCCTTCCACCCTGAACGCCGCCGGCGCCGAGCTGACCGCCGAGCTGCAGGCCGGCGTCGAGGCTTTCGTCGCCGATGAAGCGGTGCGCTGCATCGTCATCACCGGCGAGGGCCGCGGGTTCTGCTCCGGCGCCAACCTGTCCGGCGGCCGCGTGGGCGGGGGCGGCGGCGGCGGCAAGGGGCCGAACGAGAGCCTGCTGAAGGTCTACAACCCCTTCGTCAGCACGCTGCGGAAATCCCCCAAGCCGACCGTTGCGGCGGTCAACGGGGTGGCGGCGGGCGTGGGCGTCTCCCTGGCGCTCGCCTGCGATCTCTGCATCGCCGCGCAGAGCGCCTATTTCCTGCTCGCCTTCCGCCGCATCGGCCTGGTGCCGGACGGCGGCGCGACCTGGCTGTTGCCGCGGCTGGTCGGCAAGGCCCGCGCCATGGAGCTGATGCTGCTCGGCGAGAAGCTGCCGGCGACGACGGCGCTGGACTGGGGCCTGATCAACCGCTGCGTGCCGGACGCTGAGCTGATGGACAAGGCGCTCGAGATCGCCGGCGCCCTGGCCAGCGGACCAAGCTCGCTCGGCCTGACCCGCAACCTGGTCTGGCAGGCGCTCGACGCCGAATGGCACCTGCAGCTGGAGGCGGAGGCGTACGCCCAGGGCGATGCGGGACGCTCCGAGGACGCGCGCGAAGGAATCGCCGCTTTCGTTCAAAAGCGGCCGGCCGAGTTCAAGGGAAGATAGACGGGGGCGAAGCCGATGAAACTGGTTCTCACCGTGGCCGGCGCGATCGCCGTCGTTTTGGGCTGCGTCTGGTTCCTGCAGGGCGTCAACGTCCTGCCGGGCAGCTTCATGACCGGCCACATCCAGTGGGCGGTCTACGGCGCCGTGCTGGCCCTGGTCGGGATCGGCGTGATCGTCTGGGCGCGGCGCCGGCCGGCCGCGTGAGGTGCTGATCGAGGATCAATCCGGCTTGGCGGGCTCGATGGTGACGCTCTCGCCGCAGCCGCAGGCGTCGGTCTCGTTGGGATTGCGGAACACGAACCGCGCCGAGAGCTTGCTCACCTCGTAATCGATCTCGGTGCCGATCAGGAACAGCACCGCCTTGGGCTCCACCAGGATGGTGACGCCCTTGTCCTCGATGACCTCGTCGAGCGGATTGGCCGCTTCAGCGTACTCGAGCGTGTACTCCTGGCCCGCGCAGCCGCCGTTCCTGACGCCGACGCGAAGCCCCATGAAGGGCTTATCGGCCTTGGCCATGATCTCCTTCACGCGCGCCGCGGCGGCGTCGCTGAGGGTGACGATCTTGGGCCGGGGCCGGCGGGCGCGCGGCGTGGAGGTGACGGAAAGCTGGGCCATGGATCAGAACATGTTGAGCTGGAGCTTGGCCTCGTCGGAC
Organism: Phenylobacterium sp.; assembly: GCF_035475775.1. Taxonomy (GTDB): domain Bacteria; phylum Pseudomonadota; class Alphaproteobacteria; order Caulobacterales; family Caulobacteraceae; genus Phenylobacterium. Next base: position 7,381 of record NZ_DATIMC010000136.1, on the reverse strand, counting down.
ATCCGCGACGGGTCCCACGGCGGATCGAACACGAGGTCGACCTTGCAGGAACGCACGCCGGGGATCTCCAGCACCGCCTGCTCGACCCAGCCCGGCATCTCGCCGGCGACCGGGCAGCCGGGCGCCGTCAGGGTCATGTCGATGGCCACATCCTTGTCGTCGGACACGTCGACCTTGTAGACGAGGCCGAGCTCGTAGATGTCGACCGGGATCTCCGGGTCGTAGACGGTCTTGAGCTTGTCGACCAACTGGTCGGTGAGCGCGTCCAGCTCCGCCTGCGAGAGCGGCTGGGTGGTCTTGCCGTCGATGGAAGCTGCGTCATCCATGGTCTTACGCGAAGAAGGCCTGAGTCTTGGTGAGGGCGTCCACGAAGAAGTCCGCCTCACGTTCGGTGTTATATAGGGCGAAGGAGGCCCGCGCGCTCGACGTGACGCCGAAACGCCGCATCAGGGGCTCGGCGCAGTGCGTGCCGGCCCGCACCGCGACGCCATAGCGATCGAGGATCTGGGCCACGTCATGGGCGTGGGCGCCGTCGAGCGTGAAGGCGAAGATCGCCCCCTTGCCCGGCGCTTCGCCCAGCACCCTGAGCCAGTTCGCGCCCGCCAGCCCCTCGCGGACCCGCTCGTAGAGGCGATGTTCGTGCTCGGCGACCGCCAGCCGGTCGAGGCCGGACAGCCAGTCGATCGCGGCGCCCAGGCCGATCGCCTCCAGGATCGGCGGCGTGCCGGCCTCGAAGCGATGCGGCGGATCGGCGTAGGTGATCGCCTCCAGCGTGACCTGCCCGATCATCTCGCCGCCGCCCTGGTAGGGCGGAAGCGCGGCCAGCCGCTCGGCCTTGCCGTAGAGCACGCCGATGCCCGTGGGGCCGTAGAGCTTGTGGCCCGAGAAGGCGTAGAAGTCGGCGTCGATCGCCGTCACGTCGACCGGCTTGTGGACGATGGCCTGGCAGCCGTCGAGCAGCACGAGCGCGCCGGCCGCATGCGCCATGCGGGTGAGCTCCGTCACCGGATTGATGGTGCCGAGCACGTTCGACATGTGGCTCAGCCCCACGACCTTGGTCCTGGGGCCGAGCAGGCGCTGGAACGCCTCCAGGTCGAGTTCGCCCTCGTCGGTGATCGGGCAGAACCGCAGCACGACGCCCTGGCGCTCGCGCAGGAAATGCCAGGGCACGATGTTGGCGTGGTGCTCCATCTCGGTGAGCACGATCTCGTCGCCGGCGGAAAGCCCGGCGCCCAGGCCGGCGGCGACCAGGTTGATCGCCTCGGTGCCGCCCTTGGTGAAGACGATCTCGCCCGGCTGCGCGCCGATGAAGGCCGCGACCTTCCGGCGCGCGCCCTCGTAGGCCTCCGTGGTCTCATTGGCGAGCGTGTGGAGGCCGCGGTGCACATTCGCGTACGAGTGCTCCATCGCCCCCGTGATGGCGTCGATCACCGCCTGCGGCTTCTGCGCCGAGGCGGCGCTGTCGAGATAGACCAGCGGCTTGCCGTTCACCTGCCGCTGCAGGATCGGGAAGTCGGCGCGGACGGCTTCGGCGTCGAAAGCCATCACCCGCGCCTCAGCCGTTCGGCCGCCCACTGGCGCACGATCTCGCGGGCGCTTTCGAACCGGATGCGATCGACGACCTCGCCGATGAAGGCCTCGGTGAGCAGGGCGCGCGCGTCGGGCTCCGGGATGCCGCGCTGGCGGGCGTAGAACAGCGCCTCCTGGTCCAGCGCCCCGATGGAGTTGCCGTGGCTGCAGGCCACGTCGTCGGCGTAGATCTCGAGCTCGGGCTTGGCGTCGACCTCGGCGCGGTCGCCCAGGATCAGCGCGTGGTGCTCCATGCGCGCATCGGTGCGGTCGGCGCCTTCGGCGACGACGATGCGGCCCTGGAACACGCCGCGGGCCTGGTCGCGGACCACGCCCTTGGTCATCTGCATGGTGATCCCGTCGACGCCCCGGTGCTCGACGACCGTGGTGAGGTCGGCGTGGCGCTTGCCGTCCAGCAGGTAGACGCCGTCGAGCCTGAGCTTCGCGCCCCCGCCGGGATGGACCACGCGGGTCTCGATCCGCTGCCGCCGCGCCCCCGAAGCCGCCACGACCTGGCCGAACTCGGCGGCCGGCGCGAGCGTCACCTCGGCCTGGCTGACCGAGACGGCCTCGGGATCGTCCCCGGCGAGAACGATCCGCTCGAGCACGGCGCCGCGAGCCAGGCCGATGGCGAGCGAGGCGGCCGCCAGGTACCCGCCGCGGCCCTCATAGGTCTCGAGCAGGCGCAGGCGCGCGCCTTCGCCGAGCCGGACCTCGGCGCGGGCGGCGTGGGCGCCCTCGCCGCGGGACAAGAACCGCAGGCTGACGATCGCCGCCTGGCCCGCGGCCACCTCGATCCGGGCCGGCTCGTATCCGTTGGCGACGACGAAGGAGGTCTCGGCCAGGTGATCGAAGGCGCCTTGCCCCACCTCGCGCGGATCGACCGGCGCGGAGGGCTCCGGAACCGCGCGGATCAAGCCGCGCAGATCGGTCCAGCGCCAATCCTCCTCGCGCCGGCTCGGCAGCGCCGCGGCGTCTCGCGTCCTTATGGCGGCGGCGAGGCTCAAGCCGCCCTCGCATACTTGTCGTAACCTTCGCGCTCCAGCTCGTGCGCCAGCTCCGGGCCGCCCGAGGCGACGATCCGGCCGGCCGACAGCACGTGCACGCGGTCCGGCCGGACGTAGTCCAACAGCCGCTGATAGTGCGTGATGATCAGCATCGCCCGGTCTGGGGCGCGCAAGGCGTTGACCCCTTCGGCGACGATCTTCAGGGCGTCGATGTCGAGGCCGGAATCGGTCTCGTCGAGGATCAGGAAGCGCGGCGACAGCATCGCCATCTGGAGGATCTCCATCCGCTTCTTCTCGCCGCCCGAGAAGCCGACGTTCAGCGGCCGCTTCAGCATCTCGAAATCGATCTTCAGCGCCTGGGCCGCGCCGCGCGCGAGCTTCAGGAATTCCGGGGCCGAGAGCTCCGGCTCGCCGCGCGCCCGGCGCTGGGCGTTGAGCGCCGTGCGCACGAAGGTGAGCGCCGGCACGCCGGGGATCTCCAGCGGATACTGGAACGAGAGGAAGACGCCGCGCGCCGCCCGCTCGTCGGGCGCCAGCGCCAGCAGGTCCTCGCCGTCCAACGTGGCGGAGCCCGCGGTGACGTCGTAGCCCTCGCGGCCGGTCAGCACGTAGGAGAGCGTCGACTTGCCCGCCCCGTTCGGGCCCATCAGGGCGTGCACCTCGCCGGCCGGGACCTCGAGGCTCAGGCCCTTGAGGATCTCCTGGCCGTCCACGGCGGCGTGCAGGTTCGAGACCTCGAGCATCAACGCGTCTCGTCCACCAGGAACTGGGCCATGACCGAGAGCGCCTCTTCGACGCTGTCGACCGTCTGCTGCTTGCGTGGCGCTGCGGTCGTCGTCGTCGCCGTGCGCTTGTCGGCCGAGGTGACGCTCGCCTTGCCGGCCTCGAAATAGGCGGCGACCCGGTAGTCGCGGTGGTCGATGGAGACCGTGTAGCGGCGCCGGTCGACGGTCAGCTCGCGCTTGGCGAGGAACTCGGCGTCGGCCTGCAGCGCCTCGTAGAGCCGCTCGGCCCGGGCGAGGTCCTCCTCCTGCTGCTTGCGCTCGGCTTCCTCCCGCTTGCGCCGCTCCATCTGGCGGCGGGCGTACTCGACCTCGAACGCCTCCTTCAGCGACAGCGTCTTGTCCTTCTTGGTCCTCGCGGTCATCCGACGCTCCCCTCCAGCGAAATGGCCACCAGCTTCTGGGCCTCTACGGCGAACTCCATCGGCAACTCCTGCAGCACGTCCTTGACGAAGCCGTTGACCAGGAGCTGGACGGCCTCCTCCTGGCTGAGCCCGCGCTGCATGACGTAGAACAGCTGGTCCTCGGAGAGCCGCGTCGTCGTGGCTTCGTGCTCGAGCACCACCTGGCCGTTGCGCGCCTCCACGTAGGGCACGGTGTGCGCGGCGCACTGCTTGCCGATCAGCAGCGAGTCGCACTGGGTGAAGTTGCGTGCGCCCTTGGCCTTGGGGTGGGCCGAGACGAGGCCCCGATAGGTGTTGGAGGATCGCCCCGCCGAGATGCCCTTGGAGATGATCCTCGAGCGGGTGCCGGAGCCCAGGTGGATCATCTTGGTGCCGGTGTCGGCCTGCTGGCGGCCGTTGGTGATGGCGATCGAATAGAACTCGCCGGTGCTGTCGTCGCCGCGCAGGATGCAGGACGGATACTTCCAGGTAATCGCCGAGCCGGTCTCGACCTGGGTCCAGGAGACCTTGGCGCGGTCGCCGCGGCAGTCGGCGCGCTTGGTGACGAAGTTGTAGATGCCGCCCTTCCCGGTCTCGGGATCGCCCGGGTACCAGTTCTGCACGGTCGAGTACTTGATCTCGGCGTCATCGAGGGCGACCAGCTCGACCACCGCGGCGTGCAGCTGGTTCTCGTCGCGCATCGGCGCGGTGCAACCTTCGAGATAGGACACGTAGGCGCCCTTGTCGGCGATGATCAGGGTGCGCTCGAACTGGCCGGAATTCTCGGCGTTGATGCGGAAATAGGTCGACAGCTCCATCGGGCAGCGCACGCCCGGCGGCACATAGACGAAGCTGCCGTCCGAGAAGACCGCCGAGTTCAGGCAGGCGAAGTAGTTGTCCGAGACCGGGACCACCGAGCCTAGGTACTGCCTGACCAGCTCCGGGTGCTCGCGGATCGCCTCGCTCATCGGGCAGAAGATGACGCCGGCCTTGGCGAGCTCCTCGCGGAAGGTGGTCACCACCGAGACGCTGTCGAACACGGCGTCCACGGCGTACTTCGGCGCGCCCTCGACGCCGGCCAGCACCTCCTGCTCACGGAGCGGGATGCCGAGCTTCTTGTAGGTCTCGAGGATCTCGGGATCGACCTCGTCGAGGCTCTTGGGTCCCGCCTTCTGCTTCGGCGCGGCGTAGTAGAAGGCGTCCTGGTAGTCGATGCGCGGGAAGCTGACCTTGGCCCAGGCAGGCTCGTCCATCGCCAGCCAGCGCTCGAAGGCCTCCAGGCGCCACTCAAGCATCCACTCCGGCTCGCCCTTCTTCGCCGAGATGAAGGCGACGGTGTCGGCGGAGAGGCCCTTGGGCGCGAACTCCTGGGCGACGTCGGTGACGAAGCCGTGCTTGTAGCGCTCCAGGCTCTCGACGTGTTCGACGGTCTGGCGGACGGCGGCCATGCTCAAGCTCCTGCCGGCGCGGGGGTGCGGCGCGCGGCGTGCCGCTGGAAGGCTTCGAACCAGGCGTCCGTGAAGCGGTTCCAGTCGGCCTCTGTGGTGGCCCAGCCGCCGGACACCCGGATGCCGCAGCCGGCGAGGTCGCCGTGGCCCATGGCGGCCAGCACGGGCGAGGCCTTGACCTTGCCGGACGAGCAGGCCGCGCCGGCGCTGACCATGACGCCGGCCAGGTCGAGCGCCATGACCTGCAGGTCGGAGGGGAAGCCGGGCGTGGCGACGCACAGGGTGTTCGCCAGGCGTGGCGCGGCCTCGCCCATGACCACCGCGCCGGCCCGCTTCAGGCGCTCGGCGGCGGCGTCGCGCCAGGCTTGATTGCGGACAAGACCGTGGGCTTCGCGCAATTCGCGTGATGCTTCAGCTACTGCGCCGAAGCCACTGATTCCCGATACGTTCTCGGTGCCGCCGCGACGGCCGCGCTCCTGGCCGCCGCCGTGCTGGCGCCGCGAGAGCACGGCGCGGCGGCCGAAGGCCAGCGCGCCCGCGCCCTGCGGGCCGCCGAGCTTGTGGCCGGAGACCGCGAGGGTGTCGGCGCCGAGCGCGGAGAAATCGACGGGGATCTTGCCGGCCGCCTGCACCGCATCGACGTGCAGCCAGCCGCCGGCGTCCCGCACCAGGGCCGCGGCCTCGGCGACCGGCTGGATGATGCCGGTCTCGTTGTTGGCGAGCATCAGCGCCACGAACGGCCGGCCGTCGGCGGCGCCCCAGCGGGCCAGGCGGGCGGCGAGCCAGTCGAGGTCGGCCACGCCGTTGCGGTCCACGGGCAGGACCTCGACGGCCACGCCCTGGGCGCGCGCGGTCTCCTGCACGCTGTCGTGCTCGATCGCCGAGACGATCAGCTGCCGCGATCCGGCCGCGACGGCGCTCTCGATGGCCAGCGCATTGGCCTCGGTCCCGCCTGAGGTGAACACCAGGTCCGCGGCCGGCGCGCCGATCAGGCCCGCGACCTCGGCCCTCGCCTCTTCCACCAGCGCGCGGGCGGCGCGGCCGGCGGCGTGCACCGAGGACGGATTGCCGCCGAGCTCAAGGGCCCGCAGCACCGCCGCGCGAGCCTGCGGCCGGACCGGGGCGGTGGCGTTGTAGTCGAGGTAGACGCGGGCCTGCATCGCGCCGCTCATGCCGCCTGCCGCTCGGGCTTGATGCGGCCCAGCACGACGTCGGCGAGGGTCACCGAGGCCAGGTAGGCCTCGATGCGCGCGCCCAGGTCGTCCCAGAGGTCGTGGGTCAGGCACCGCTCGCCCTTGACCATGCAACCCTTGGCTTCCGAGCAGCGGGTGGCCTTCAGCGGCTCGTCCACCGCCAGCACGATGTCGGCGATGGAGGTGGCTTCGGCCCCGCGCGCCAGCCGGTAGCCGCCGCCCGGGCCGCGCGCGGAGGTGACCAGGCCCTGGCGTCGCAGGCGGGCGAACAGCTGCTCGAGATAGGAGAGCGAAATCTCCTGTCGCGCGGCGATGTCGGCGAGCGCCACGGCGCGCACCGCCTCGCTCTCGCGGCGGGCGAGATCGACCATCGCCATCACGGCGTAGCGGCCCTTGGTGGAGAGGCGCATCGGAGTGGGCCTTTCGCGATCGTTTTTGCGCGCATCCGGGCCGGGCTATGTTACAAGCCGCCGCCTTGCGCGAGGCTCATCGCCCGGACCGGACGAGATACCCGGGACTTAGGAAGACCAAGCGCAGCAGTCAAGTATTCGGGTCGATTTAAGAGGGTCGCATGCCAGAGGTGGTTCTGACCGGCGCAGCCGGGCGGATCGAGGGGCGGTACTCCCAAGGCAAGAGCGAGACCGCGCCGGTGGCGCTGGTGCTGCACCCCCACCCCAAGGCCGGTGGCCAGATGAACAACCCGGCGACGGTGCAGCTCTTCCACCTGTTCATGAAGCGCGGCTTCTCGGTGCTGCGGTTCAACTTCCGCGGCGTCGGCCGCAGCCAGGGCGAGTTCGACTCCGGCATCGGCGAGCTGGCGGATGCGGCGACCGCGCTGGACTGGCTGCAGACCACCAATCCGGCCGCCTCGCAGTGCTGGGTGGCGGGCTATTCGTTCGGCGCCTGGATCGGCATGCAGCTCCTGATGCGGCGGCCGGAGACCGACGGCTTCATCGCCGTCTCGCCGCCGACCAACGCCTACGACTTCTCGTTCCTCGC
>NZ_DATIMC010000135.1:0-2239 GCF_035475775.1 Phenylobacterium sp. | reverse complement strand
TCGACGGCACCAACGCCGGCATCGCGCTCGCCGACCGGCCGGTGTTCTCCGTCCAGCACCACCCCGAAGCCTCGCCGGGCCCGACGGATTCCCTCTATCTCTTCGACCGCTTCGCCGGCCTGATGGACCGGGCGAAGTAGGAACCGCGGAAAGCGCGGGAGCACGCAGAAAAGAGGGCGGCCGATCGGCCGCCCCTTTTTCATTTTGGAACCACGGATTTCACGGATTCGCACGGATCGCGGCTGAAGCGCTGGGGTTCAAGCCGTTCGCGCCATGGGCGCGATCAGGAAACCGCCATCCGTGCCGATCCGTGGAATCCGTGGTTTCTCCCTTCTGCGCCTTTCGGCGTCTTCCGCGGTTCGCCTTACGGCATCAGCACCGTGTCGACGACGTGGATCACGCCGTTGGACTGGTTGACGTTCGCGATGGTGACGCGGGCCATCCCGCCCTTGGCGTCGGTGAGCCAGACGGCGCCGTTCTTTGACGTGACCTTGAGCGGCTCGCCCTCCACCGTGGTGAGGGTTCCGCCCATGCGGGCCCTGGCCATCAGGTCGGCGGACGACATGCGACCGGCGACCACATGGTAGGTCAGGATCCTGGTCAGGGCGGCCTTGTTCTCCGGCTTCACGAGGCTCTCGACCGTGCCGGGCGGCAACTTGCCGAACGCGGCGTCGGTGGGCGCGAACACCGTGAACGGGCCCGGGCCGGAGAGCGTGTCGACCAGGCCCGCGGCTTTCACGGCGGCCACCAGAGTGGTGTGGTCCTTCGAGTTGACCGCGTTCTGGATGATGTTCTTCGAGGGATACATGGCGGCGCCGCCGACCATGACCGTGTGCTCCTTGCCGCCCATGATGGCGTGCGAGGCGCTGATCTGGGCCGAGGCGAGGCCTCCGGCGGCGAGGGCCAGCGCGGCGCCCGCGAGCGCCGCCGAAACGATCTTGCGCATTGTCGTCTTCCTTCGATTTCCCATCGCCCCCGTATCGGCGACGGCGAAGGTACGGAGGCTGTTGCGAAGCGGATGCACCTGCCCGCCCCGTTCACGGGGCGGGGGGACCATCCGCCGAGCGACGCGAGAGCGGATGGTGGGCGGGGCGAGGAGCGGCAGTGCGCCAGCCGCCCCCTCCGTCACCCGCTCTTCGGCGGGTGACACCTCCCCGTGAACGGGGGAGGCAGGGCTCAGTTCAGATCTCGGCGAGCTTGCCGACCGCGGCGATCGGGCCGGAGGGCGCGTGCTTGTTCGGCGAGCCGCCGGGTGGCTCGATCGAGACCGCGAGGGTGGCGCCGGGCTGCAGCATGGGGGCCATCGTCCCGGGCATGGGCATGGCCTTGGAGGTCCCCGGGGCGACGAGGCCAAGCGGATGCGGCTTGCCGTCGGCGGGGATCACCCAGAGCTCGTGGGCGTGGCCGGGATCGGCCGGCATCAGCGACGTGACGATCAGCGCCTTCCGCGCGGGGTCGTAGGCGGCGATGAACATCGGTCGGCCCGAGGCCTGGCTGGTCAGGCTGGCGTTGAGCAGCGGCGCGGCTTGGCCCGGCGGCGTCTGCACCAGCACCGGCGGCCGGTTGGCCAGGAAGATGGCGACCGCCAGGCTGGCCGCGGCCACCCCGAGGGCGCCTGCGGTCATGCCGCGCCAGAAGCGGAGCGCGCGGTTGTCGTTGGCCGGCAGCGCGCGCTCGATGCGCTCCCAGGCCCCTGGCGGCGGCGCAACCCCGGGGACGCCATCGAGCAGCGGCGAGAGCCGCTCGCGCCAGCCGGCGACCAGGGCGGCGAAGGCCGGATCGCGCGCAACACTGGCCTCGGCGGCGGCACGCTCGGGGCCGGAGAGCACGCCCAGCGCATGCTCCGCGGCCAGCGCTTCGGTGTCGGAAAGCTCGGGGCCTTCGCTCATCGCTCCAGGCACCCTTTGAGCCGGGCGAGGCCGCGGCGGATCCAGCTCTTCACCGTGCCCAGCGGCGCATCCATCCGGCGGGCCAGGGCCTCGTAGGTCAAGCCTTCGAAGAAGGCGGTGCGGATCGCCGTCTCGGTGCGCTTGTCGAGCTCGGAAAGGCAGGCGCCGAGGCGCCCGGCGTCATCGGCCGCGGAGAGCAGGGCCTCGGCGCCGAGAGCGCCTTCGTCGGCGATCTCGAGTCCCTCCACCGGCTCGGCGCGGGCGAGCGGACCACGGGCGCGCAAGCGGTCGATCGCCCGGTTGCGGGCGATGGCCGAAACCCAGGTCATGACGCTGGCGCGGGCCTCGTC
>NZ_DATIMC010000134.1:0-37200 GCF_035475775.1 Phenylobacterium sp. | reverse complement strand
CTGGATGTAGCGGGTCAGATCGCCGCGTTCCGCGGTTGTCTTGCTTTCAGCCATGGCCGGTGACCGTGACGCAGCCTCAGCCCACTGGCAATGCGCCGCGGCGGGCGGCCCAGGGCGGCTCGCCCCAGCCCTTCCGCCACTCCGGCTCGCCCGCGAAGCGCTCGGCCAGGAAGTCCACGAACACGCGGACCTTGGCCGCCAGGTGGCGGCTGTGCGGATAGACGGCGTGGACCGCGATCACCTCCGGCTCGAAACCGCACAACAAGGGCGTCAGCCGCCCTTCGCGCAGGCGGTCGGCGGCGATGAAGTCTGGGGAGCGCGCCACGCCCAGGCCCCGCTCGGCCGCGGCGAGGCAGCTCTCGGCGCCGGCGAACCGCAGCCGGCCGTGGACCCGCACGTCCATGCATTCGCCCTCCTGGGCAAAGCTCCAGAGGTTCGGTTCGGCGGTGTTGAGGTCGATGATTGCCTCATGCGCGGCCAGATCCGAGGGTGATTGCGGCGCGCCGTGCTTCTGGAGATAGGCCGGCGAGGCGCAGGCGATCATGGTGACGGGGGCGAGACGACGGGCGATCAGCGAGGAGTCCGGTAGCCGCCCGATGCGAATGGCCACGTCGAAGCCCTCATCCACCAGGTTCACCATCCGGTCGGCGTAGAAGACCTCCAGCGACACGCTTGGATAGGCGGCGGCGAAGTCCAGCAGCGCCGGATCGAGCTGCTTCGAGCCGAACGACACCGGCGCGGAGATGCGCAACAGGCCGCTTGGTCCGGACTCCTCCCGCACCGAGTCCTCCAGGGTCTCGAAGTCCTCCAGCAGCACGCGGGCGCGCTCCAGATAGGCGCGGCCGGTGTCGGTCAGCGAGACATCGCGGGTGGTGCGATTGAGCAGCCGCGCTCCCAGCCGGTCCTCCAGCCGGGCGACCAGCTTGGAGACCTGGGCGCCCGAGACGCCCAGCCGACGGGCGGCCTGGGTGAAGCTGCGGGCGTCCGCGACGGCGGCGAAGGCGGAAATCTCGTCGAGGCGGTCCATGGGATTTCTTCCGTTTCGGAAGCATATTTGTGCTTGGCGCGTCGATTATCAACGGCTGAGCGGCGTCCCATCTCCCAGCCACAGCAATTCAACGGGAGAGAGACAAATGAGCCAAGCCCGCACCGTCGCCGTCCTGGTCGGCAGCCTTCGCAAGGACTCCGCCAGCCGCAAGGTCGCCAAGGCGCTCGCGGCGCTTGCGCCGTCGACGCTGAAATTCCGCTTCGTCGAGATCGGCGACCTGCCGCACTACGATTCCGACCTGGAGACCGAGACGCCGCCGGCCGCGTGGACGCGCTTCCGCCGCGAGGTGGCCGACGCCGAGGCCGTCCTCTTCGTCACGCCGGAGTACAACCGCTCGATTCCCGGCGTCCTCAAGAACGCCATCGACGTGGGCTCCCGGCCCTGGGGCGAAGCGGTGTGGAGCGACAAGCCCACGGCGATCGTCTCCACCTCGATGGGGGCGCTGGGCGGCTTCGGGGCCAATCACCACCTGCGCCAGGCGCTGTCGTTCTTCGCCGCGCCCATTCTGGGACAGCCGGAGGCCTATGTCGGCGCCGCCCACACGCTGTTCGACGAGACCGGCGAACTGACCAGCGAGGCCACCGCGGATTTCCTGCGCTCGCTCGGCCTGGCGTTCGAGGCCTTCATCGCGCGGCAGTCGCCCGACGCGGCGGTCCGGGCGGCCGCCTGATTTCACGGAGCTCCCGAGGCGATCATGACCTTGCCCACCGTCTTCATTCCCCACGGCGCGGGCCCCTGTTTCTTCATGGACTGGACCCGCGGCCCCGCCGACGACTGGGCCCCCTTGGCCGAGTGGCTGAAGGGGCTCGTCGGCTCCTTGCCGGAGCGGCCGAAGGCCATCCTGGTGATCTCCGGTCATTGGGAGGCGCCGGCCTTCACCGTCGGCTCGGCCGAGCGGCCGCCGCTGATCTTCGATTACTACGGCTTTCCCGAGCACACCTATCGACTGAGGTTCGAGGCGCCCGGCTCGCCCGCCCTCGCCCGGCGCATCCGCGAGCTTCTGGTCGCCGCGGGCCTGCCGGCGCAGGAGGACGCCGAGCGCGGCTACGACCACGGGGTCTTCGTGCCCCTGAAGCTGGTCACGCCCGAGGCCGACATTCCGGTGGTCCAGCTCTCGCTCAACCAGGACCTCGATCCCGACACCCACCTGGCGGCCGGCCGGGCGCTCGCGCCGTTGCGCGATGAGGGCGTGCTCATCGTCGGCTCCGGGATGAGCTGGCACAACATGCGCGGCTTCACCCCGGCGTTCACCGGCAAGTCCGCGGCGTTCGACGCCTGGCTCGCGCAAGCCACCGCTGATCCGGCGCGCCGCGAGGAGGCGCTGCGCCATTGGGCCGAAGCGCCCTACGCCCGCGAGGCCCATCCGCGGGAGGAGCACCTTGCGCCGCTGTTCGTGGCCGCCGGCGCGGCCGAGGGCGAGACGGGCCGCGTCGCCTTCCGCGACACGGTCATGGACGTGGTGGTCTCGGCGATCGAATTCGGAGGCTGATCTCCCCCCAGCCTCCGATCCGGACCGCGGGGATGCGGTCCGGCTCAGGGCCTCCGGCGCCTGCGCCCCGACACACCCGCAGGATCCGGAGGTCCTGTTTCCTGGCCGGTCAGGCTGCGGCCTGCCCCGCAGCCGCGCCGTCCTCGCGCTGCGCGGCCGCAAGCACCGCCTCGAAGAGCCGGGCCGCCTCGATCGGCTTGGCGACGAAGGCGTCCATGCCGGCGGCCCGGTACTCCCTGATCTGGTGCGACATCACGTTGGCGGTGAGCGCCACGATCGGCGTGCGCGGCCGGCCTTCGCCGTCTTCGCGGGCGCGGATGATGGCGGCCGCCGTGGGCCCGTCCATCTCCGGCATCTGCACGTCCATGAGGATCAGATCCCACGGCTCCCGCGCCCAGGCCTCCACCGCCTGCCGGCCGTCGGAGACCATCACCGGGTCGATCCCGATCTGCGACAGCAGGGTCTTGAGGACCAGCCGGTTCATGCCGTTGTCCTCGGCGGCCAACACGCGCAGCGCCGATGGCGCCACGGTCATTTCGGGCGCCGGGCGCGCCGAGGCGCTGGTCTTGCGCGGCGCGCGGCTCTTGGGCAGCGGCAGCTCGACCAGAAAGGTCGCGCCCTTGCCGAGCGTGGACGAGGCGCTGATCGCCCCGCCCATGACCTCGGTCAGCTCGCGGCAGATGGCGAGGCCGAGGCCCGTGCCGCCGAAGCGCCGCGTCATCGACGCATCGGCCTGCTCGAACTTGCGGAACAGGATGGCGAGCTTGTCCGGCGCCACCCCGATCCCGGTGTCGGCGACAGTGATCGTCAGGCGCCCCTCGCGGCGGCCGACCTTGACCTTGACCGCGCCCTTGTCGGTGAACTTCAGGGCGTTGGAGACCAGATTGTAGAGGATCTGCCGCAGCCTGACCGGATCGCCGAGATAGATCCCCTGCGCCCGGCGGGCGACATTCAGCTCGAAGGCGACGCCCTTGGCCTGGGCGGTGGCGGCGAAGGTCGCGTGCGCATTGCGCGCCAGCTCGGAGATGTCGAAGGCCGTCGTCTCCAGCTCCAGCTTGCCGGCCTCGATCTTCGAGAGGTCCAGGACGTCGTTGAGGATCGCCAGCAGCGCCTCGCCCGACTGGCGGATCACGTCCAGGCGCTCGCGCTGGCGGTCGGAGAGCTCGCCGTGCGACATGGCCTGGGCCATCCCCAGCACGCCGTTCAGCGGCGTGCGGATTTCGTGGCTCATCGTGGCCAGGAACGCGCTCTTGGCGCGGGTGGCGGCCTCGGCCTCCTCCTTCGCCCGCAGCAGCGCCTGCTCGCCCTTTTTGCGTTCGGTCACGTTCTGCAGCGCGCCCAGCAGGCCGACCGCCTCGCCTTGTTCGTTGTGGATCAGCCGCACAGAGCCCTGGACCCAGACCTCCTTGCCGTCGCCGCGGGCCACGCGGTACTCCGGCCGATAGGGCGCGCGATCGCTCAGATGGCGGTCCCAGAGCTCCATCGTCGCGGGGCGATCGCGCTCGTCGATGGTGCCCCAGATGTCGCTCGCCAGGTCGTGGTACGTCTTGGGCTTGTCGAAGAAAGTGTCCTCGGCGCCCACCTTGATCAGCTCCTGGCGGACGTAATCCATCTCCCAGACGTGGATGTCGGCCAGCTCCAGCGCGAGCTTCAGCCGCGCTTCGGATCGTTCGCTCCGCTCCAGGGCCTCGACCATGTCGGTCACGTCGTGGCCGCTGATCAGGACGCCGCCGACCTCGCCCGAGCCCACCCGCCAGGGGGTGATTTCGGAGCGGTACCACCGCCACGAGCCGTCGGGCATCTGCACGCGTCCGCGCTCGGATTCCACCGTCTCGCCGGCCAGGCAGCGTGCGAGCGCTTCGCTCCATTGGGCCGCCTGCGGCATCACCTCGGCCAGCCGGTGGCCCACCGCCTGGCGGACGCGCAGGCCGCGCGAGGCGAGCCAGCGTCGGCTTGCCGCCAGGATCCGGAGCTCGTTGTCCATCATGATCAGCGAAAGGGGCGCGTTCGAGATGATGCCGCCCAGGACCTGCCGCGCCGCCTCGCTCTGCCGCCGCGACACCTCCTGGGCCGCCTTGGCCTGGACGCGGCGCCATTCGTCGGCCAGCAGGTCCGCCAGGTCCTGCAGGCGCTGGGCGAGCTCTGGGTCGTGGTCGCGCGGAAGCGGGCTCGCCAACCCCAACGACCCCGGAATCGAGCCGTCCGGGAGCCGGATCGGCGCGGCGGCGATCAGCCGGGCGTGAGGCGGGCCGGTGACCGTGGAGGCCTCCGCAAAGCGCGGATCCCGCCTCGCATCGGCAATCCACAGCGGTTCGCCGGATTCGACGACCATCTCGGCGATCAGCGGCCGGCCGCGGGGCCGGCGGCCCTCCGGGTCGCGGCTCCGCCAGGGCTTGCCGTCCACCAGCAGGGTGATCTGCGCCGCGGCCGGCGCGAACAAGGTCTCCGCCAGTCGCGTGATGCGCGCGAAAACCTCAGCGGATTCTTCGAAACCCGCCGGCGCGGACACGGGCGCGCTGAGACTCTTGACTGACATGGTTGTCCGGATGCCGCTCCCTGGCCGGCCGGACCTTCTCATCTCGGGCTAAACAGCCCCTTAAGCGCGGTTTCGTACAGTTGCGAGGTGGTGCAGCACGATCCCGCTGGCCGTGGCGACGTTCAGGCTGTCGAAGCCGTGCGCCATCGGGATGCGCACGCTGCGCGCCCGAGCCAACAGCTCCGCAGCCAGACCCGGGCCTTCCGCCCCGAACAGCGCCGCCTGGCGCGGCGCGCCCGGGACCTCCTCCAGGGTCTCGGCGCCGGCGGGCGACAGCGCGATCACCTCGAAGCCGGCGCGCTCGAGGGTTGCGAGCAGGTCATGCGCCGGCGGGAGGCGCGCGAAGGGCACGGTCAGCGCTGCGCCCACCGAGACCCGGATCGCCTTGCGGTACAGCGGATCGCAGCAGCCGGGGTCCAGCAGCACCGCGTCCGCCCCGAACGCCGCCGCATTGCGGAACAGGCCGCCCATGTTGTCGTGGTTGGCGATCGCCGATAGCCCGACCACCAGCGCCCGTTCCGGCAGCGCGGCGAGCAGGTCGCCGGCGGCGGGCTCGGCCCGCTCACCGAGGGCCAGCACCCCGCGATGGATCGGGAAGCCCACGATCTGGTCCATGACGGCCTGGCTCGCCGCATAGATGGGGGTGCTGTCCGGCAGAGCCTCGAGCCGGCCGGCGATCGCCTCCAGGCGCTTGCTGGCGACCAGCACCGAGCGGAGCGGGTGGCGGCCGGCCGCGACCAGCTTCTCCAGCACCACCAGCCCCTCGGCGATGAAACCGCCGCCGCGCCCCACGAGATCGCGTTCGCGCACCGCGCGGTAGTCTTCGATCCTGGGATCGTCCGGATGTGAGATCGCGACGATCACGCGCGCCCGGCCGGAAAAGTTGACGCTAGCGTCATTTTGGCGTTACCCAGAGACAGATCCGAGGAGAGACCGCCATGGCCGACGGCGACATCGCGCTTCTGAAGCAGGCGCGGGACGAGGCCTATTCGATCCCGCTGGAGAACCTCGACCCGGCCCAGCCGCGGCTCTTCCAGGCCGACACCATGTGGCCCTACTTCGAGCGGCTGCGGAAGGAGGCGCCGGTCCACTTCAGCGCCGAAAGCGAGTTCGGCCCCTATTGGTCGATCACCAGGTACAACGACATCCTGGCCGTGGACACCAACCATCAGGCGTTCTCGTCCGACTACCTGCGGGGCGGGATCACCATCGGCGGCGGGCGCCAGAACATGGACCCGCTGCCGATGTTCATCGCCATGGATCCGCCCAAGCACGACGTCCAGCGCAAGGCCGTCTCGCCCGCGGTGGCCCCGAACGCGCTGGCCACCATGGCGCCGCAGATCCGCGAGCGCGCCGCGGGAATCCTGGACGGCCTGCCGATCGGCGAGGAACTCGACTGGGTCGACAAGGTCTCCAAGGAGCTCACCGCGATGACCCTTGCGACGCTGTTCGACGCGCCGCAGGAGGACCGCCGCAAGATCACCTACTGGTCGGACGTGGTGACCGCCGCCCCCATGCCCGGGGGACTGGTCGAGTCCCTGGAACAGAAGATGGCGATCTTCCAGGAGTACCAGGCCTACTTCAACGAGCTGTGGAACCGGAAGGTCAACGCCCCGCCGCACGACGACCTGATCTCGATGCTGGCGCATCACCCTGAGACCCGGAACATGGCGCCGCGCGAGTACTTCGGGAACATCGTGCTGCTCACCGTGGGCGGCAACGACACCACCCGCAACACCATCTCCGGCTCGGTGCTGGCGCTGAACCGCAACCCGGATCAATACCGCAAGCTGCGGGACAATCCGCACCTGATCCCCTCGATGGTCTCCGAGACCATCCGCTGGCAGACGCCGCTGGCGCACATGCGGCGCACGGCCGTCGAGGATTTCGAGTTCGGCGGCAAGACCATCCGCGCCGGCGAGAAGGTGGTCATGTGGTACGTCTCGGGCAACCGCGACGACGAGGTGATCGAGAATCCGGACGCCTACATCATCGATCGCGAGCGGCCGCGCACCCACGTCTCCTTCGGGTTCGGCATCCACCGGTGCGTCGGCAACCGCCTGGCCGAGCTGCAGCTCACCATCATCTGGGAGGAGATCCTGAAGCGCTTCCCGGAAATCGTCGTGGTCGGCGAGCCGAAGCGCGTCTACTCCACCTTCGTGAGGGGCTACGAGACCCTGCCGGTGGTGATCCCGCGCCGGACCTAGTCGGCGTCGCGCCGATCGTCGATCCTCGCTGCGGCCGGATGCGGCCAGAGCCGGACCATGGCGCCCAGCGCCATCGATCCCGCGACCGCCATGGCTGCGCCGGGCCACCGGACGTGGTCCATCCCGTCAGCTGCGAGCACGGCCGCCAGGCCGGTCGACAGCACCATCAGGAACACGGAGCCGAGCTTTTCGAACTTCTCGCCGATCACGGAGCCAATCTCGCTGAACAGGGCGTGCGCGACTGACGGGACCAGGTCTCGGCGTCGCAACGCGGGGGCTGGGAAGGCGGCGCCTCAGGGGCAGGCCTTTGCGGCCACGGGATGTAGGTGCTGCGCGGGCAAGACAAGCGCGGCGGCAGCGGGCGTCCGTCAGGGCGCGATCGGATCGTTCGGAAACGCCAGCTGCTCGCGGGCCCGCCACTCGTCGGTGACGTAGTTGATGATCACGCTGCGGCGCGGCGTGGCGATCTTGCGCGCCTCGAAGCCGTGCCAGGTGTTGTCCGAGGGCACGAACACAAGGGCGGTGTTCCAGCCGAACGGCGCCCGCTCCGCCCAGGTCTCGCGATCGGCGTAGAGGTCGGTGCCGAGGTCTTCCTGCCCCTCCCCGCCCAGGTAATAGAGCATGGTGTAGGTCTTCACGCCGAGATCGGTGTGCGGCTGGAGCCAGAACCCCGAGATGTCGACGGCGTATTCGACGCGAAGATAGCAGCCGCCGAGCTTGGCGCCGGTCCGGGCCATGATCGCGCGGGTGACCCGCTGCGACTGCAGCGCCTCCACGACGGCGCGAGCCACGGGATAGCGGTCGAGCACCTCGCCCGCGAAATAGGAGCGCTGGTCATTGTGCAGCTCGCGCTTGCCGGAGACCCCGTTGAGCTCGACAGCGTGGAACGGCAGTTCGGAAAGCGCCTTCGCGGTCGCCTCGGGAAAGACGCCGGCGAGCCGCCAGTTGCGGTAGGGCGCCTCGCGCCGTTCGGCCGCGGCGAAGCTCGCGAGCATCGCCTCCTCGATGCGGTTGGCGACCGTCGTGGTCCCGGCCATGGCGCGATGCTCCAAGCGAAAGCCACGGCGAATCGAACGCCGCGATGCAGCCCACCCGGCCGCCCATATAGGCTGAAGCGGCCCCGCCCGCCATCGCGCACCAGTCGTGCGGCGTTTCGCGCGGTCTGCGGACGCCGCCCTGCCCTAGCTGCGCGTGAACACCGGGTCCTTGCGCTCGCGGAAGGCGGCGACGGCGATCTTGTGGTCGTTGCTCCGGCGCAGGACCCGAAGCTCCGCCCCCAGCATCCGATTGGCGTCCTCCGGGCTGAGGTCGGGCGCGCGGGTGGCGGTGCGCTTGGTGGCTTCCACGGAGAGCGGCGCGCGCGAGGCGATCCGCTCGGCGAGCCGGCGGGCGGCCGGGATCAGCTCTTCCGGCGCGTGCAGGCCGGTCGTCAGCCCATAGCGCTCGGCGGTCTCCGCGTCGTGCGGCGCGCCGGTGAGCAGCATGGCTTTGGCCCGCGAGACGCCGATCAGGCGCGGCAGGCGGTAGGTCGAGGCCATCAGCCCCACGTTCACGCCGGCGCAGACGAACTTCGCCTCGGTGGACGCGATGCGGATGTCGCAGCAGCAGGCGAGCTCGAAGCCGCCGCCGACGCACCAGCCGTTCACCGCGGCGATCACCGGCACGCGCGTGGCCTCGAGGCGATCGAGCAGCCGTCCAAAGCCGGCGAGGTCCTCGCCCTGAGGACCCTCGGCCTTCAGGTCGTCGCCGGAGCAGAACGCGCGGCCCTTGCCGGTCACGATCAGGCAGCGGAGGCTGTCATCGGCTTCGACGCGGTCGAGCGCGGCCATGAAGGTTGCGCGCATCTCGACGCCCAGCGGGTTCATCGGCGGATTGTCCAAGGTGAGCTCGACAACGCCTGCCGCCACACGCTCCACATGCACCTCGCCGCTCACGCCGCCGGCTCCTTCCGCTGGTCGGCCGCCGCGCCATCGCGGATCAGGGCCTCGACCTCATCGTTCGCAAACCCCGCCTCGGCCAGCACGGCGCGGGTGTCCTGGCCGACCTCGGCCGGTCCGCGCGTCAGCTCCACCGGCGTGGCGTGCAGCTTGATCGGCGTGCGCACGAACCGCCGGCCCGCCACCTCGGCGAGCAGGCCGCGCGCGGCGACCTGTGGGTCGGCCCACGCCTGGGCGATATCGTTCAGCGGTCCGGCGGGAACGCCGACCGCCGCCAGCTTGGCAAGCCAGCTCTCCGTGGTTCCGCGCGTCAGGATCTGTTCGAGGCGCGCCTGCAGGGCGTCGCGGTTGCGCACCCGGCGGTTGGGGCGATCGAACCCCTCCTCCGTCGCCACCTGCGGCTCGCCCAACGCCTCGCAGAAGCGGACCCAGAGCCGCTGATTGTTGACCCCCACGACGATCCAGCCGTCGGCCGTCCGCAGCGCTTCGTACGGCGCGGCCAACCGATGGCGCGTGCCCTGGCGCTTGGCGACCTCGCCGGTGGAGAGAAAGAGCCCGGTCTCCCAGATCGTATAGGCGAGCGCGCTCTCCAGCAGCGAGGTCTCGACGTGCTGGCCCTCGCCTGTCCGGTCGCGGTGCCGCAGCGCCGCCAGCACGCCCACCGCAGCGAACACCCCGGCGTTGAGGTCCGACAGCGGCACGCCGGCGGCGACCGGCTGCTGGCTGCCCGCTTCGCCGGTGAAGCTCATGATGCCGCTCATCGCCTGGGCGATCAGGTCGAAGCCGCCGCGGTCGCGATAGGGCCCGTCGAGGCCGAAGCCGGACACCGAGGCGTAGACCAGCCGCGGATTGATCTCCGAAAGCGCCGCATAGCCCAGCCCCATGCGGTCCAGCGACCCGGGCCGGTAGTTCTCGACGAAGATGTCGGCCGTCTCGGCGAGACGACGCACGACGTGGGCCCCGCGCTCGGTCGTGAGATCGAGCGCGATCGCACGCTTGTTGCGGTTCACGTAGTCGAAGGCGCGGAACGCCTGGCCGGGATGGCCGCGGGTGGTTTCGCCGGCCGGGGGCTCGATCTTGATCACCTCGGCGCCGAGGTCGGCCAGGATCAGCGAACAGTAGGCGCCGGCGATCACGTGCGTGCAGTCCAGCACCTTCAGGCCGTCGAGCGCGTGCATGCCGATCCCTTTTGCGCGCCGCCACCCTGGGCGTTTGCCGGAAACGATAGAGGCCCTACGGCGGCGGCGCCAGCAGGCAGGCGCGCGCCAGCGACACGCGGGTGAGCTCACGCCGGCGACGGAAGATCTGCATCGCCTCAGTCGTGGGATCGCGGCTCTTCTGCCATTCGCCGAGGTCGCGATAGCGGGTCATCAGCAGCAGCCGCCGGGACCCGTCCGCTTTTTCCGAGACGGTGGGCTCGATGGCGAACAGACCGTAGATCCTGGCGTCGAACCCGGCCTCGAAGTCGGCCCAGGCGGCCCCCGAGAGGCGCAGGAACTCGTCGAACCCCTCGGCGTCCACATTGAACCAGTTGTGGACATAGATGCCGCCCGGATCGGGGCGGGCCTCCTGGTGCGGCCGAAGCGTCGGCGACATGCGGTGGCGCTCGGCGGCGACCACGCCCGAGCCCTTGAGGACCGCATCCGGGCTCGCCCGGTCGTCGGTCAGCACCAGGGCCTCGTCCGAGGCGAAGCCCAGCAGGGGGGTGAAGACCCCGAGGATCCCCGGGCCGCCGGTCGAATAGACCTGGTCGGCGAGCACCCGCTGGGCCTTGCGCTCGCGTCCGAGCCTGAGCTCGTAATAGTGGTAAATCATGGTGCTTAGGATCAGAAGTTCGCGCGGCGGCTGATCGCGCCGTCGACCACGAGGTTGACCCCGGTGGTGAACGCCGAGCGCGGGCTCGCCAGGAACACGGTGGCGGCGGCGATCTCCTCCGGCGTCGCCATCCGGCCGGTGGGATTGCGCTTGATCATCTGTTCGAAGAAGGCCGGCGCGTTCTGCTTGACGTTGCCCCAGACGCCGCCTTCGAAGAACACGGTGCCGGGGGAGACGACGTTGCAGCGGATCTTCTTGCCCGCATTCTCGCGAGCCACGCCCTTGGCGAAGTGGATCTGGGCGGCCTTCAGCGCGCCGTAGGAATTGGGGTTGTCGGTCTCCGCCGCGGAGATCGAGGAGGTGATCAGGAAGGCGGCGTCGCCCTTCTCCTGCGCGGCCCTTTCCATGTGCGGCTTGGCCGCCTCGAACGCCCGCACCGCGCCCATGATGTCGATCTCGAACATCGCCTTCCAGGCGTCCTCGGCGTTGCCCTGCACCAGGGCCGAGGCGTTGGAGACCAGGATGTCCAGGCCGCCCAGCTGACTGGCGGCCTCGTTCACGAAGCCCTTGAGCGCGGGGCCGTCGCCGATGTCCACCGCCTGGCCCCACGCCCCCACGCCCTTGGCCTGAAGGCTCCTCACCGCCTCGGCGACCTGATCGGCGTTGCGGGCGCAGATCGCGACGTTGGCGCCTTCCTCCGCGAACAGCTCGGCGATCGCCCGACCGATGCCGCGCGTGGCGCCGGTCACGACCGCCGTCTTGCCCTTGAGTTGCAGGTCCATCTCGTCCCCTCGTCTAAGCCTGCGCGCGGCCGGGCCGCGGCGTCCCCGCATGCCAGGCCGCCACCCGACCGAAGGTCAGGCCTTGGACCAGCACCGAGAAGATCACTACCGCGAAGGTTGTCGAAAGGATAATCCCCTGCGCCGCCCCCTCTGGGATCGAGAGCGCCATGGCGAGCGACAGGGCGCCGTGCAGTCCGCCCCAGGCCAGCACCAGGCCGGCGTGCTTTTGGCTCTGACGGAGCTGGAAGTAGGTCCCCCAGGGCATCACCACCGCGAAGCGGGCGGCCAGCACCAGGACCAGGGCCGCCGCCCAGAGGCCCAACAGTCGGACATCCAGCGGGATCACCAGCACCTCGAGCCCCAGGAGCATGAAGAGCAGGCCGTTCAGCACCTCGTCGACGAGCGTCCAGAACGCCCGCACATAGCGCTGCGTCGTCTCGCTCATGGCCGTGCGGACGCCCCTGTCGCCGACCAGCAGGCCCGCGGCGACGACGGCGATGGGGCCGCTCACCCCCAGGCCCTGGGCGATGGCGTAGACGCCGGTCGCCAGCGCCAGCGAGAGGGTGACCTCCACGGCATAGTCGTCGATCGCACGCATCACGCGGATGACCAGGGCGGCGCCCAACATGCCCAGCACCAGGCCGCCGGCCGCCTGCACCACCACCTGGGCCACCGTGGCGACCGGACTGATCTGGCCGCCGCCGGCCGCGATCGCCAGCGCGGCGGTGAACACCACGATGCCGACGCCGTCATTGAACAGGGCCTCGCCCTGCAGCACCACCTCGAGCACCTTGGAAAGCCGGCCCTCGCGCACCGCGGCCAGCACCGCAATGGGGTCGGTCGGGCTGATCAGCGCACCGAACACACAGGCCCAGGCGAGGCCGAGCGGCAGGCCCAGCGCGCCGGCGACCAGCCACAGGCCGACGCCGACGATGAGCGTGGAGGCGAGCACCCCCAGGGTCGCCAGCGTCCAGACGGAAAGCCTGCGGCGGCGAAGCTCCGACAGATCCACCTGCATGGCGCCGGCGAACAGCAGGAAAGCCAGCATGTAGCCCATGACGGCGCGCGGGAAATCCAGCCCGTGGACGGCCGCGATCACCGGTCCCGCACCGCTGCGCGGCGCCCAGCGCTCGAGCACCACCAGCAGGCCGGCGTTGGCCAGCCCCGCGATCACCATGATCGTCGCAGTGGGCCAGCGCAGCAGCCTGGCGTTCAGCCAGCCCGCCGCCGCCACCAGGCTCAGGAACAGCGCCGCCAGCTGAAATGGAGTCATGGAATGATCCTTCCAGGCCAGCTTGGCGTTACGGACCTGAACGTCGACCCGGGGTGTCCGCGATGGGAGGAATGACGGCGCGTGCGCTGAGTGGGCAGCCGAAGCCTGGCCGAAGCCGGCTCCTGGCGTTGATCGCCGTCGCCGCGTCCCTGGCGGCCCTCGCGGCCTGCGACCGCAAGCCAGCCCCGCCGGTCGGACCTGCTCACGAGGCCGCCGTCCCGCCAGGCGGCACGGGCGCCACCGCGATGATCCCGGCCGAGGACGGCCAGTGGACGATGCCGGCCAAGGACTACGCCTCCACGCGTTTCTCGGGGCTGAGCGAGATCACCGTCAACAATGTGCAGAACCTGAAGGTGGCGTTCACCTTCTCGACCGGCGTCAACAAGGGCCATGAGGCCGCGCCGCTGGTGGTCGGGACGACCATGTACGTGGTGACGCCCTATCCCAACGACCTCTATGCGCTCGACCTCACCAAGCCCGGCGCGCCGACCAAATGGGTCTATCACCCGCTGCCGAAGCCCGCGAGCCAGGGGGTGGCGTGCTGTGACGTGGTCAATCGCGGCGTCGCCTTCTGGAACGGCAAGGTGATCCTCAACACGCTCGACGGCTACACCGTGGGGGTCGACGCCAACACCGGCAAGGAGGTCTGGCGCACGCAGCTCGGCGATATCAACCGGGGTGAGACGATCACCATGGCGCCGCTGGTGGTGAAGGGCAAAGTGCTGGTGGGCGACGCCGGCGGCGAGTTCGGCGTGCGCGGCTGGCTGACGGCGCTCGATGCCGACACCGGCAAGATCGTCTGGCGCGCCTATCACACGGGCCCCGACAAGGACGTGCTGATCGGGCCCGACTTCCACCCCTTCTACGCCAGCGATCGCGGCAAGGACCTCGGCGTCACCACCTGGCCCACCGACGCCTGGAACATTGGCGGCGGCACCATGTGGGGTTGGATCTCCTACGATCCGCAGCTCAACCTGATCTACTACGGCACGGCCAATCCGGGGCCCTGGAACGCCGAGCAGCGGCCCGGCGACAACAAGTGGACCTCAGGGGTGTTCGCGCGCGATCCCGACACCGGGGCGGCCAAGTGGTTCTACCAGTCCACACCGCACGACGTGCACGACTACGACGGCATCAACGAGAACCTGCTGCTGGAGGTGCCGTTCAACGGACAGCTTCGCAAGGTCGTGGCCCGGCCCGAACGCAACGGCTACTTCTATCTGATCGACCGCGTCACCGGCGAAGTCCTGGCCGCCGATCCCTATTCCTACGTGAACTCCAGTTTCGGCGTGGACCTGAAGACCGGGCGGCTGAAGGTGAACCCGGAGAAGGTCCCCCAGCAAGGCAAGGTGATCCGCGACATCTGCCCGACCGCCTCCGGCGCCAAGGACTGGAACCCGTCCGCCTTTTCGCCGCGCACCGGGCTGGTCTACATCCCGCACGAGAACCTCTGCATGGACTGGGAGAACGTCCAGGCGAACTACATCGCCGGCACGCCCTATGTCGGCGCCGACGTCCGCATGAAGGCCGGCCCCGGCGGCAACCGCGGCGTGCTGACCGCCTGGGACCCGGTGCATCGCAAGGCCATCTGGGAGATCAAGGAAGACCTGCCGCTGTGGTCCGGCGCGCTCGCCACCGCCGGCGATCTGGTCTTCTACGGGACCATGGACGGCTGGTTCAAAGCCCTCGACGCGCGCAACGGCAAGGAACTGTGGCGGTTCAAGGCCGCCTCGGGGATCATCGGCCAGCCGATCGCGTACCGCGGCCCGGACGGGCATGAGTACATCGCGATCCTCGCCGGCGTCGGCGGCTGGGCGGGCGCGATCGTCTCGGGCGACCTCGACCCGCGCGATCCGACCGCCGCGCTGGGTTTCGTCGGCGCCATGGCCGACCTGAAGCAGAAGACCACGGCCGGCGGAGTGCTCTACGTCTTCTCCCTGCCCCAGAGGTGAAGCGCTTGCGGGGGGCGGCGCTCGTTGTTGGCCTGCTCGCGGCGGGGGTCTCCGCCTGCAGCCGCATCCCGCCTGCCCGGCCGCACACCGTCTGGGTCTCCGACGAACAAGCCGACGTGGTGCACGTGATCGACGGGGCGACGCTGAAGGAGACGGCTCGCCTGGCGGTGGGCCGCCGGCCGCGCGGTCTGGCGCTCTCGCCCGACGGACGCACGCTCTATGTCGCGGTGAGCAACGACAATCGGATCGCCGAGATCGATGTCGCCTCGCGGCGGATCCGCGGCTATCTCGCCTCCGGCCCCGACCCTGAGCGCTTCGCCGTAAGTCCGGACGGCGCGATGCTCTACATCGCCAACGAGGACGACGGCGCGGCCTCCGCGCTCGACATCGCCGCCGACAAGCTGGTTCGCCAGACCACCGTCGGGCCGGAGCCGGAGGGCATGGCGGTCAGCCCCGATGGCCGGCTGGTGATCTGCACCTCGGAGGGCGCGAGCCTGGTCCACTTCATCGACGCGCGCACCGGCGCGCTGCTGGACAGCATCCTGGTGGGCGCGCGGCCGCGTGATGCGAGGTTCACGCCCGACGGCCGGCGGCTCTGGGTCACGTCCGAGGCCCGCGCGACCGTGACGCTGTTCGACGTGGCGACCCGCAGACGCTCCGCCGTCATCGACTTGCAGAAGGCCGATCCGCCGCCTTCCGTGCAGGCCGTGAGCCTGGTCCTCACGCGCGCCGCAGACCGGCTCTACGTGGCGCTCGGCCGCGGCGACCATGCCGCCGAGATCGACGCCCGGACGCTGAAGGTCAGCCGGTACTTCCCGACGGGGTCCCGCACCTGGGGGATCGCGTTGTCCCCCGACGAGAGCCGCCTCTATGGCGCGAGCGGCCTCTCCGGCGATCTCGCGGTGATCGATCTGAAGAGCGGCCGCCGAATCGCGGACCTCAAGCTCGGCGGCCGCCCCTGGGGGGTGGTGACCACGCCATGAGAAGCCTGGCGTTCATCCTCTTGTCGGGCCTGCTGCTCGCCGCCTGCGGGCCGAAGACTCTGAGGGTCTGCGCCGATCCCAACAACCTGCCGTTCTCCAACCGCGCCGGTCAGGGTTTCGAGAACAGGCTCGTGGAACTGATCGCCAGGGACCTCGGCGCAAAGGTCGAATACACGTGGTGGGCCCAGCGGCGCGGCTACGTGCGCAACACGCTGAAGGACCGGCGCTGCGACGTCTGGCCGGGCGTCGCGACCCAGGTCGACATGCTGGCGACGACCCGACCCTACTACCGCTCCACCTACGTCTTCGTCACCCGCGCCGACCGGGGGCTGGACATCACCTCCTTCGACGACCCGCGTCTCAAGCGCCTCAAGATCGGCGTGCAGATGGTCGGAAACGACGCCCAGAATACGCCCCCCGCGCATGCGCTCGCCCGGCGGGGGATCTTCGACAATGTCCGCGGCTACATGCTCTACGGCGACTACGCCCGGCCCAGCCCGCCGGCCGAGATCGTCCAGGCCGTCGACCGCGGCGACATCGACGTGGCGGTCGTCTGGGGACCGCTCGCCGGCTATTTCGCCGCCAAGGCCGCCCACCCACTGAGGCTCGCCCCGGTGCAGCCCTGGCTGGATGGGCCGCAGTGGCCGATGGTGTTCGACATCTCAATGGGCGTGCGCCGCGATGACCCGAAGCTCCGCCAGACGCTCGATGGGGAGCTCGAAAGGCGCGCCGGCGCGGTGAAGGCCCTGCTCGCCGAGTTTCACGTGCCGCAACTCGCCGATCCGACGGCGCCGGATCCCTCGGGATGATCGGGACCGAAGCTGCGCTCGCCCGATCTATACAATTGATGTCTGGTACAGCCGAGCCCTTCGCCGCTCATCTAGGGCCAGACCCCATTCTGGGGCCGGTAGCTCCGGGAAAAACTCATATGTCTGCTATATACATTTGGCAGATGTATTTTCTCGTATCCCAATGGGGCATCAAGTACCGGTCGAGGATAAAGGCTTGTACTCTGGGAATTTCCACAACTCAATCCATGTTTCTGTTCAGACACAGAGCGTATGCCATCGCCCCTACGCCTGGGAACATCTTGTTGGTACGGCGCCGTACAGGAACCTTTGCTGTCGGCGTCGGTTAGAGCCTTGTCGGGTTGGGCGTCGCGCTCAAGGCCGAAGGTGCAGCTAGGGGGCGGCGGAGCCGCCTCCGCCAACCGGGGGAGCGTGCGATGACGGGCCGCTTCAGCACTCATCTGGGCGTTCGGCCCATGGATCCGATCGTGCGCCGCCTGCGGAGCCTGGCGCCCCTCTCGGACGCCGAGCTGGAGCTCATCCGCGGTCTGGCCGAACGCCGCGAGCGCTACGCGCCTGGCGACCAGCTCATCGCCGAGGGCGGCGTCAGCCAACGCCCCCGCTTCGTGATCTCCGGCTGGGCCTGCCGCAATCGCCTGATGGCCGATGGGCGGCGGCAGATCTTCAGCTTCATGGCGCCGGGCGAAGGCCTTGGGTTCGGCCGCCGGCCGGCGCTCGCCGCCACGGTGGCCCTGACCGCCTTGGAGACCGTCGACGCCACGCCTGTGATCGAAGGCGTACGCCGCGGCGCCTTCCCCGGACTGGCGCGCGCCCTCGCGGCCATGGAGACCACGGAAGACGCGCTGCTGCTCGACCACATCGTGCGGCTCGGTCGGCTGACCGCGTTCGAACGCGTGGCGCACTTCCTGCTCGAACTGCAGCAACGGCTGGAGGTCGCCGGCCTGGGCGACAAGCAGCGCTTCCCCCTGCCCCTGACCCAGGAGATCCTGGCCGACGCCCTGGGGCTCTCGATCGTGCACGTGAACCGCACTCTGCAGCAACTCCGGCGTGCGGGCCTGATCGAGCTGCGCTCCGGCGTGGCGATCCTCCTGCAGCCGGAAGCCCTGGCGAAGGTCTGCGACTACCGCGCGACCGCGGTCTCGCCCACCAAGGCGGCGTGAACCCTAGCCGGTATTGCGCAGCCCCGCGGCGATCCCGTTGATGGTCAGGTGAACGCCCTCGAGGACCGACTCGTCCGCATCGCCGGCGCGGCGCCGGCGGATCAGCTCGATCTGCAGGTGGTTCAGGGGATCGATGTACGGCAGCCGCGAGCGGATCATCGCGGCGAGGTCCGGGGATTTCTCGAGCAGCGCCGACTGGCCGGTGATCGCGAGCAGGGCTTCGAGCGTGCGGTCCCACTCGGCCCGGATATGGTCGAACACCGTGGTCGCGAGCGCCCGGTCCTCGACCAGGCCGGCATAGCGGCTGGCGATGCCGAGATCGGCCTTGGCCAGCACCATCTCCATGTTGGCCAGCGTGGTGGCGAAGAACGGCCACGCCTCGTGCATTTCCTTGAGCGCAGTGACCGGGACCCCGGCGTCCTTGACCGCCGAGCCGAAGCCGTACCAGCCGGGCAGCATGGCCCGCGACTGCGACCAGGAGAACACCCACGGGATGGCCCTGAGCGCCTGCACGCTGCGCGTCGATGAGCGCGCCGTGGGCCGGCTGCCGATGTTCAGATCGGCGATCTCGTTGATCGGGGTGGCGGCGTAGAAATAGTCTGCGAAGCCCGTAGTCTCGAACACCAGGGCGCGGTAGGCGCCCATGGCCGCCCGCGCCAGCGCATCCATCGCCTTGCCGTGCGGCGGCGAGGTTTCCCCGGCGGCGGCTGACTGCAGGGAGGCCAGCACCACGCCGGCGGTGAGCGTCTCCAGGCTCTGCTGGGCGATCTCCGGATCGGGGTACTTGTTGGACACCACCTCGCCCTGTTCGGTGATGCGGATGCGGCCGTTCACGGTCCCGCGCGGCTGGGCGAGCAGCGCCTCGAAGCTGGAGCCGCCGCCGCGGCCCACCGCCCCGCCCCGGCCATGGAACAGCTGCAGCCGCAGGCCCGCGCCTCCGACGACGGCGCAGATCGCGCGCGAGGCCTTGTGCAGCTCCCAGGTGGAGGTGAGGTAGCTTCCGTCCTTGTTGGAGTCGGAATAGCCGATCATCACCTCCTGCAGGCCGGACGGCGCGAGCAGTTGCTTGATCAGCGGCAGATCGAGATACCGCGCCATGGTCTGCGGCGCGGCGCGCAGGTCCTCGATGGTCTCGAACAGCGGCTCGGCGAAGACCTCGGTCCGCGGCGGATCGCCGGGCGAGAACAGCCCCACCTCCTTGAGCAGCAGATAGACCTCCAGGAGGTCCGAGACGGCGGTGGTGTTGGAGACGATGTAGCAGCGGATCGTCTGGGAGCCGTAGCGGCGCTTCACGTCCGCCGCGGCCGAGAGCACGGCGTGCTCGCGCGAGGTCTCCTCGCTGTAGTCGGCGAACGGCGAATAGAGCAGCCGGCCGTGCGCAAGCTCCTTGAGCAGCAGCTCGCAACGCCCGGGCTCCTCGAGGTCGGCGTAGTTCGGACAGACGCCCGCCACCTTCAGCAGCTCGGCCGTGACGCGTTCGTGCACCGCCGAATTCTGGCGCAGGTCGAGCGTCGCGAGATGGAAGCCGAACACGTCCACGGCCCGGATCAGGTCCGGCAGGGGCCCGCGTTCGAACGCCGCCCCGTGCTTCTCCAGCAGCGAGTCGAGCACGACCTGCAGGTCGGCCCTGAGCGCCTCGGGGTGGTCGTAGGCCGGCGCAGGACCCGCCGGCGGCCGCGGAGGCGGCTCGCCGGTCAGTTCGCGGTAGGTCGCCGCGAGCCGGGCGTAGATGCCGATCAGCGCCCGTCGATAGGGCTCCTCCGCACGATGCGGCGAGTGGTCGACGGAGGCCGCCGCGAGCGTCGCGAGCGCCGGCGTGACCTGCGCCAACCGGTTGGAGAGCGACAGCTCCGCGCCGAGCGCATGAAGCCGCTCCAGGTAGAGCGCCAGCGCAGCCTTGGCCTGCCGGGCGAGGGCGGCCTGCAGCACCTCGGCCGTAACGTAGGGATTGCCGTCCCGGTCGCCGCCGACCCAGGAGCCGATCCGCAGGAAGCTGGGCAGCTCGCCCAGCACGTCGCGCCAGTGGGCGTAGAGGGCCGGCAGGGCGGCCAGGAAGCTGCGCTCGAAGAACGAGACCGCGTTCTCGATCTCGTCGGCCACCTCGGGCTTGACCGATCGCAGCAGCCGCGTGCGCCAGAAGATCGAGACCTGGCGGTTCAGCTCACGCTCGATCGCCTCCCGCGCCGGTTCGCTGGAGGCCTGGTCGAAGGCGTCGAGCTCGTCGGCGATCGCGCCCTGGCGGTCGAGGACGCTCTTGCGGCGCACCTCGCTGGGATGGGCGGTGATCACCGGGGCGATCAGTCCGCCCCGCAGGAGCTCGGCGACGGCATCCGGGCCGGTCCCTTCGGCGCGCAGGGTGCGCAGGGCGCCGGCGAGGGTGTCCGGCCGGGCGTCGCCGCTGCGGCCTCGGCGGCGGTCGATCTGGTCCTCGGCGATATTGGTGATCTGCAGGAAGCAGGCGAACGAATGGACGAAGCGGACCGTGTCCGACAGGCTCAGGCCCGCCAGGCGCTCGGCCATGCGGGCCGCGGCCTGCGGCGTGCCCTCGCGGTGGAAGGCGACCGAGGCCTGACGGATCTCCTCGATCTGGTCGAACACCGCCTGACCGTCCTGGGCGCGGATCACGTCGCCCAGCACGCGGCCCATGAAGCGGACGGTGGCTCGGAGCTGGTCGGGGAGCGACTGGCTCATCGCCGGAAGAAGCCACGATCGGGCCGCCGCGTCAGCCCCTATTCCGTTCGCAGCGCCGGCGCCGGCCGCTTCGACAGCGCCTGGAAGGCGGCGAGCAGGCCGCCGATGGCCGCCAGCGCCGCCGCGCCGCCGAGCAGGGCGCCGACGCCCGTCCAGTCCACGCTCCAGTGGACCTTGAAGACCTTGACCACCACCGGCCAGGCGGCGGCGTAGCCCAGGGCGACGCCAGCCGCCCCTGCGATCGCGCCCACCGCCCCGTACTCCAGCACATAAGCGAAGAGGATCTGTGCGCGCGAAGCGCCCAGCACCTTCAGCGTCGCGGCTTCCCGGGTCCGCTCGCGGGCGCGCGCGGCGATCGCGCCGGCCAGCACCAGCAGCCCGGCCAGGGCCGCCACGGCCGCAGCCCCGCGCACCGCCAGCGCCACGCGATCGAACAGCTCGGTCGCGGCCTCGAGCTGTTCGCGCACCGAGATCACGTTCACCTGCGGGAAGGGACCCGCGAGGACGCGGATCACCCGCTGCTCCTGAGCGCGGCTCGCCTTGGCGATCGCCACGTCGTGCAGGTGCGCGCCGGCGAGCGCGTCCGGCGTGACCACCAGGGCGAAGCTCGCGCCGAAGCTGCCGAACTCCACCTTGCGCAGCGCCGCCACGCGGGCGTCGATCTCGCGCCCGAGAATCGACAGGGTGACGGACTCGCCGACCTTGAGGTTCGTGGCCTTGGCGACGTCCTCGTCCAGCGCCGCCAGCGGCGGGCCGGCGTAGCGGGCGGGCCACCAGCGGCCGTCGGTGATCCCCGGGTTGGGCGGCTCGGGGCCGATGGCGGAAAGCGAGACATCGTTGTCGTAGGCCCAGCGCTCGGATCGCGGCAGACGGGCCGCATCCACCGGCCGGCCGCGCACCTTGACGATCCGACCGGTCAGGAAGGGCACGCGCAGGTAGGTGTCGCGGGTCAGGGGCTGGCCGAAGGCGCGGCGCACGAGCCCGTCGAACTCGGCGGCGCGATCGCCGGGGATGTCGGTGAACACCAGGGCCGGGGCGGTCTGCGGGGCGACCTCGGTCACCTCGGCCAGAAGGCTGGACTGGATCAGCACCACGGCCGCCAGCAGGCCGACGCCCAGGCCGATGGCGGGCGCCGCGGTGCGCGCCGCCGAGCGG
The DNA here is from genome assembly GCF_035475775.1 of Phenylobacterium sp. Classification (GTDB taxonomy): domain Bacteria; phylum Pseudomonadota; class Alphaproteobacteria; order Caulobacterales; family Caulobacteraceae; genus Phenylobacterium. The sequence continues at coordinate 15,363 of NZ_DATIMC010000134.1, read as the reverse complement.
GGGCCGGCGAGGTTGGCGAGACCGATCCGCACCGGCCCGCGGGCGGCGCCGCGCGCCCGGCCCGCCGCCCGCGCCGCCCCCCAGCCGATCGCCCAGAGCAGCAGGAAGGCCGCGGCCACCCCGCCGATCATGATCCCGGCGGCGAGCGGCGTGGGGGCGGTGACGATGGCGAGCGCCGCCAGCCCGGCCGCGGCCAGGCCCGCGCCGACGATCTCCGGGCCGAAGCGCAGCGCGCCCGAGAGGTCGCTGCGGAACAGGCTGGCGGGCGGCGTCGCCCGGGCTCGGGCCAGGGGCGCCAGCGAGAACGCCGCGGCCGACAGCAGCCCGAACGCGGCCGCCTTGGCGAGCGGCCAGGGATAGACGGCGAACAGCGCCGGGACCGGCAGCTCGTGCTTGACGAGGGCGCCCAGGATCAGCGGCGCGGCCGCCCCGGCCGCCAGCCCGATCGCCACGCCCAGGGCCGCGAGCACGCCGATCTGGATCAGGTAGAGGTCGCGCACCAGCGCGCCCTGCGCCCCGAGGGCCTTCAGTGTCGCGATGGCCGGCTTGCGGGCTTCCAGGTAGGCGCTGACCGCGCCGAAGACCCCCAGGCCGCCCGCCACCAACGAGGCCAGGCCGATGAAGCCGAGGAAATACTCGAGCTGGTCGATCACCCGTTCGACGCCGGGGGCGGCGTCATCGCGGTCGCGGATGCGGAACGCCTCGCCCGGAAAGGCCTTCTTGATCGCCGCCATGGCAGGCTTGGGCTCGAGCCCGGGCCGAAGCGCGATCCGCACCGTCTCGCCGAACGGCAGCCCCGGGGTCAGGAAGCCGCCCGCCTGCAGCGCGCCCATGCGGGTCAGGACCCGGGGCCCGAGGGCAAAGCCGCGCGCCAGGCGGTCCGGCTCCTCCAGCAGCACGGCCCGAGCGACGATCGGGACGTTTCCGGCCAGGAACCGGTCGCCGAGCTTGAGGTGCAGGCGATCGAGCAGCGACTGCTCGACGGCCGCTCCCCAGGCGTCGCCGTCGCGCCTCAGCGCCGCGCCGAGCGACGGCGCCCCTCTCAGCGTCACCTTGCCGGCCAGCGGATAGTCGCCCTCGATCCCTCGCAGCTCCACCAGCCGCCGCTCGCCGGAAGGGGCTTCGGCCATGGCGCGGTTCGCGGCGGCGACGGAGACCCGGCCCAGGCTTGCGAAATAGGCGCGCTCCTGGGGCGAGAAGCGCCGTTGCTGGACGGTGATCGAGAGGTCGCCGCCCAGGATCTCGCGGGCCTGGCTCGCCAGGCCCTGGCGGAAAGCCTCGGCCGTGGAGCCCGCCGCGGCTATGGCCGCGACGCCGAGCGCCAGGCAGGCCAGGAAGATTCGGAAGCCCCGCACGCCTGAGCGCAGCTCGCGGGCGGCGAAGCGGAGGGCCAGCGGCGTCATGCCGCCTCGACGGTTCGCCCGTCGCGAAGCCGCACCATCCGGTCGGCGCGGCCGGCCAGCGCCACGTCGTGGGTGACCAGGACCAGCGCCGCACCGGTCATGGCGACCAGCTCGAACATCAGCTCGGCCACCTGCTGTGCGTTGGCCGCGTCCAGGTTTCCGGTCGGCTCGTCAGCGAACATGAGCTGCGGCTGAGGCGCAAGCGCGCGGGCCAGCGCCACTCGCTGCTGCTCGCCGCCGGAGAGCTGGTGCGGATAGTGATGGCCCCGCGCGGAAAGCCCGACCCGCTCGAGCCAGTGGCGGGCGGTGCGGGTCGCATCGGCCATGCCCGCGATCTCCAGCGGCGCAGCGACGTTCTCCTGCGCCGTCATGTTCGGCAGCAGGTGGAAGGACTGGAACACCAGCGAGACACGACCCCGCCGGAGCCGCGCCCGGCCATCCTCGTTCAGCCGGGCGAGATCTTCGCCGAACAGCAGGACGCGGCCGCCGGTCGGCCGCTCGAGGCCGGCGGCCACCGCGATCAGCGACGACTTGCCGGAGCCGGAAGGCCCGACCAGCGCCACCCGCTCGCCCGCCGCCACGCGCACCTCCAGCTCGCGCAGGATCTCCACCGGACCCGCCGGCGACGGCAGGGTCAGAGACACGCGGTCCAGGATCAGCGGAACGTCGGCGGACAACCAGGCCTCAGGCGTTGGCGACGGGCAGATGCGTCCTACATAGGGCAGGCGCATGGCCGATACATCTCACCGCGTCTCCCGCCGAAGCCTGATCGCCGCCGGCCTGGCCGCCCTGCCGGTCCGGGCGCTCGCGGCGCGCGGCAAGGTGGTCACCATCCTGGGCGACTCCATCACCGCGGGGCTAGGCCTGCCCGGCCGCGACGCACTGCCCAACCAGCTGCACCTCGCCCTTGAGCGCCGCGGCGTGCCGAACACCGTGCGCGGCGCCGGGGTCTCCGGCGACACCACCGCCGACGGCCTGGGACGCCTCGACTTCTCGATCCGGCCGGACAGCTCCGTCGTGGTGGTCGCCCTCGGCGGGAACGACCTGTTGCAGGGCATCGACCCGAAGGCCACCCGCGCCAATCTGGACAAGATCCTCACCCGCCTGGCGGCGCATCACGTGTCCGTGGTGCTCTGCGGGATCCGGGCGCCTCGCGAGATCGGGGCCGGCTATGCGCGGGACTTCAACGCCGTTTTCCCGGACCTCGCCCGCGCCCACCACGTGGCGCTCTATCCGGACCTGCTGGAAGGCGTGGAGCGCAACGCGGCGCTCAATCAGGCCGACGGCATCCATCCCAATGCGCACGGCGTGCGGGTCATCGCGTCCCGCCTGGCGCCGGTGGTGGCGAAGGTGTTGCGCGCGCGTCCCTAGCCCGGCTCGGCCTCAGTAGGATCCGCGCCGGCTGAGCACAGCCGGCACGGTCGCAAGGATGATATAGCTGTCCAGGAAGAGATTGCGCTCGCGGGCGTAGACGCAGTCCAGGGCGACCCGCGTGCGATAGGCGGTCTCGCTGCGCCCGCTCACCTGCCACAGGCCGGTGATCCCCGGCTTGACCGCGCAGTAGTGGCGGAAGCGGCGGCCATATTTGGCGATCTCGGCGTCGACGATCGGGCGCGGCCCCACCAGGCTCATGTCGCCGCGCAGAACGTTGAAGAGCTGCGGCAACTCGTCGAGGCTCGAGCGCCTGAGAAACGCGCCCAGCCTGGTCACCCGCGGATCCCTGCGGAGCTTATGGTCCTTCTCCCACTCCGCGCGGGCTTGAGGATCGTTGGCCAGGAGGTCGGCTAGCCGCCGTTCGGCGTCCACGGTCATGGTTCGGAATTTCAGGCAGTAGAAGTGCCGCCCGTCCTGGCCGATGCGGCGATGCGCGAACAGAATCGGCCCGCCGTCCTGGGCGAAGACCGCGATGGCGACGGCGATCATCACCGGCGCCAGAAAGATCAGCGCCACCAGGGCGACGAGAATGCTCATCGCCTCGGTCAGGGTTTCATCCAAGGCTACCTGGCGCGTTTGAGGCCGGGCCCTTCGCAGGACCTCGCTGCTGAAAACTATTTCTGACATGACGACTTCGGAAGCTGTCAGCGGAGCCACTCTCCGCCGGAATTTCAGCCCGACAACCCACGGCCACGGTTGAGGGTTCCTCAGCGCCGCAAGGGTTTTTTCACCATCTTCCGCGGTGCGGCCCCGCAGCCACAGATTGCCCCGATCACGCGGACCAGGAGTGGGCGTCGCGCCCGGCTTCAGCCCTGGCGCACGCTCTTGAAACCGCAGCCAGATAGCTTGCTGCGGGACCCATCGCGGTTGCGCCAATCGCCCCGGATTCTCGATCGGATCCGTCGTCGCGACGACGCCGGACGATCACTCGCTTCGGATGGGCGCGCGTGGCAGGTGAGTGGACGAGCCTAGGCTGTGGCGTCTTCGGTCACGCCCGACGCATTGCGCCTGAGGGCGCGGTCCACCGCCGCCTCGGCGTCTGCACGGCTCCGATGCGCGCCGCAGGCCACCGTCGCGCCGTTCTCGTCGTAGATGCTCCAAGCCCAGCCTTCTTGCTGCTGGCTCAGCGAATAGGCGAACGCCTTCGGCTCCTGCATTCCCGTCTCCTCGACATCCTTCAGAACTCAGGAGATTTGAAGAGGTTGCGGGCGCTGCGGAGGTTTGCCGCAATCGTGAGCGACCAACGGCGTCCGCCGATCAAGAGCCGGTTGCGGGCGGAACACCGAGCGCTCTGCGGAGTTGAGACAATGGCGGCGCTTCCAAGCCGCACTGGTCACGTCCTTGGAGTTCTCCCACGATGCGCAGGCGTCTGTTCTCGCTGGCCGCGGCGACGCTTCTTGCCTTCTCCGCCACGCCGGTTTTCGCCACTTCCGCGCTGCTCCCGCCTCCCGACAACGTGTCGCGCGTGACCCCCGGCGCGACGGAATACCGGATCGGGCCGCAGGATACGCTCGAGATCAACGTCAATCAGCTCCCCGAGCTCAGCCACACGGTCCAGGTCGACCTGGGCGGCAAGATCCTCCTGCCGCTCATCGGCCAGATCAATGCGCTCGGGCGCACGCCGCCCGAACTGTCGAACGACATCGCCGCGGCGCTGCGCAAGAGCTACATGAAGGACCCGCAGGTCACCGTGGCCGTAAAGGAGGCGCAGGGTCAAAAGGTGACGGTCGAAGGCGCGGTCGCCTCGCCGGGCGTCTATGCGCTCGCCGGCCCGACCAGCCTCATGCAGGCCGTGGCGCTGGCCAAGGGGGTCGACTCGAGGCTCGCCAACGAACATCGCGTCGCCATCTTTCGCACTGTGGGGGGCGTGCGGCGCTCCGCCTTTTACGACCTTGCCCAGATCCGGACCGGCAAGGCGGAAGACCCCTCCATCTACGGCAACGACATCGTCGTGGTCGACCAGTCCGGCGCCAAGTCGTTCATGCAAAACTTCCAGGGCGGGTCGTTCCTCGGGCTGCTCGGGATGCTGATCCGGCCGTGGTGATCGCGGCCCCGCGCAGATTCATCGTTCAGGCCGGCTCGATCGGCTTCATGGGACAATGCAGGTAACAGAATGAACGATCTGGTCACCGTCGCTTACGAGCCGCCGGGATACACGGTTCAGTCTCTTCCTCCCGGGGAGCCGGCCGAACGCATGCACCTGCGCCAGCTCATCGGCATCATGCTCCAACGCGCCAAGCTCGGTCTGGCGGTCGGCGCCGTGGTCTTTCTGGTGGTCATCGGCGCGTTCGCGCTGAAGACGCCGGCCTATACGGCGACTGGCTCGATGCTCGTCGACACCAAGGGCGTCAACATCGCCACGCCCCAGCAAGCGAACACGCCGCAAGCGGACACGGACCTCGTGGACACTCAGGTCGAGATGCTCCGCTCGCATGCCCTCGCGGAGCGTGTGGTTCGGCGGCTCAAGCTTTACAACGATCCCGAGTTCAGCCCTTCGGCGCGCCCGCAGTTCTTCGGGCTGATCCACGCCCGGCAGCCGATCGCCCAGCCCACGGATCGCCTGGTCTCGGCGATTGCCGATGTGACCCGCCGTCACCTCCACGTGCGACGGGCGGAGGCTACCTACATCGTGAACGTCAGCTTCAGCGCGTCGTCTCCGGCGCGGGCCGCGCAGATTGCCAACACCTACATGGACGAGTTCCAGCGCAAGCAGCTCGACGACAAGATCGCCATCGTGAGCCGCGCAAATGGCGAGATCGGCGCGAGTCTCGAAAAGATGCGGGCCGACGCCGAACGGACCGAAGCGGACGTGCAGCGCTACAAGATCGCTCATGGTCTGATGAGCGCCGACGGCGCGACCATGGCCGAGCAGGAGGTCTCCACGCTGAATCAGCAGATCGCCGCGGCCAAGGCCGAGCATGCCGAGAAGGCGGCCCGGCTGGAAGCCGCGCTCGGACAGCTGCGCAGCGGCGGCGGCGGCGCCGACGTGGGTGCCGCGCTCGGGTCCGACACCATTCGCGAGCTGCGCAAGCAGGAAGCGGAACTCTCGGTGAAGCTGGCCCAGCTCAAGACCGACTTCAAACCCGAATATCCGGAGGTGAAGCGCACCCAGGCCCAGCTCGACGACATCCGCGCAGCGATCCAGAGCGAGATCAATCGTATCCTGTCCAACCTGCGAGCCGAGGCCCAGGCGGCGGCCGGGCGGGAATCGTCGCTGCTCGCGAGCCGAGGGCAAGCTCAGGGCGGATTGGCTTCGAACAATGAAGCCATGATCGGCCTCGTGGGCCTGCAGCAGCGCGCGGACGCCGCGAAGGGCATCTACGAGTCCTATCTCACGCGCGCCAAGCAGATCGCGGCTGAGAGCGGCCTGCAGCAGGCCGATGCTTCGGTCAATTCCGCGGCCGCGCCGCCGACCGAGCCATCGTCGCCCAATATGCAACTCGGCGTCTTCCTGGCGTTCCTCGCGGCGGTGATTTCTGCGGCGGCGGCGGTGCTGATCGCGGAGTTCTGGGACAAGCACCTGCGCAGCCGCCTGGACGTCGAGCGGGAGCTCGGGGTGCCCTTCGCGGGCGTCCTGCCTGACTTCCGCTCGGTGAAGCCGAAGAACCTTCGCGGACCCGACGCGCAGCCGCAGGAGTATCTGGTCAACCATCCTTACTCCGGGTTCGCAGAGGCGTTCCGCAACCTGCGCGCCTTCCTGACCATCTCGACGCGCGGCGACAACGCGAAGCTCATCGCGGTGACCTCTGCGGTCCCGCGCGAAGGCAAGAGCCTGACCTCCTTCTGCCTCGCCCGGACGCTCGCGCTGAGCGGCTCACGGGTCTGCCTGGTGGATTGCGACCTGCGCCAACGCGGGGTCAGCAAGCTCATCGGCCAGGGCGACATCGGCATCGTCGAGGTGGTCCAGGACAAGGCTTCCCTCGAGCAGGCGCTGGTGCACGATCCGAAGAGCGACTGTTTCGTCCTGCGGGCGACCGGCAAGTCGATCCCTTACGATCTGTTCTCGAAACCGGAGACCGACGCGCTGTTCGCGACCCTGCAGGAGCGCTTCGACTACGTGATCCTCGACAGCCCGCCGATCCTCGGGGTCGCCGACGCGCGCATCCTCGCCGCGAAGGCCGATCGCGTCCTCTACCTTGTCCAATGGAACAAGACGCCCATCCGGGCTGCGCAGTCGGCGACCGACATCCTCCATGAGTGCGGTGCGAATGTCGCTGGCGCCCTGCTCACCAAGGTGAATGTGAAGGATCAGGCGCGGTACGGTTATGGCGACTCGAGCGATTATTATGGCTACTTCAAGAATTACTATATCGCCGCAGCCTGATTCCGCTCGCGAATGCCGGCCGTGCTCGATCACGATTTCCAGAGCCGCCGCCGGAGCTCCTCCGGCGGCGGCGCAAGTTCGTCACCCCGGGATGCTCTAGCGATCAGGGTCCGCCGGCGACCGAACAGGCCTCGTCGGCCGTTTCGGGCCGATTCAGCTCGTCGGTCTCCGCCGAGGAACCAACCTTGGCCGTTGGGAATTCCCAGGATGAGCGGTTTGCGGAGGGCCGAGCTCCGCTGCGGTCTCCCCAGCTTTCGCCTTATGGACTTTCAGTTCAGCTCTCAATGAAGACAGCCTTCATCACCGGTGTCAGCGGACAAGACGGTTCGTATCTCACCGATTTGCTGCTGCGAAAAGGCTATGTTGTTCATGGCGTCGTGCGGCGGTCGAGCAATATTGACCGTCCCAGATTGGACCACATAACTTCCGATCTCAGAATGCATGATCGACAGTTCTTCCTGCACTATTGCGATCTTGAAGACACCACCAACCTCCGCCGGATCATTTTGCACGCACATCCGGACGAGATCTACCACTTCGCTGGCCAATCTCATGTGGGCCTGAGCTTCGAGACGCCCGAGTCGACGTGCGACTTCACCGCCATGGGCACGCTGCGGTTGCTGGAAATCATCCGCGACCTCGATCCGTCGCCCCGATTCCTGAACATGGGCAGCAGTGAGATCTTCGGACGCCCCGCGGTGTCGCCGCAGGATGAAACCACGCCGGTCGCTCCCGTGTCGCCGTATGGCGTAGCCAAGGCGTTTGCGGTCCAGATGACGAAAGTATATCGGGAATCCTTCCACTTATTCGCCTGCAGTGCGATTTGCTACAATCATGAATCCGAGCGCCGGAGTCCGGCTTTCGTGACAAGGAAGATCGCGCGCGCCGTGGCCGAAATCCGTCGGTTTCCTGAGGCGAAGCTTCGCCTCGGCCGGCTCGATACCACTCGCGACTGGGGATATGCCCCGGAATACGTGGAGGCGATGTGGCGGATCATGCAGTTGAACGAACCGACTGACGTCGTGCTCGCCACCGGCAGGCCGACCTCGGTGGCCGAGTTCCTCAGCTACGCATTCGAGCACGCGGGCCTGGATTGGAAGGCCCACGTCCTGACCGACGATCGGCTCATCCGTCCGGCGGAGCCGCTCAGCCTGGTGGGCGATCCTTCGAAGGCCGAGCGTCTCCTGGACTGGCGTGCGAAAACCACGGCTCGCGATCTGGCGCGGTTGATGGTCGATGCGGAGCTCAAGGGCCAGGCGGGCATGCTTGCGGAAGGCGATCGCCTCGTCACGGTGGTGGGCGAGGACGTGGGCGCATGAACGCGGTCGCGCCACGGACGCCCCCGACCGCCGAGGCCTGGCCGGCCCGCCCGGCGCGGTCGAACCGAAGCTGTCTCTTCGTCCGACCGGCCGCCAGCCGGGACGCCAACGGCGGCGATACCATCGTCTATCGCCGGTGGGCCGAATACGTCTCGGCCCGAGTGTCGATCGAGGTCCTCGAGCTGCCGCCGATCGGTCGGGCAGGTCAGCTGTGGAATGTCGCGCGCGGCGCGCCTCCGGAAGCGGCGCGGTATGACGGCGCGCAAAACCGCCGGGCCCTGCGCGCGGCCCTGGCGAAGCGGCGCTTCGATCTGGTGCTGTTCGCCCACGAAGGCGCCTTCCCGCTCGGCGACGAGCCCGCGCTGGCGGGCATCCGGAAAGTATATTTCACGCAGAACCTGCACTCGCTGATCGCCAAGACGGACCACAGCTGGGCGGCGCGCATTCTGCAGCCGGGGGCGGCGCGGTTCGAACGGCGCTGGTACGGCGACCTTTCGGCCCGGCTGCTGTGCATATCCCAGGCGGACCTCGCGGGCCTGCGAGCGCTCGGCATCGAGCGCCCGGAGGTCTCTGTCGCTCCGCCGGGTGCGCCGCCACAGACGCCGCTTTCGCCCTCGGCGACGCTGAGACCAGAGGCCGTCGTCACCGGCTCGTACGGGTGGTGGCGCAAGCGCCGGGACCTCAGGCGCCTGGCGGCGGAACGGCCGTCGCTGCCGGTTCCCATCCTCGTGCGCGACACGGCCGCGGCGGAAATCCTTCGACGCCACGAGAAGGTGATCGCCACGCGCGCCATTGACTGGGGTCTGGGGGTGCGCTTCGGCATTGTGAGCGATCGGTTCCTTGGCGGATTCAAGCTCAAGGCGGTGGAATACGTCGCCGGCAACTGCGTGGTGCTGAGCCTGTGCGACCTTCGCGACGAATTCGCCGGCCTGCCGCATGCGGAGGAGTTCGTCCGCTTCGTCAGGTCCAAGAAGGAAATGGCGGATCTCATCCAGGACTGGCTCGGCTCGCCCGACGACCAGAGGATCGAGCGCTTCAGAATATTCAAAGCCGCGTGTCTGGAGCGCTACGATTGGGAGCGCTGCCTGGCGCCCTTGGGCGAAGCGCTGCTGATCTAGACGGTGCGCGAACCAACTCGCCTCTGCGCCGTTGAATGCGGTGAAGGCATAGCTGCCGCCCGGAAGGGGGGAACGTGACTGACGCCGCGCACGCAATTCCGTACGTTCCGGCGGCGCACCCGCAGGATCTCGTCCGGCGCGACTTGGCCTATTGGGGCTTCGCCGCCCAGATCGTCGTGCTCGTGCTGCTGCAGAAGTTCGTGCTTCCGATTCCCGGGGCGCCGATCAGCCTGCCCTTGGTCACGCTCTACGGCTGGTTGGCTTACATGCTGCTGACCAGCCGGCTTCACGTGTCCTACCCCAGGCTGCTGATGGTAGGCGTGTTCTTTGCAACGGCGACGATCAGCCAGGTCATCGCCAACCGTCCGATATCGTTGCTGAGTTATCTGGAACTGCTGCTGCTGTACTCGCCCTTCGTTCTGGTATGGAAGGTCACGGCTCAGCAGCACCTGCGGCTGATGAGCGTGTTCCAGGACGCGATGCTGATCGGCGCGGCCATGGTGTTCGTGCAACTCGCGTCGCAGGCTGCGTTCGGCCTCGGCGACCTCCCCAGCCTCGAAAAGTTCGTTCCGAAATTTCTGCTGCTGCAGGGGTTCAACTACGCACCGCCGATCGCCTGGGGCGACGCCTTCATTCGGCCGAATGGCTTCTTCTTCCTCGAGCCGTCGTTTGCGTCCTCGTTCCTGGCGGCGGCCCTTCTGATCGAGCTGATGTTCTTCCACCGCATGTCGCGGGTGCTGGTCTATGGCGGGGCGCTTCTCGGAACGGTCGCGGCCACCGGCATCCTCATGGTGCTGATCGCCGGAGCGCCCTTGATGCTGGCGCGCAGGGGCCGAGCGGTCGTCCTTGCCGCGGCGGCCGGGGCCCTCGGGATCGTCACCGCCTACTACTCCGGCCTGCTCGAGCACCTCACCGGACGTTTCGCCGAGCTCGGTCTGCGGAACAGCAGCGGCTTTCAGCGGCTCGTGGCCCCTCTGCACCAGCTGAGCGGCGTCTTCGCCGATCCGGCGCATCTGGTCACCGGACTGGGGGCGGGAAACGCCATCGAAAACGGCGTGAGCCTCTGGCCCATCGCCAAGGTGATGGTGGAGTACGGGGCGCTTCCCGGCGTCCTGTTCCTGGCGGCGATGGGGACCTGCATGCTGGGGACCGCGAACGCCCCGCTGGCCCTGGCCTTGTTCGTCGCCTTCAACTTCACCGGAGGCTTCCTGCTCAACCCGGTGAGCGTCATTCAGATCCTGCTGTTGGTCAGCTTCCTGGCGATCCGAGCGCCGCGTTTCGCCGTTCATCGGCCCGCCGGCGCTGCACGCCTGCTGAGCCGCGCGCGCGCCGCCGCCCTCTCCCAGCTCGCCCCCCGCGCCGGGCGGCATGCCGCAAACCCGACGGCTCCGCGCGCGGTCCCGCCGAGGCGACTGGCATGAACAATTTCACTTCCTCAGCGCACGAATTGCGCGTGCGGCCCGGGGCGCAGAGGCGGGCGGAGGATCCGGGCCGCATCGAATTTCGCAGCGTCGTCGCCACGGCGTGGCGACGGGCAGGCCTGGGCCTTGGCGTCGGCGTCGCGCTGATCGCGCTCGTCCTTGCCTATGCCGCCACGCGACCCCCGCTGTTCACGGCCTACGGACAACTCCTCGTCGACCCCAGGCAGGCCAATCTGACGGCGATCCAACCCTCCCAGCCCGACGGGAAGGTCGAGGTGAACCTGCTCGACACCGATGTCGAGACGATCGGCTCCAGGGCCGCGGCCGAGGACCTGGTCCGCCGCTATGCGCTGGATCGCGATCCCGAGTTCAATCCGGCGGCGCGCGCGAGCGATCGCAAGCCCGATGCGCTCGCGTTCGAGCGCATCGTCCAGCGCGTCAGGGACAGGATCACCGTCGATCGCGACACCAAGGCTCCGCTGATCTCCGTCGGATTTTCGTCACGCTCGCCCCTCAAGGCCGCCAGGCTGGCCAACGGGCTGCTCCAGGTCTTCCTCGACCAGAAGGTGAAGGCGAAGGTCGCGACCTTCGAACACGCCGACGAGGGCGTCAGGAGCGGCCTGGAGACCATGCGGCGACAGGTCGAGGCAGCCGAACAGAACCTGGCGGAATACAAGAACGCGCATGGCCTCTACGGCACGGACGACACCATCGCCGCCGAGCAGGAAGCCTCGCTGCTGAGCCAGGAGGTCGCCAAGGCGCAGGCCGACGCGGCGGAACGGCGCGCATCGCTGGACGCGGCGCTCCGCCAGGCGGGGCCCGGCGGATCCCTCGACAACGTCGGAGCCTCCACGACCTCGCCGGCGATGTACGTTCTGCGCAAGAAGGAGGCGGAGGTCAGCATCCGGCTGGCGCAGCTGGAGGCCGACTTCAAGCCGGAATACCCGGAAGTGAAGCGCGCGCAGGCGCAGCTGAACGACATCCGCGCCGCGATTCAGCAGGAGACCAGGCGCGTCCTCTCCAGCCTCCGCGCCGAGGCGCAGGCCGCGAACGGTCGCGTCTCGTCTCTGGCCGCCAGCCGCGGAGCCATCGAGGGCGCGCTGGCGGCGCGCGACCGGGCCGAGCCGGACCTGTTCTCGCTCGAGCAGAAGGCGACCTCGGCCAAGGAGCTCTACGCCGCCTATCTCAAGCGGATCGGTGAGATTGCGGCGGGGCGCGACATGCCGCAGACCGACGCCAGGATTGTGGCCGTCGCCGACCCACCCCACAGCCCCTCCTCCCCCAACATGCTCGACATGTCGCTGTTTGCGCTGGTGCTCGGCGCGCTGGGCGCAGCCGCGGCAATGATCGTCGCCGAAGTGTGGGACCGCACGCTGCGCAGCCGCGCGGACGTGGAGCGAGAGCTTGCGATGCAGGTCGCCGGCGTATTGCCCGAGCTCGCATCCGTCAGGGCCGCCGCCCGGGGCCGCTCACAGCCGCCCGAGGACTACCTGGTCCGCGAGCCGTTCTCGAGCTTCGCGGAGAGTTTCCGCCATCTGCACGCCTTCGTCGCGTTGCGGCCGGGGCCGTCTGGCGGAGGAAGGATCATCGCATTCACCTCGGCGATCCCCGGGGAGGGCAAGAGTCTGAGCTGCTGTTGCCTGGGCCGCGCGATGGCGCTGTCCGGAAAGCGGGTGGTCGTCGTCGATTGCGACCTGAGGCGGCGGGGCCTGACAAGGCGCCTCGGCGAAGCCGACCGAGGCGTCGTCCAGGTCGCCGACGGCTCGGTTCCGCTGGCCGAGGCTTTGCGTCTCGATGCGGCGAGCGGCCTTTGGGTGCTTCCCGCAAGCCCGAACGCGGTTCCGGAAGATCTGTTCGCACACCCGGAGACCGAACGCCTCTTCGAGCGCCTCCGAGAAGACTTCGATTACGTGCTCCTCGACACGCCGCCTGTTCTGGGCGTCGCTGACGCCCGGGTGGTCGCGGGCAAGGCCGACCAGGTCTTGCTGGGCGTACGCTGGGACCGCACGCCCCTGCGAGCCGCCCAGGCTGCCGCGCAGATCCTCTACGAGAGCGGCGCCCCGATCGTAGGCGCGGTCCTGACCCGCGTCGACGCCAGGGGATACGCGGGTTTCTCGAGCGCCGGTCAAACGCCCTACGGCCAGGCTCGAAGGCGCCCCGTGGGAGTCGCCGTGCTGCAGGGGGGCTGACGCCTTAGTCGGCCGGACGGTAGGCCTTGACCGACGAGACCAGCAAGCTCGCCGGGAAGCCGTTCGGGTCTTCCGGGAGATTGTTGTCCCAACCGCCGATCGCCAGATTGATCAGCATGTACATGGGTTGGTGCAGGCCCGGGTTTGGCCGCCTATGCACCGAGGCTCCGTCCACGAACCAGACGAGCTCCTGGGGCGTCCACAGGATGCCGTACTTGTGCGGTCGCGCCGTATCGTACCCATCCACCCAGACGGCTTCGGCCTTGCCCGCATAGTGGGCGTTGAAGAACAGCCGATGGGGGTTCGAGGCCACCCATTCGACCACGTCGATCTCGTCGCCGGCGTGGGGGCCGTCGGGCGGCCCCAGAAGCCAAAAGGCCGGCCAGCAGCCGCGCACCTGGGGAAAGCTCATCTCGGCTTCGAAGTAGCCGTACTGCTGACGGAAGGACGCCTCCGTCGTGATGAGCCCGGAGGTGTAGGGAAGCGGTGTCTTGCGCCCCGTGTAGGGACTGAACAGCCGCGGATCCGCGACGTTCGGGTTCTTGGCCGCGACGATCCTGAGGCCCTCGCTCGACCTGACGAACGGATTTATCCCGCAGAACTCCCGGTCGACGTAGATCTCCTTTTCAGCCGGAAGCGACCGGCTGGAGGCGTCGTTCTGATCGCCGAACCAGTAGTTGGTCTTCCAGCGGCCGGACCGGCTCCGCCGATCATAGAAACTCACGGGCCCGGCGAAGGTCTCCACGAAGCTCGCCCTGAGCGGCGGCAACGTGGCCGCATCCGCACAGAGCGGCCCGGCGAGCGGCCAGGCGGCCAAGGCTCCGAAGGCATCGCGCCTTGTCAGTTTGAACATCGGGGAAGACCTGCACGCCATTGGCAGATCGAGCTAGAACGCAGCATTTACGGCGCAGTTCCAGTCTCTCGTCAGCCGATCCATGGAAGACTAGCCAAGACGGAATCTAGGCAGCAATCGACCTCGATTACACAGCAAGTTCTGTCGCGATAACTCCGGATTGCGCGGAATTCCTGCGGGTGAAGCCGGCAAATACCCCCGACATCAGATCATTCCGGACTGCCGCACAGTGCGACCGCGGCGGAAAAAGGTCTCTTGGGCTGGAACATACCTACCGCAGAGATAGTTTTTTCCGGATAGCAGCGCTTGCACATCCGGTGAGATTTCGTACAGCGGAGAGTGCGGGCGGCTCGGGGCTTGCCCGTCTTCGAGGGATCTAAGGTGGCTATTGATCCGAACAATCTCGCCGGAACTGCTAAGCTTACGTTCGACGATGAGTTCAATAGTCTGTCTCTGTGGAACGGGACATCAGGCTGGTACACGAATTACAATTTCAATGGCAGCGATGTCGCGACGTTCAGTGGCAACGGCGAGCTCGAATGGTACATAAACGCATCGAACCCGAATACTACTAGCGTCAAGCCCTGGGCGGTATCCAACGGCATCCTCACGCTTACCGCTGCGCCGGCAGATCCGTCAATTCAGCCCTTCATCGATAACTATCATTATACGTCGGGTGTTCTGACGTCTCAATTCTCCTTCTCTCAGCTATACGGATACTTCGAGATAAGCGCCAAGTTGCCGGCAGGTCAGGGCTTCTGGCCGGCCTTCTGGCTCCTGCCCACCGATAATTCGAACCGCCCCGAGATCGACATCTTCGAGGTGCTGGGAAGCAACACCACCTCGCTCTGGCAGTTCTCGCACACGGCCGACGTCAGCTTCGACGCGCCTTTCAACAACACGGTTGCCGACATGTCGACCGGCTTCCATCGCTACGGCGTCGATTGGGAGCCGGACAAGATCACCTTCTATTTCGACGGTCACGTGATGGGCGTCGCGAACACGGCTCCCGAAGACGACGTGCCGATGTACATGCTGATGAACCTGGCGGTCGGCGGGACTTGGGGCGGAGCTCCTGACGCTACGACCAATTTTCCCGGTCAATACCAGATCGATTACGTCCGGGTGTACCAGTCGAACGCCGTCAGCACGAGCACCACGCTCTCGATCTCCCCGACCAGCGTCTCGCACGCGGAGGGCGACACCGGATCGACCGCCTTCGTCTACACCCTGACCCGCTCCGGCGACCTCACCGGGACCAGCGCCGTCAACTGGTCGGTGGCGGGCTCCGGGACCAACGCC
>NZ_DATIMC010000133.1:0-16157 GCF_035475775.1 Phenylobacterium sp. | reverse complement strand
GCCAGCACCTGGCCGCCATAGAATCGCGCGAGGGCGACCTTGCCCTGCAGCCACGGATCCGGCGAGCCCGCCGCGGCGAGCGCCTGACGGCCCAGCATCCAGCCGCCGATCACGTCTCCGGCGAGCTTCAGGTAGGGCGTGGCCGCGGCGAGCGCGTCCGGGCCGCGATGGGCGAGCAGCCAGCCGGTGGCGTGCTCCAGGGCCTGGGCGCCCTGGGCGAGGCGCTGGCCGAGCCTGGCCAGGTCCGGGGCGTCGGTGAGCGTCTGGGCGGTGAGCAGCATCTCGGCGCAGAGCTCGCGCATCACCGCGCCGTCGGCCATCGGGGCCTTGCGGCCGACGAGGTCGTTCGCCTGGATGCCGTTGGCGCCTTCGTAGATCGGCGCGATGCGGGCGTCGCGGTAGTGCTGCGCCGCGCCGGTCTCCTCGATGAACCCCATGCCGCCGTGCACCTGCAGCCCGAGCGAGGCCACCTCGACGCCGACGTCGGTCGACCAGGCCTTGGCGATGGGGGTGAGCAGCTCCTGGCGGGCGCGCGCGCCGGCGCGCTCCTCGTCGCTGTCGGCGAGGCGGGCGAGGTCGGCGAGCACGCCGGTGGTCAGGCAGATCGCCCGCGCCGCCTCGATCTTGGCCTTCATCAGCATCAGCATGCGGCGCACGTCGGGGTGGGCGTAGATCGGCGCGGGATAGTCGGCCGACCAGACCGCCCGGCCCTGACGGCGCTCCTGGCTGAAGCCCAAGGCCTGCTGGAAGGCGCGCTCGGCGATCGCCACGCCCTGCATCCCCACCTGCAGGCGGGCGGCGTTCATCATGACGAACATGTGCGGCAGGCCCTGGCCGAGCTCGCCGACCAGCTCGGCCTGCGCGCCCTCGTAGAGCATGACGCAGGTGGGCGAGCCGTGGATCCCGAGCTTGTGCTCGATGGAGGCCGGCCGCAGCTCGTTCGGACCGCCCAGCGAGCCGTCGTCGTTGACGAGGCGCTTGGTGGCGAGGAACAGGCTGATCCCCTTCACGCCGGGCGGAGCATCGGGCGTGCGGGCGAGCACCAGGTGGCAGATGTTGTCGGCGACGTCGTGGTCGCCCCAGGTGATGAAGATCTTCTGGCCCGTGAGCCGGTAGCCGCCGGCGCCGTCCGGGTCCGCGCGGGTGGTGAGCGCCGCGAGGTCCGAGCCCGCCTGCGGTTCGGTGAGGTTCATGGTCCCGGTCCACTCGCCGGAAACCAGCTTCGGGAGCACCAGGCGCTTCTGGCGCTCCGTGCCATGCTGGGCGAGCGCCTCGATGGCCGCCTGGGTCAGCATGGGGCAAAGGCCGAACGCCATGTTGGCGGCGTGCACCATCTCGAACACCGCCAGTTCGAGCGGTTTGGAAAGGCCTTGGCCGCCGTAGGCCGGGTCGGCGGAGAGCGAGTTCCAGCCGCCCTGCGCGAAAGCACTGTAGGCCTGGGCGAAGCCGGGCGCCGCGGTGACCCGGCCGTTCGCGTAGCGCGCGCCTTCGACATCGCCGCGGCGGTTGAGCGGCGCGAGCTCGGCCTCGGCGAAGGCGCCGGCCCCTTCCAGCACCGCCGCCACCGTGTCTGCATCGAGCTCGGGGAAGGCGCGCGCGAGCAGGTCGGGATGGCCCACGCTCTGCAGCGCGAAGGCGAGATCGCGGACCGGCGCGCGGAAGGACATGGCTGAGGCTCCTGACAGGACCGCGCCCTTCTAGTCCGACGCCGCCGGGTCAGGGAATAAGCGACACGCGCCCGCCGTCTTTCAGTCCAGCTTGGGAACCAAGCTCGGGAGCCGTCATCAGATGAGCAGAGCAGGAAGATCCGCCATGATCCGAACCGCGGCCGCCGTCTTGACGCTCAGCCTGGCGCTGACGGGTGGGGCGCTCGCCAGGCCCGAGAGCCGCGACCCGGCCAAGGTTCCCGCCGGGACCTATGTCCTCGACAAGGCGCACGCCAGCCTGGTCGCCAAGATCGCCCACCTCGGGGGCTTCTCGCGCCTGACGATGCGCTTCGACAAGCTGGACGGCTCGTTCTCCTACGACCCGGCCAACTGGCGCGCCACCAAGGTCACCATCACCGTCGATCCGGCCTCGGTCGACACCCGCATGCCCGGCTTCAACAAGCAGATCGCCGGCTACTTCGATGTCGGCAAATATCCGACCATCACCTTCGTCTCGACGGGGATCACAGGCGGCGAGAACGGGGAAGGCGTGGTGAACGGCGACCTCACGTTCCACGGGGTCACCAAGCCGGTGGCGCTCCAGGCGACGTTCAACGGCGTCGGCCCCGGCCTGCTCGGCGCGGGCACGCGCGTGGGGTTCTCGGGAACCGCGCGGATCAACCGCACCGAGTTCGGAGAGCGCGCCGTGCGCCAGTTCGCAGGCGACGAGGTCGACCTCATCTTCGAGGCCGAGTTCACCAAGAAGTAGGCTCCCATGACCGCCGCCGTCGCCCGCGAGCCCGCCGCCGTCCGAAGCGGCCGCTACTCCGCCGTCGCCATGGTGCTGCACTGGCTGATCGCCGCCGGGATCATCCTGCAGGTCACGCTGTCCTTCCGGATGACGGGACCGCACACGCCCGAGCAGTTCGCGGTCACCCAGCTGCACAAGTCGATCGGGATCACCATCCTGGGGCTCAGCCTGCTGCGGGTCGCCTGGCGGCTGATCAACCCGCCGCCGCCGATGCCGGCGACCATGGCGCCATGGGAAAAGCATCTGGCGCGCGTGGTGCACGCCGGCTTCTATGTGATCATGATCGGCATGCCGCTGACCGGCTGGATCATGGTCTCGGCGAGCCGGATCGTCGTCCCGACGCTGCTCTACGGCGTTGTCCCCTGGCCGAACTTCCCCGGGCTGTCGGAGCTGGCGCCGGGCGCGAAGCGGATGTGGCAGGACCTCGGCCAGACCAGCCACGTCACGCTCTCCAAGTTCATCTACGTGCTGCTGGCCCTGCATGTGGCCGGCGCCTTGAAGCACCAGCTGTTCAGCCGCGACGAGCCGGTGCTGGCGCGCATGGCGCCGGGCGCGGTCGACGGCCGCTGGTTCGAGCCGCGGCTGATCGCCATCGTCGCCGCCTTCCTGGGCGTGATCGCCTTCGGCTGGCTGGTCACCCCGCCGCCCCCCGGCATGGCCCCCGCGCCGGCCGCCGCGCAGCCCGCGCCCGCCGCAGCGTCGCCGAGCCCGGAAGCGCCGGGCCGATCCGCCGCCCATGACGCGGCCCCGGCGGCCGGTCCGGCCGCGCCCAGAGCTTCACCGGCGCCGGCGGGGCCCGTGCGCTGGATCGTCCAGCCGGGCTCGTCGCTGGGTTTCCAGACCTCCTGGAGCGGCCAGCCGCTCACCGGGCGGTTCGACAAGTGGAAGGCCGACATCCTGTTCAGCCCTGAGGCGCTCGGCCGCTCGCACGTGACCGTCACCATCGACGTGGCCTCGGTGAACACCGGCGACCAGCAGCGGGACGCCTCGCTGCCCAGCGACGATTGGTTCGACGCCGCGGCGCATCCGCAGGCGGTGTTCACGGCGAACCGCATCGTCAAGGCGGGCGGCGAGCGCTATGTGGCGCACGGCAAGCTCACGCTGCGCGGGGTGAGCCGGCCCGTCGACCTGCCGTTCCGGCTGCACATCACCGGCGACAGGGCCGAGGCGAGCGGTGTAACCAGCCTGGACCGGACGGCGTTCGGCGTGGGGCAGGGCGAGTGGCGGCAGACCGATCAGATCCCCGCGAAGGTGAGCGTCAGCGTCCACCTGACGGCGAAGCGCGGCTAGCCCGCGCCGCCGCGGCGCTCCGCGCCGGCGGGCTGGTGATCCTGCCCACCGAAACCGTCTATGGCCTGGCGGCCGATGCGGCGAACCCGCAGGCGGTGGCGGCGCTCTACGCGGCGAAGGGGCGGCCGAGCTTCAATCCCCTGATCGCCCACGTGGCCGATGTTGCGGCGGCCCGGCCGATCGCCCGTTTCGACGCCCGCGCCGAGGCGCTTGCGGCGCGCTTCTGGCCGGGCCCCCTGACCCTGGTGCTGCCGATAGGCGATCCCGCGGCGGTCTGCGACCTGGCCCGCGCCGGGCTCGACACCGTGGCGGTGCGCGCCCCCGCCCATCCGCTGACCCGCCGGCTGCTCGCGCTGTTCGGCGGGCCCGTGGCGGCGCCGTCGGCCAACCGCTCCGGGCGGCCGAGCCCCACGACCTTCGAGGACGCCTGCGCCGAGACCGGCGCGGCGGCGGCCGAGGCGCTCGACGGCGGGCCCTGCGAGATCGGCCTGGAGTCCACGGTGGTGGCTCTGGTCGACGTCCCGCGGCTGCTTCGGCCGGGCGCGGTCACGCGGGCCGAGCTCGAGGCGGTGGCCGGTCCGCTCGCCGAGGCCGAAGCGGACGCGCGTCGTTCCCCCGGCCGGCTGGCGCGCCATTATGCGCCCGACCTGCCGCTCAGGCTCGATGCGGCGCAGCCCTGGGCGGGCGAGGCTTTCCTCGCCTTCGGCCCGGCGACATCGGGCGAGCGAACCTGGAGCCTCAGCCCCTCGCGGGACCTGAAGGAGGCGGCCGCCAACCTGTTCAGCTGCCTGCGGGCGGCCGACCGGTCCGGCGCCTCGGGCATCGCCGTGGCCCCGATCCCGGACGAGGGCCTGGGCGAAGCGATCAACGACCGGCTGCGCCGGGCGGCCGGCTTTGTGGGCTGAGGCCAAGGCGGTAAGCTCGCCGTCATGACCGCGCCCGTCCCCGCCGATGTGCTCTCGCGCCTGAAGGCCGTGCTCGGCCAGGGCGGCTGGAGCACCGATCCCGAGCGCCTGGCCCCCAAGCTGATCGAGTGGCGCGACCGCTGGAGCGGGACGAGCCCGTTCCTGGCCCTGCCGGGCACGACGCAGGACGTGGCCGCGGTGGTCGGCGTCTGCTTCGAGGCGGGCGTTCCGATCACGCCGCAGGGCGGCAACACCGGCCTGGTCGGCGGCCAGATCCCGCAAGGCGAGGTGCTGCTCTCCACCGAGCGGCTGAAGCGCATCCGCGACCTCGACGCCATCGACGACGTGCTGGTCGCCGAGGCGGGCGTGACCCTGGCCGAGGCGCACGCCGCGGCCGGCCAGGCGAGGCGGCGCTTCCCGCTCGGGCTCGCCTCGGAGGGCTCGGCGACGGTCGGCGGCTTCGTCTCGACCAACGCCGGCGGCACCCAGGTGCTGCGCTACGGCATGGCCCGCAACCTGGTGCTGGGGCTCGAGGCCGTGCTGCCGAACGGCGAGGTCTGGAACGGGCTGAAGCGGCTGCGCAAGGACAACACCGGCTACGACCTGAAGCAGCTTTTCATCGGGGCGGAGGGCACGCTGGGGGTCGTGACCGCCGCGGCCCTGAAGCTCTATCCGGAGATGGCCTCCCGCGCGGTGGCGCTGGCCGGCGTGGCGAGCCCCAAGGCCGCGCTCGAGCTGCTGGCGCGGGCCAAGGCGGAGACCGGCGGGGCGGTCGAGGCGTTCGAGCTGATGGGCCGGCTGGGAGTCGAGTTCGCGCTCCGCAACGTCGCCGGCACGCGCGATCCCCTGGCCGAGCCGCATCCCTGGTACGTGCTCGCGGAGTTCGCTTCCGGCGAGGCGGGCTCGGCGGAGGCGGCCATGGAGCGGTTCCTCGCCGGCGGCCTGGAGGCCGGGCTGATCGAGGACGCGGTCGTCGCCCAGACCGAGGCGCAGGCCAAGGCGTTGTGGGCGATCCGCGAGAATCAGTCGCCGGCCCAGAAGCCCGAAGGCGCCACCTGGAAGCACGACGTGTCCGTCCCGGTGAGCCAGGTGGCCGAGTTCCTCGCGCGCGCCACCGCGGCCATGCAGGCCTTCGCGCCCGGCGCGCGGATCGCCGCCTTCGGCCACGTCGGCGACGGCAACATCCATTACGACGTGCTCCGGCCAGACGGAGGATCGGACGCCGAGCACGCCGCCCGGCGCGACGCCGGCAGCCGCATCGTCCATGACATCGTCCACGAGCTCGGCGGCTCGATCTCGGCGGAGCACGGCCTGGGGGCGATGAAGACGGCCGAGGCGCTGCGCTACAAGAGCCCGGTCGAGGTCGAGGCGATGCGGGCCATCCGCCGGGCGCTCGACCCCAAGCGGATCATGAACCCACGGGTCTTGTTCTGACCTGCGATGCGCGCCAAAGCTTCGCTCCGATGCTGATCGTCCTCTCGCCAGCCAAGGCGCTCGACTTCACCGCCCCGCCGGGCGCCGCCCCGCTGAGCCAGCCGGAGATGGCGGACCAGACCGCCGAGCTCGCCAAGACCACGCGCCGGCTGAGCGCCCGCGAGCTGAAGCGGCTGATGTCGCTGTCGGACAACCTGGCCAAGCTCAACCGCGAGCGGTTCCAGGCGTTCGATCCGGCCTCCGACGAAGGGGTGCAGGCCGCCTTCGCCTTCAACGGCGACGTCTATCTCGGACTGAGGGCGCGCGAGCTGGACAGGAAGGCGCTGGCCTGGGCGCAGGACCATGTGCGGATCCTCTCCGGGCTGTATGGCGTGCTGCGTCCGCTCGATGCGATCCAGCCCTATCGGCTGGAGATGGGAACGCGGCTGAAGACCCGGCGGGGACATTCGCTCTACGATTTCTGGGGGCCGCGCATCGCCGAGGCGCTCAACGAGGCCGCGCGGGGGCACAAGGACGCGACGCTGGTCAACTGTGCGAGCGGCGAGTACTTCGCCGCGGTCGATCGAGGCGCGCTGAAGCTGCCGGTGGTGAGCTGTCGCTTCCTGGAGGAAAAGGATGGCGAGGCGCGGATGATCTCCTTCTTCGCCAAGAAGGCGCGGGGCCTCTTGGCGCGCTGGGCGATCGACCACCGGACCGAAAAGGCGAGCGAGCTGAGGGCCTTCGATTCCGAGGGCTATCGCCTGGTCAAGAGCCTGTCCACGGACGAAGAGCTCACCTTCTCGCGGCCGCAGCCGCCGCCGGTGGCGCAGCAGCGCAAAGCCGCGGCGAATGCCTGACTACGGCCTGCGCGGCCAGGCCGCCGTCGTCACCGGGTCCACCAGCGGCATCGGCCGGGCCATGGCGGCCGCGCTGGCCGGCGAGGGCGTCGACGTGGTCCTGAACGGTTTCGGGGATGCCGCCGGGATCGAGGCGGCGCGCGCGGCGCTGGCGGCCGCGAGCGGCGTGCGCGTGCTCTATCACGGCGCCGACATGACCCGGCCCGCGGAGATCGCGGACCTGGTCGGCTTCGCGCACCGGGAGCTCGGCCGTCTCGACATCCTGTTGAACAACGCCGGCGTGCAGCACGTGGCGGCGATCGAGGACTTCCCGCCCGAGAAATGGGACCAGATCATCGCCATCAACCTGACCAGCGCCTTCCACGCCACGCGCGCGGCGATCCCGATCATGAAGGCGCAGGGGCGCGGCCGGATCGTCAACCTGGCCTCGGCGCACGGCCTCGTCGCCTCGCCCTTCAAGTCGGCCTACGTGGCGGCCAAGCACGGGCTCGTGGGCTTCACCAAGGCGGCCGCGCTGGAGCTGGCGCGCAGCGGCGTGACCGTCAACGCCATCTGCCCGGGCTACGTAAGGACGCCGCTCGTCGAGGCGCAGATCGCCGATCAGGCCAAGGCCCGCGGCATACCGGCCGAGCGCGTGGTCGAGGACGTCATCCTGGCGGCCCAGCCGAACAAGGCGTTCGTCGAATATCCGCAGCTCGCGGGCCTGCTGCTCTACCTGGCCTCGGACATGGGCGCCGCCACCACCGGCGCGGCGCTCAGCGTGGACGGCGGCTGGACGGCGGCCTGAGGCTTGACGGCCGGCTTCGTTCCAGGGCCATTGCCGTTCCAACAGTCGTTTGAATCCGAGAGGGAGGCGCGGGCCATGGCCTACAAGCCGTTCGATCTGACGGGAAAGGTCGCGCTGGTCACCGGCGGCAACTCAGGCATCGGGCTGGGCATGGCCGAGGCGCTCGCCCAGGCCGGGGCCGACGTGGTCATCTGGGGCACCAATCCGCAGAAGAACGCCGACGCCGAGGCCAAGCTGAAGGCGCACGGCCGCCAGGTGCTGGTCCAGCAGATCGACGTCTCCGACGAGCGGCAGGTCGCCGAGGGCATGCGCGAGGCGGTGTCGAACATGGGCCGCGTGGACACGGTGATCGCCAACGCCGGCGTGGGCGGCGGCGCGCGTTCGTTCGCGGAGTTCTCGACGGAGACCTACCGGCGGGTGCTGTCGGTCAATCTGGACGGGGTGTTCTTCACCTTCCGCGAGGCCTGCAAGCACATCGTCGAGCGCGCCGAGACGGGCGACCGGGGCGGTTCGCTGATCGTCACCTCGTCGCTGTCGGCGATCGACGGGGCGGCGCGCAACGAGGCCTACGCCGCCACCAAGGGCGCGGTGATCTCGATGATTCGGGCCATCGCCGTCGAGCACGCGCGCTACGGCGTGCGCGCCAACGCCGTGCTGCCGGGCTGGATCGCCACCGACATGACCCAAGGCGCGCAGGGCAACGAGAAGTTCACGGAACAGGTGATCCGCCGGGTGCCGTTCCGGCGCTGGGGCGAGCCGCAGGACTTTGGCGGCATCGCCGTCTACCTGGCCTCCGACGCCTCCAGCTTCCACACCGGCGACAGCTTCCTGATCGATGGCGGCTACGCGATCTTCTGAATGACCTCGCGTCACGGTTCCCTTGGGCGCGGGCCTTTGACATCCTGACGAAAACCGGAGGCCGGCCGATGACCCTGCGCACCCCTCTTTGCGACCTGCTGGGCGTGAAGCACCCGATCATGCTGGCCGGCATGGGCGGGGTCTCCTACGCGGAACTGGTCGCGGCGGTCTCCAACGCCGGCGGCTACGGCGTGCTCGGCATGGCCGGGCGCGGCCCCGACTTCATCCGCGAGCAGATGCGCACGGTGCGCAAGCTCACCGACAAGCCGTTCGGCGTCGACCTGCTGGCGGCCTCGCCGGACAGCCTGCTGGCCAGCGTGGACGTGATCGTCGAGGAGGGCGCCTCCTCGTTCGTCGCGGGACTGGGCGTGCCCATGCCGATCCTGGAGAAGCTCAAGAAGGGCGGCCTCAAGGTGATGGTCGTGTGCGGGGCGGTGAAGCACGCGGTGAAGGCCGAGCAGGCCGGCTGCGATGCGGTGATCTGCCAGGGCGGCGAGGGCGGCGGCCACACCGGGCTGGTGGGCACCATGCCGCTGGTCGCCCAGGCCGTGGAGACGGTGAAGGTGCCGGTCGTGGCGGCGGGCGGGCTCTACGACGGCCGCGGGCTCGCGGCGGCGTTGTGCCTGGGCGCAGTGGGCGTCTGGATGGGCACCCGCTTCATCGCCAGCCAGGAGGCGCACGCCGGCCAGATGTACCGCGACGTCATCCTGGAGGCCACGGACGAGGACACGGTGCGCACCCGCTGCTACTCCGGCAAGCCGATGCGGGTGAAGAAGAACGACTACGTGGCCGACTGGGAAGGCCGGCCGCAGGACATCCAGCCCTTCCCCCAGCAGGCCATGCTGTCGTCGCGCGCCGGCGTGATGGGCGGCATTTCGGGCCAGGTCGAAGGCCTGGATGCGGACCGATCGGCCTTCGCCATGGGCCAGTCCGCGGGGGGCGTGCGCGACGTGCTTCCGGCCGGCGAGATCGTGCGGCGGATCATGGCCGAGGCGGAGACCGCGCTCGACAAGGCGCAGGCGTTCCGCGCGCGGGCGGCGGAGCCCGCCTGATCCTCAAGGGGCCGCGGCGAGATAGGCCACCGGGTTCTTCGAGAAGTTGGTGAAGTCGCCGATGCAGCCTTGCCACGCGGCGAGCGCCGTCACGGCATGGGCGCGCGTGTCGTCCGGATAGAGCAGCAGGGACATGGTCACGTGCGCCTTGCCGGCCTTGTCCATGTAGCCGCGGCACAATGCCGAAGCCTGGTTGTAGCCGTTGAGCTGGACCATCGAGGGCGAGCCTTCCGACTGGGTGTCGAACAGCACCGCCTTGCAGCCCTTGCCCACCGCGTCGCACTGGGCGAACTGGGCGGAGAAGTTGGCGGCCGGCGAGGTCACGCTGACCAGCACCGCGTCGGCGTCCCGCTTGCCGATCTGCGCCTTGGCCCCCGCGGCCTCGAGCAGGCTGACGAGGTTCGCGGGATTGCCGGTGTCGAAGCCGCCGGCGGGAACGACGTGCGGCCGGGCCGCGGCGGGTTTCGGCGCAGGCGCGGCCTTGGCCGGCGGCTTGGCGAGCGCGGCCGGGGCGAGCGCCGCGGCGGCGAGGGCGATCAGGGCGGTCTTGCGGCGCATCATGCAGGGGCTACCAGCCCCAGGACTTGGGCGCGAGCGTGGCGTCAGGTGTCTGACCGCGGGAAATCCGCTCCGGCTCACGGCGGCGTCTAAACCCTTGTAACTGCGCCACACTTTGCCCGGGTGCGCGGCGCCAACTTGACCCCGGAGCGATCGCGGCGCTTATGTGCGCCCAAACAGGAATCCACCCAGGAGAGCTTGAGACTATGAGGCCAAAGGTATTGGGGCTGGCCGCTGCCCTGCTGGTCGCGGCGCTGGCGCCCGCGGCGGTGATTTCGGCGCCCAAGGACGCGCCGAAGGTGAGCGCGGCCGAGCGCAAGCAGGGCATGGCCGACGCGCCGCCGCTGGTGCAGGCCGCGGGCCTGAACTGCCAGGTGAGCGACGCCCGCTTCGTCGGCAAGACGGCCGAGGACAAGAAGGCCGGGAAGCCGGCGATGAGCTTCTACGAGGTCGCCTGCCAGCCCGGACAGATGGGCTACATCCTGCAAGCCGCCGCCGGCGGGACGCCGGAGGCCTACAGCTGTGTCGAGGCGGACACCGCGAACGAACCCGGCAAGCCGCCGCCGCTGCCCTGCGTCCTGCCGGGCAACAGCGATCCGAAGGCGATCCTCGCGAGCGCCCTGAGCAAGGCGGGCTCGCAATGCACGCCCACCCAGGCGCGCGGGATCGGGCACACCAAGACACAGAGCTTCTTCGAGGTGGCCTGCCAGGAAGGCGCGGGTTACGTGCTCATCGGCTCGGCGCCGTTCGACACCGGCAAGCCCGTCCAGGCGCAGAACTGCCTGAACTTCGACGAGGGCGGCGGCAACATCAAGTGCACGCTCACGGACCGCGCCGCGCGGCTGGCGGTCATCGACCGCTACGCGCAGGCGGCGAAGAACAGCTGCGTGATCAAGGACCGCCGCTTCGTGGGCACCGCCCAGGACGGCGCGGACTATTACGAGACCTCCTGCCAGGACGGTAAGGGCTACATCTACAAGGTCGCCAAGGGCGCGCTCGCCCAGAGCTGGGATTGCGCGCACGCGGTCAGCATCCTGGGCGGCTGCCAGCTCACCGACGCCCGGCAGGCCCAGTCGGACGAGGCGGCGCTCTACACCAAGCTCGCCAAGAACTCGGGCTCCAACTGCCAGGTGACCAAGTACGCCGAGTTCCCGATGAAGGGGAACGACGAGGCGGTCGAGCTGCTCTGCGCCAACGGCGCCAGCGCCGTGGGCCTGTTCCCGCCGACCGGCAAGGGCCAGGTGCTCGACTGCGGCCGCGCGCTCGCCGCGGGCTACAAGTGCAGCCTGGGCAAGGTGGACTACGCGGGGCTCACCGAGGACCTGCGCAAGTTCAACCAGAAGACCTGCACGGTCTCCAACGCCAGGCTGGCGGCCAAGACCCAGAAGGGCACCATCCTGGTCGAGGTGGCCTGCTCCGACGGGCTGCCGGGCTACATGATCGAGTACAACACGGCCCCGACCGTCACGGCCGTGGCGGCGACCGGCTGCCGCTTCTCCGGCGGCTGCCAGCTGCCCGGCAACAAGACGAGCTGAGCCGAGCCTCAGGGCGTCAAGCACCGAGGCCCGCGGGATCGCCCCGCGGGCCTTCTTCTTGGGCGGGCGGTCAGATCGCGGCTTCGATGAACATCGGGCCGCGCCGGGCCATGGCGCCGGCGAAGGCGGCCTCGAACGCCTCGGCCGTGTCGCAGCGCACGGCCGGCAGGCCGAGCCCCTTGGCGAGCGAGGTCCAGTCGATCGCCGGATCGCCGAGCTCCAGCAGCTTGGCGGCCTGGGGTCCGGCCTGGCCGGCGCCGGTGCGCATCATCTCGATATTGAGGATGCGGTAGGTGTTGTTGGCGAACACCACGGCGGTGACGTCGAGGTTCTCGCGCGCCATGGTCCAGAGCGACTGCACGGTGTACATGGCCGCCCCGTCGCCGTTCAGCGAGACCACCTTGCGCTCCGGGCAGGCGACGGCGGCGCCTACCGCCAGGGGCAGGCCCGCGCCGATCGCCCCGCCGGTCAGCGCCAGCACCTCGTGCGGGGCGCAGGTCATGGCCGGCACGGCGATGCCGCCGCCGGAGGTCACGCTGTCGTCGCAGACGATCGCCCCTTCCGGAAGGTGGCGGGCGACGGAGATGCCGGCGAGTTGCGGGCTCAGCGCTCCCGACGGCGCGGCGTCGGGCTTGGAGAGCGGCTGGGCCGGCCCTTGCTTCGGCGCGCCCAGCGCGTCGGCGAGCGCGGCGAGGCCGGCGACCGCATCCTCGGCGCGATCGGCGAGCGAGAGCGTCCGGCAGCCCTCGGGGACCAGCACGCTCGGCCGGTTCGGGTAGGCGAAGAAGGCGACCGGCTGGGCGGTGCCGGCGAACACCATCAGGTCGACGCCCTCGAGCTCGGCCAGCGCCATCTCGCCGAAGTACTGCATGCGCCTGGGCGCGTAGTGGCCGGCGCCGCGCGGCTGGCGGGCGACGAAGGTGTCGGCGAACACCTGCACGCCGGCCGCCTGCAGCCGGGCCGCTTCCTTCAGCCCCTCGGCGCGGCAGGCCTGGCCGCCGATCAGCACCATCGGCTTCTTCGCCGCCTTGATGGCGCGGGCCGCGGCCTCGACGGCCTCGCCCTTGGGGGCGGGACGAGCCGGCTTCTGGGCCATGACCGGCGCGCTCCTGGTCTCCAGCCAGGCCGAGTCGGCGGGCAGGATCAGGGCGACGGGCCCGCAGGGCGGCGTCTGGCTGGCGGCGACCGCCTCGGCCGCCACGCCCGCCACCTCGTCGGGGCTCTCCACCGACTTGGCCCACAGCGAATTGGGCTTCACCAGGGTGGCGATGTCGGAGTTGAGCGGCGCGTCGTACTGACGGTGGTAGGTGGCGTGGTCGCCGATGACGTTGACGATCGGGGTGAAGGCGCGCCGGGCGTTGTGCAGGTTGGCCGCGCCGTTGCCGTAGCCCGGGCCGAGGTGCAGCAGCGTGCAGGCCGGACGCTCGGCCATGCGGCCGTAGCCGTCGGCGGCGCCCGTGGCGACGCCTTCGAACAGGCAGAGCACCGGCCGCATCTGCGGGTTGCGGTCGAGCGCAGCGACGAACTGCATCTCCGAGGTGCCGGGATTGGCGAAGCAGGCGGTCACCTCGTTGGCGACGAAGGTGGCGATCAGGGCGTCGGCGCCGTTCATGGGATCGGAAACTCCATCACCTCGGGTGGACAGGGATCGGCGAACAGGCGGGCCACGGCCTCGGCCCGCAGCCGGCGCGCGAGCGCCTGGGCGATATAGCCCTTGTCGGTGATCTCGCCGCGGGCGGCGTCGGGGCCGTCCGGCAGCACCAGGGCGCGAGCGATCCGCGAGCCGGCGCCGCCGGACTGGGCGTTGAACCGGGCGAGCCCGTCGCGGACCGCGGCTTCGACCTCGGCGCGCGGCCGGGCGGGGCTGGCATAGAGCAGCAGGCCGACGCCCGCCTCGCCCTCGCCGCAGACCACCGCGTCGGTGACCGAGCCGCCGATCGCCCCGATCGCGCGGATGCGCAGCTCGCCCACGCCGACGAAGGTCCCGCTGGCCAGCTTGAAGTTCTCCGAGAGCCGGCCGTCGAAGATCATCCCCTTCCCGGGATCGGCGGGATCGACGAAGCGGGCCGCGTCGCCCAGCGCATAGAAGCCCTCCGCGTCGAAGGCGCGCGCCGAGAGGTCGGGGCGGCCGAGATACCCGGGCGAGACCTGCGGGCCCTTGACGCGGAACTCCAGCTTGCCGGCCTCCGGGACCAGGCGGACCGACGTGCCCGGGATCGGCAGGCCGATCATCCCCATGCGGTCGTTGAGCCAGTGGACGTTGCAGGCCGTCGGGCCGGTCTCGGTCGCGCCGTAGCCGGAGCCGAAGCTGATCTTCTCGCCCACCGTGCGGAGGGCGACCGCCTGGATGCGGTCGGCGACCGTCTGGCCGAGTGCCGCGCCGCCGTACTGCAGCAGCCGCACACGTTCGAAGAAGCGGCGGGCCAGCGCCGCGTCACGCTCCAGCGCCTCTGCGAACAGCATCCAGCCGGCCGGCACCATGTTCTGGTAGGTGGGCGAGATCTCCGTGAGGTTCCTGACCGTCTCGGCGAAGCGGCCGGCGACCGGCTGGCCGGCGTCGATGTAGAGCGTGCCGCCGCGGTGGGTGGTGTAGTGCAGGATGGAGTTGGCCCCGAGGCTGTGGCTCCAGGGCGCGGAGTGGACCAGCACCGGCGGCTCGGGATCCTCGAAGCAGGCGGCGATCTGGGCGGAGTTGAGCGAGACCGTGCGGTGCGTGCAGATCACCGCCTTGGGAAGTCCGGTCGAGCCGGAGGTGAGCAGGTACTTGGCGTGATCCTCGGGCTGGGCGACGGGCTCGGCCGGCGCGGCGCGGAAGAGCCGCTCCAGCGGGATGTCGCCGGGGCGGGGGTTGCGGCCGGCGATCACCGGCAGGCCGGCCAGGGCCTCGCAGGAGAGCCCGTCGGCGAAGCGGTCGGCGTCCTCGACGTAGACCGCCGCAGGCTGCAGCACCTCGCAGGCGTGGGCGAGGCGGGCGAGGTTCGCGCCCTTCAGGCCGTACTGCGCCGAGACCGGGGCGGCCGGCATCGCCTGGCTCATCGCCGCATACTTGATCAGCGCATGCTCGATGCCGTTGGCCGAGAGGATGAGCAGCGGGCGTTCGGAGAGGAGCCCCGCCTCGGCGAGGCCGCCGGCCAGCGTGCGGACCCGGTCGAACCCCTCGGCGTAGCCGATCGTGCGCCAGCCGCCGCCGGAGCGCTCGGCGAGCCAGGGGCGCGCCGGGGCGACCTCGGCCCAATGGGCGAGCGCCGCGGTCATGGTCTGGAAGCGGGTCTCGTAGGGCCGCGGGTTGGTCAGCACCATCTCGCCGCCCGGCCGGTGGGCGACCTCGAGCGCACGCGGCGCATAGCGCGCCTCGCGGAACGGCGCGGTCAGCAGCGAGGTCTCGGCGTCCATCGAGCACGCTTATTCCAAGCGACGCCGGGAAAGGGAAGGCCGCTCTGCCGTGCTCGGCGGGGTTGGGGCGCGGCTGCGGACTGGCCGCGTCTCCCCATGCCGATCGGGGCGGCCGCGATCGTTAGGCTGCAAAATCCGGCCGGGCGATCTTGAACGGCCGGGCGGAAGTCCTCTAGATCCCCTGCGATGTCGGAGCTGCCCTTGAACGAGAGCGCTGAACAAACCTCGCCGGCGACGCTGGGCGATGTCCTCTACGCGAGCCAAAAGGCGCCGCCGCCGGAGCAGGACTGGGCGAGTCTCGTAGAGGCGATCGCCGCCGGCGATCAGCTCGCGCTGCATGCGCTCTACGAGCGTGCGCATCGCCTCGTGTTCACTCTGGTCATGCGGATCACGGCCAATCCCCAGACCGCCGAAGAGCTCACGCTCGACGTCTTCCACGATATCTGGCGGGGCGCGGCCGGCTATGACCCTGCCGGCGGTACGGTGCTCGGGTGGATCATGAACCAGGCCCGTTCGCGCGCCATCGACCGGCTGCGCTTCGAGGCCCGGAAAAAGCGCAATCCGGACGGCAGCGCCCACCCGGAGGCCGAACCGGTCCCCGATCCGCACCATCTGCTCGTGCTGCAGGAGCAGCGAACGGCTCTGCGCAACGCGCTGTCGTCGCTCACGGCGAACGAACGCGAGGCGATCGAGATGACGTTTTTCGCCGGGCTGACGCACACCGAAGCGGCCCGGCGCCTCGACCTCCCGCTCGGCACCATCAAGACGCGCATCCGTTCGGGGCTGCACAAGCTGCGAGACGCGCTGACGCCGGAATTGGAACCGCGATGAACAGCCTCCAACCAAATCGGTGCGGTCAAAGCGAGCTGACCTGCGCCTACGCCGCTGAGGCGCTGTCCGCGCAGGAGGCATTCGCGGCCGAGGCCCACATCGCCGGATGCGCGGACTGCCGGCGCGAGCTGGAGAGCCTGCGCGGGGTGGTCGACCGCTTCGTGGCCTGGCCGAGCGAGGTGCTGCGTCCGCCGGCGTCGCTGCAGGCGCGTCTGGCCGAT
>NZ_DATIMC010000132.1:0-12327 GCF_035475775.1 Phenylobacterium sp. | reverse complement strand
CCGAGCACGAGCACGCCGTCGCCCAGATCGCCCAGCCGGTCGCCGGCCAGGAAGCTCAGCGCCACCAGGCCCCAGAAGCCGGCGTTGCCGAAGCGCTTGGGATTTTTCCGATCGGCCGCGCTCAGCACCGCGAAGGCGGCGAACACCAGGCCCGCGAGGATATAGACGACGCCGAGCTTGATCATCCGCCCGCTCCGCCGCGGCGCTTGAGGCGCCGCTGCAGAAGGACAAGCCGCGTCCCGTGGATCAGCAGCGCGGCCAGCGCCGTCGGGATCGCCCACACCGAGAGCTGCAGGGGATCGAGGTTGAGCCCGCTCTGGGCGAGGAAGCCGACCATCAGCAGGATCGAGCCGACGGCGATGAACACGTCCTCGCTGAAGAACAGGGCGATGTTGTCGGTGGCCGCGGCCCAGGCGCGGATGCGCTCGCGCGCCTCGGGGTCGAGCGCGCCGGCGTCCTTCTCGGCCGCGGCCTCGGCCATCGGAGCGACCATCGGGCGGATGCTCTGCGCCTGGCCGGCGATCGAGGTGAGGCCGATGGCGGCGGTGACCTGGCGGAACACCATGTAGCCGATCAGCAGCGGCGCGAACGACAGCCGCCGGAACCGGCCGATCAGCATCCGCGCCCGCTCCTGCAGCCCGGCGCGCTCGGCGACCCCGATCACCGGCAGCACCAGCAGGGCGGCCGAGACGAAGCGGTTGTCGTTGAACGCCTTGCCGAGCGCGGCCAGCACCTGCAGCGGCGGGATGCCGGCCGTCCAGCCGGTGACCAGGGCGGCGGCCACCACCACCAGCAGGGGGTTGAAGCCGGCGGCGAAGCCCAGCACCACGACGGCCACGCCCAGGAGAGTCAGCATGGCGGCTCCTCGACAGCCAGCGGGGCGGGCATTCGAGCCCTATTGCGGCGCTGGGCGCAACCGGTCGCGGCCCGCGAGCCAGGCGTCGGCGAGCCTGAGGAACCCGGCAACGTCGATGGTCTCGGCGCGCGCCCGGGGATCGAGCCCGGCGGCCTGCGCCAGGGCCTCGCCGCCGAGCGGCCTCAGGCTGGCGCGCAGCATCTTGCGCCGCTGACCGAAGCCGGCGGCGGTGACGTGCTGCAGGGCCTCGAGCCGGGCGGGCGACGGCCGGTCGGCCCGCGGCGTGAGCCTCACGACTGCGGAGTCCACCTTCGGCGGCGGGGTGAAGGCGCGGGCCGGAACCTCCATCGCGAGGCGCGCTCGCGCGGTCGCCTGGGCGATCACCGCCAGGCGGCCGTAGGCGGACGAACCGGGCTGGGCGGCGATCCGCTCGGCCACCTCCTTCTGGAACATCAGCGTCAGGGACAGGGGCGTCCAGGGGCCGGTCAGCCACTTGATCAGCAGCGGCGTTCCGACGTTGTAGGGCAGGTTCGAGACCACGTGCGCGGGGCCGCAGGCCAGCGCGGCTTGGTCGACCTTCAGCGCATCGTCCATGATCAACTCGAGCCGATCGCCCGCGACGGAGCCCAGCGCCTCCAGCAGCGGACGGAAGCGGGCGTCCTTCTCGATGGCGACGACCCGGGCGCCGGTTTCCAGCAGGGCGCGGGTGAGGCCGCCGGGGCCGGGACCGACTTCGATCACCACGTCGCCAGGGCCGACCTCGGCCACCCTGGCGATCTTGCGCGTGAGGTTGAGGTCCAGCAGGAAGTGCTGGCCGAAGGCCTTGCGGGCCATCAGCCCGTGCGCCGCCAGCGCCTCGCGCAGCGGCGGGAGGTCGCCGAGGCTCACCCGGCCCGCGTCCGTGCGATCGCCGCGGCCAGGCGGATCGCGGCGATCAGGCTGTCCGGGCGGGCGATCCCGCGGCCGGCGATGTCGAAGCCGGTGCCGTGGTCGGGCGAGGTGCGCACGATCGGCAGCCCCAGGGTGACGTTCACGCCGCCCCAGAAGTCCAGCATCTTCACCGGGATCAGCGCCTGGTCGTGATACATGCACACCACCGCGTCGTAGCGGGCGCGCATCTCGGGCGGGAACAGGGTGTCGGCCGGGTAGGGGCCGCTCGCGTCCACCCCCTCGGCCCGCAGGGCGGCGACGGCGGGGGCGATGATCTCGGCGTCCTCGCGCCCGATCGCGCCGGCTTCGCCGGCATGCGGATTGAGGCCGGCGACGGCCAGGCGGGGCTGGGCCAGGCCGAAATCGCGCCGAAGCGCCTCGGCGGTGACGCGGCCGGCGTGGACGATCCGCGCCACCGACAGCAGTCCCGGGACGCAGGCGATCGGCTCGTGCACCGTGACCAGGGTGGTGCGCAGATCGCCTGCGGTCAGCATCATCACCGGCCCGCGGGCTCCGTCGTAGGGAACCGCCGCGGTGAGCTCGCCCAGGAACTCGGTGTGGCCGGGAAACCTGAATCCCGCCTCGTAGAGCGGGGCCTTGGCGATCGGGGCGGTGACCACGCCGGAGACCGAGCCCGCGAGCGCCAGGCCCACGGCGCGCTCGATCCAGCCGACGATGGACTCGGCGGCGGCTGCGGAGGACTGGCCGGCGACGACCGGCGTCCTGAGCGGCGCGTCGAGCACCGGCAGGGCGTCCGGGAAGCTGCTCGCCGCCTCCTCCGGCCCCAGGATCCGCTTCAGGGCCACGCCGCCCCCCGGCGCGGCGGCGAGCGCGTCGTGGTCGCCGATGACGAAGAAGACCGCGCCCTCGCGCCGCAGCGCGCTCCAGGCCTTGACCGCGATCTCCGGGCCGACGCCCGCCGGATCGCCGAGCGTGAGGGCGAGGGGTTCCGCCGTCACCGGGTCTCGATGGTGGCGGAGCTGCGCAGGTCGCGCATGTAGCGCCGTGAGATCATGCTGAGCTGCTGGCCGTAGAGCCGGTTCTCGATCTCGTCATGGTTGAGCGTCTGCCCGTTCGCGGCGCGGCGGCCGCAGAGCGCCACCAGGTGCAGGCCCACATTGGTGCGGATCGGCTGCGAGACCTGACCGACCTGCAGGTGCTCGGCGGCGTCCTTGAACTGCGGCGCGAGATCGCTGATCTCGGCCTCGCCGAGGTCCCCGGCCACGACACCCGGCGCCTTGGCTGCGACGGATTCCAGGCTGTCGCAGCCCTTGATCTGCGGGCGCAGGGCTTCGAGCTTGGCCGTTGCGGCCTCGATGTCGGCCTGGGTGGCGCTCTGCGGCAGGGCGATGGCCGCCTGCTTGAGGCTGACCAGCGTCTGACCGGCGCCGGAGCGCTTGTCGCGCAGATAGATGATGTAGACGCCGTCCTTGACCGGAATGGGCGCCGACAGCTGGCCCGGGCGCAGCTGCTCTAGCGCGGCGTCGACCTCCGGCGGCATCTCGCCTGGGCTGATCCAACCCGCATCGCCGCCGGCCGCGGCGGTCGGGGAGGCCGAGAACTGCCGGGCGACGGCGGCAAACGGCGCGCCCTGCTGCATCTGGGTCACGAGCTGCTGGGCGCCTTGCATGGCCTGGTTGACGCCGCCGACGCGCGAGGCGTCGATGAACACTTCGCTGACCTCATACTGCGGCTTCGAGGCGTCGGCCTGGAGCATGGTCTGCACCGCCTTGATCTGATCCTCGCCGATCCGCAGGCGGCTGCCGTAGCGGCCGCGGATCCAGTCCCGCCAGCTGATCTGCGCCTTGACCTGCTGCTTCATGGCCTCGGCGCTGACGCCGGCCTTGGCCAGGGCCGCGAGCATCTGCTCCTTGGTGGTGTTGTTCTGCTTGGCCATGGAGTCCAGCTCGGCCTCGACGTCCTGGTCGGTGGCGATGATCTTGAACTTCTGTTCCTTCTCCACCCGCTTGAGTTCCTGCATCTGCAGGTGCTCGTCGATCAGCGAGATCAGCGCCTCGCGCTCGAACTGGGGAAGCGTCTCCTGGGTCGGCTGCACGCCGGAGGTGGCGGCCAGGAGGCGCACGCGCTGGGCGAGGTCATAGGTGGAGATGATGTCGTCGTTGACCACCGCGGCGACCGATTCCGACAGCATCTTGGGTTGCGGAGCGGCGGCGGGCGCGGCTGCGGGAGGCGGCGCGGCTTCGGGCGAGGTCTGCTGGGCTGCAGCCGGGTTCTGCGCCTGGGCCGAGGCGACGAGACCCGCAAGCGCCAGCACGACGGACAGGGTCGCGCTCCGCGCCGCCAAGGCGGTGAGGTTACAGCGGCGCATCATCGATGAAATCATTCCTTCGAGCGGCCGCGGCCGGCTTTCCTATCGGACCGTAAATGGAGACCCCAATGTGGCGAGCGTTAGGCGCAAGGCAATCGAATCCGTCGGCCCCAACCGCCCGATGATGGTGTCTTCCCTCCTGTAGATCACATCTACACGCGTGCAGTCGTCGCGGTAATAGACTCCGATGTCGCGGATCACCCAGGCGTGCTGGATCATGTCGCGGTTGCCGTAGGCGGTGAAGCCCCAGTTCTTGCCGATCGGCACGTCGCCGCCCAGCTCGAAGTTCTCGATCCGCTGGCCGGCCGGGATCACCTGCGAGCCGATCACCGTGGGGCCGAGCACATTGGCGTCGTCGCGCAGGTAGCGGACGAAGCCCGTGCCCCATTTGTTGGTCAGGTTCACGCCGGCTTCCGCCCGATGGACCGAGAGGTCGTCGGAATCCAGCCGGGCGCGGACGAACAGGGAGAGGCCCTTGATCGGCTGGGCGTCGGCCGCGACGATCCAGTCGGATGCGCGGCCTTGCAGTCCGCTGCCGGCCGGGAAGACGCTGTTCCTTTTGTCGCGGAAGCTGCGCCCGACCAGCAGGTTGGCGCGGCGGCCGTCATCCCACAGCACCTCGGCGCGGCCCGCGACATTGAGCCGGATGCCGTCCTCGTAGAGATCGTAGCCCGGGAACTTGTCCGGCCTGAAGAGGGTGGTCTCGTCGAAGTCGAAGGCGACGCTGTCCTCGTCGAGGAAGATCGGCTGGCCCGAGGCGTCGTGGCCGACCACGATCTGCTTGGCCTTGGGCGAGGCGGCGAGCTGCACGACCGGCTCCAGCACGACCGTGTAGTCGGAGAACCGCCGGTAGACCGGATAGGTGACGGTGGCGCCGGCGACGCCGAGCGCGCGCGAGACCTCGCGCGAGGTGGTCTGGGCGCCTGCCCCGGTGAGCATGTCGCTCAGGCTGTAGGCGTCGGCGCGGACATCGACGTAGGGCTCGACGCGCAGGCCGGCGGGCGAGGTGAAGGCCGCTTGCCAGTTGACCTCCCCGGTCACGCGCCGGCTGTCGAGGCCGGGAAGCCGGGCGGCGGGGTCGGTCGGCGATTGGTCGCGGGTGAGCGCCACGGCGCTGCCGGTCACCCGCAGGCGGCCGCCCAGCAGCTGGCTGGGATCGTCGTAGCGGGCCTCGACCAGCGGGGCCACGATCGGGAAGGTGCGGTCGTTGTCGCCGGCCCGAAGGCCCTGGAAGCTCATCGCCGCGATCGAGAAATAGGACTGCGTATCCTGACGCGCGGCGTAGACCTGGCTGATCAGCCGCCGATCGTCCGGGATGTAGGGGCCTCGGGTCAGGTAGACGTCGCCGATCTGGTATTTGTCGAACAGCAGCGGGTCGGAGGTGCGCTCGGCGGTGAAGCCCCAGCGCCAGGTGTCGCTCACCTGGAAGCCGCCGCGACCCAGGATATAGCTGCGGTTGGTGTCGTCGCCGAACTTGTGGCCGTTGCTGTCGAAGTCCCGCTCGTGGGTGTAGCCGAACCGCAGGTCGATATCGCCCGAGTAGAAGCGCTGGCGAATGCGGCCGTTCAGGAACGGACTGACCTTGGTGTTGATCTGGGGGCTGAGGATCAGGTCCGTGTAGGGCGTCAGCGTGAACAGGTAGGGCTGCTCGTAGGAGAAGCCCCGCCGGTTGGAGATCTGGAACTTCGGCCCGAGCAGGCCCGAGACGCGCTCCGCCGTCGGGTCGGCGTGCCAGAAGATCGGGAAATAGAGGATCGGCACGCCGTGCACGAGGATGCGGGCGTGGCGGTAGTAGATGATGCGCCGGGGCTTGTCCTCGACCACGCGCTCGGCGGTGATCGACCAGGTGGGCTTGACCGCGTGGTTGTTGGCGCAGATCGGGCAGGCCGTGTAGATCGCGCGGTTCAGCTCCTGCACGTCCTCGGAGCGGCGGACCGCGGTCGCGCCGGCGAGCTTGATCTCCTGGGCGCCGAATCCCGGGACGGTCTGCGGCATGCGGGCCGCAAAGCCCTGCGCCACGCCGGCCTGCATCTTGTCGTCGAGCACGAGTTGGTCGGCGAATTCCACCGAGCCATCGGCGTTGATGATCTGCACATGACCGAACGCGCGGATGACGCCTTCCTGGCCGTCAGGTCCCTCCTGGTAGACGACCCGGTCGGCCCGCAGCGTGCGGCCCTGGTAGCGGACCTCCACCGATCCCTGTGCGGTGGTGGTCTTGTTCTGGTCGTCCCGGACGACCTGGTCGGCCTCCATGTAGAGCTCGCCAGGCTGCAGGCCGTCGGGGGCGGGAGCCGTCGGGGGCGGCGGTCGCGGTGGCCGCTGGGCCAGGGCGGGGCCCGCGCCGATCGCCGCGATCGCCGCGCCGGCGAGCAGCGCACGCTGGGCGGCAGCAAAGGGCGAGCGCCGGCGCAATCTGATCAAGCTCTCGGACCCCTGTTCCGACGCCGACGGCGGAAGCCCGGCTATGGATGCATAGCCGGAGGGGCTCAGGATTCAACCGTCTTCGGTGAAGAACAGCAGGCTGAGGCCGGAGAGCAACGCCACAACTGGCGGCGCCCAGGCGGCGGCGAACAGCGGGATGATGTCGGCGCGGGCCAGCGCCCCGGCGAACTGGTTGAAGAAGAACAGCACGAAACCCAAGGCGACGCCGGCGCCGGCGAGGCCCGCCAGACCGCCCAGCCGGGCCAGCCGGAGCGAGAAGGCGGCCGCCAGCACCGCCATGGCGGCATACAGCAGCGGCGTGGCCAGGAGTTGCCAGAACCGCAGCCGATAGCCGGCCGCCGAGAATCCCGCCTGTTCGGTCAGCCGGATGGCGTCGGGCAGGCGCAAGAACGAAATGGCCTCCGGCGAGGCGAACCGCTCCATCGCCGCCTCCGCATCGAGGCTGGAGCGGATGGAGAGCGTGTCGGAGTGGACCGAGCTTTCCCCCGCGGTGGCTTCGCGGACGTCGCGAAGCTGCCAGAAGCCCGGCATCAGCCGCGCCTCGCTGGCTTCGATGCGTTGCTTGAACTCCGGCGCCCCGGTCGTGTTCTTTTGATAGATGTAGAGCGAGACGCCGCGCAGCCGCACGAAGCCCTGGACCGTGTCGCGGGCCCGCGCGTGGATCACGATCTGGGTGCGGTCGTCGCCTTGCCGCAGCCAGACGTCCTGCGGGATGTCGCCGAGATAGTTCTGCATCAGGCGCGCCCGCTCGATCTCAAAGCGGGCGCTGAGCGCCGAGGCGACCGGATTGAGCACGATGATGGCCGCCAGTCCGATCGCGAACGCTGCGGCGGCGGAGGGCAGGATGAAGCGCCAGGCGGAGACGCCGGCCGCGCGCATGGCGACCAGTTCGCTGCGCCGATTGAGGCCGACGTAGGCGCCGATGCCGCCGAACAGGAACACGAAGGGCAGCAAGACAAGCGCCAGGGAAGGGCCCCTGAGGATCGAGAGCCAGAAGATCTCGCCCACGCCCACGTCGGTGCGGATGCCCACCGTGCGCGACAGGTCGACGAACTCGACGAGTAGAATGACCGCCGTGATCACGGCGAGCGCGGCGCCGACGCCGCCCAGCACCCGCCCCAGCACATACCGCTCTATGCGGCCGATCCCGGTCATGCGGCCGCCGGCGCCATGCCGGCGCGAGCCGTCCGGCGCGCGGCCAAGGGGCCGGCGCGGCGGCGGAAGACGCTGCGCAGCGCAATCGCCGCGGCGGCCACGGGCACGGCGTATTGCAGCACGTTCAGCCACACGCTGCTCTCGCAGGCGGCCTGCACGATGAAACCCAGGATCCGCACGCCGGCGGCGGCGGCCGAGGTGACGGCGATCCGGCGTCCATAGCCCAGGCGCGAGAAGCCGCCGCCGATGATCGCCGACAGCGCCATGGCCGTGAATGCGATGTTGTAGAGCGGCGTGGCGAGGCGGGCGTTCCCCTCGGCGAGCAGGCCCTTGCGGTTGCGCCGCTCCCAGTCCTGCGTCAGGTCGGGGAAGAACAGCTCGTGCAGGTAGCGGTCCGAAGGCTTGTAGTGGACGAGCTCGTCGGTGTTGGCGAGCGGGGCCAGGTCGAAGGCGTATTCATCGAAGGTGAGGTAGTTCAGCACGCCGTTGTTGGAGAAGGCCTGGGTCGAACCGTTCTTCAGGATCAGCACCGGCCGTCCGAGCCGCTTGGCCAGATGGCCGCGGTCGGCCATGTAGGTCGTGGCCGTGCCGTCGGACTTGCTCTGGTGGATGAACAGGTTGCGGAAGTCGCCGTTCGCGTCGACGTTCTGGGCGTAGACCGTGAGCCCCGGCGCTGGCTCCGTGAACTCGCCTTCGCGGACCAGGGTCGAGGCGAGGTCGGTCCTCACCTGGAACAGCTCCTCGCGCATGGCGCGCGACGCGGCCGGCTGGACGAAAAGGTTCATCAGCAGGGCGAGAAAAGCGATCGTCGCGGCCAGCCGCATGGCCGGCGAGATCACGCGCCAGCGGCTCATTCCGCCGGCGAAACAGACCACGATCTCCTGCTCGGTGTGCAGCCGGTTGAGCGCCACCAGGGCCGCCACGAACACCGCGATCGGCAGCACCAGGTTGATCAGCTGCGGCATCGCCAGCAGCGTCACCTTCAGGAACACCAGCGCGCTCTGCCGCTGCTCCACCATCAGGTCGAGGGCCGAAAGGCTCTGGCTGAGCAGCGCCACGGCGGTCAGCGCAAGCGCCGCCAGCACAGTCGGCCCGAGCAGCTGGCGCAGAAGATATCTATCGATCAGCCGCATGATCAGAAAATGGGCGAAAGCCGGAGGATTTGCCGCGCCGCGGCCGCGAAGCTGTTCTAAATCACGCGTCGCCGCCCCGCACAACCGGCGCAAGGTCACGCCGCGGGAGCGGCCTGACGCCGCTCAACAAGCTCCGGAAGACACCTGATGGAAATCCAGTTCGTCGCGGCCGACGCCGCCTTGCCGCCGAATAGCGCGCTCGCCCGGATCGTGTACGAGGGTCCGGGCCTGGAGGGCCAGCTCGCGCGCGCAGCGGCCGCCAGCCGATTCACCGGCGCCAAGGGCCAGACCCTGGACATCCTGGCCCCCGAAGGCATGGCGGCGCAGCGGCTCGTTCTGGTGGGGGCCGGCAAGGTCGAGGCCTTCGACCCCGTGGGCGCGGAGCATGCGGCCGCCTCGGCCTACCACGCCGTGAAGGCCTCTGGGCTGGAGGCGCTCCGGGTCGAGCTGCCGACGAACGATCCGCAACTCGCCGCCCGCGCCGCGCTGGGCGTTCGCCTGGCCAGCTACCGTTTCGACAAATACCGCACCAAGGAGCCGCCGGAGAGAAAGCCGGCGATCGTGCTGACCCAGGTGGCGGGCGCCGACGCGGACGCGGCGCTGGCCGCCTTCCCGCCGCTGGCTGCGCTCGCCGATGCGATCGCCTTCACGCGCGACCTGGTCTCCGAGCCGGCCAACGTTCTCTATCCGGTCGAGTTCGCCCGACGCGTGAAGGAGCTGGAGAGCCTGGGCCTGGAGGTGGAGATCCTCGGCGAGGACGCCATGCGGGCGCTCGGCATGGGCTCGCTGCTCGGCGTAGGTCAGGGCAGCGTGCGCGAGAGCCAGCTCGCAATCATCCGCTGGAACGGCGCCGCGGACGCGAAGGCGCAGCCGGTCGCCTTCATCGGCAAGGGCGTCTGCTTCGACAGCGGCGGGATCTCCATCAAGCCCGCCGAGAACATGGAGGACATGAAGTGGGACATGGGCGGGGCCGGCGCCGTCACCGGCCTGATGCACGTGCTCGCCGGCCGGAAGGCCAAGGTGAACGCGATCGGCATCCTCGGGCTGGTTGAGAACATGCCCGACGGCGCCGCCCAGCGGCCGGGCGACGTGGTGACCTCCATGTCCGGCCAGACCATCGAGGTGATCAACACCGACGCCGAGGGCCGGCTCGTGCTGGCCGACGCCGTCTGGTACTGCCAGGACCGCTTCAAGCCG
Source organism: Phenylobacterium sp. (assembly GCF_035475775.1). Classification (GTDB taxonomy): domain Bacteria; phylum Pseudomonadota; class Alphaproteobacteria; order Caulobacterales; family Caulobacteraceae; genus Phenylobacterium. The sequence continues at coordinate 2,285 of NZ_DATIMC010000132.1, read as the reverse complement.
AAGTTCATGGTGGACCTCGCCACCCTCACCGGGGCGATCATCGTGGCCCTAGGCCATGACTACGCCGGCCTGTTCTCCAACAACGACGAGCTCTCGGGGAACCTGCTGGCGGCCTCGGCCGCGGAGGGCGAGCCCCTGTGGCGGCTGCCGCTGCCGGACCAGTACAACCGCCAGATCGACTCCATGATCGCCGACGTGAAGAACACCGGCGGTCGGCCGGGCGGCTCGATCACCGCGGCGCTGTTCATCCAGAAGTTCGTCAACGGCGTGCCGTGGGCGCACCTGGATATCGCCTCCACCGCCTGGAAGAAGCCGTCGAGCGTGCCGACGATCCCGGACGGGGCGACGGGCTTCGGCGTGCGGCTGCTGAACCGCATGGTGGCCGACAAGTACGAGGGCTGAGGCCGTGCCCCGGTTCGTCCTGCTGCCGAGCCCGGTGCTCGGGCCGTACAGCTGGCGGGCCGTGGCGGAGGCGCTGGGCGGGCAGGTGCTCGCCCTGCCGCGGCTCTCAAGTCTGGGCGGGAGCTACTACGAGCAACTGGCCGAGGCGGCGGCGGCGCAGATCGCGCCGGGCGAACCGGCGGTGCTCGTCGCGCACAGCGGGGCCGGGGCCCTGGTCCCGGCGGTGGCGGCGCGACGCGCGCTGGCCGGTGCGATCTTGGTGGACGCCATCCTGCCGCACCCGGGGCGGAGCTGGTTCGACACCGCGCCCGCCGAGTTGCGCCATCACCTACGCTCCGGCGCGCGGGATGGCCGGCTGCCGGCCTGGGACGAATGGTGGCCGCCCGGCGCGCTGGAGAGGCTCGTGCCCGACGAAGCCGCGCGGGAGGCCCTGATCGCGGAACTGGAGCCGATCCCGGTCGCCTGGTTCGAGGAGGTCGCGCCCGCGGGTGAGTCGCCCGAGCGGTCGGCCTATCTGAAGCTCAGCGAGGCCTATGAGGACGAGGCGCGCGCAGCCAACCGGCTGGGTTGGCCCCTGGTGCGCCTGCCGCTCAACCACCTTGCGCCGGTGAGCCAGCCCACGGCGGTGGCGTCGGCGATCACGGGCCTGGCGGAGCGCCTGTCAGCTTAGTGGCCTCTCCAGAGCCGCCCTCGGGAGAGGGCTAAAAAAATGCCGTTCTCACAGGCGGTTGCGTGGCAGAGCCATCTTTGGCACTTTCGCGCCGCCTTGTTCGGGGCGCGTTTTTGAGTCCGCGCCTCTAAAATCGGGGAAAACACGGGGCTGGGCTGAGACCGGAGGCCGCCAGAGGCGGCGCAGACCGGTTCGCCCGTCGCGCAATCGGAGAGGGACGCGCAAGATATGAGTCTAACGCTTACGCTGGTGATCGCAGCCGGGCTGCTCGCGGTGCTTTACGGCATCGTGCAGTCCAGCGCGCTGCTTCGGGCCTCGCCCGGCAACGCGCGCATGCAGGAGATCGCCGCCGCCATCCAGGAAGGCGCGACCGCCTACCTGCGCCGGCAATACATGACCATCGCGATCGTGGGCGTCGTCGTCCTGGTGATCGCCTGGGCCCTGATCGGGCCGCTGGCCGCGGTCGGCTTCCTGATCGGCGCCGTCCTCTCGGGCGCGGCGGGCTTCGCCGGCATGCTGATCTCGGTGCGCGCCAACGTGCGCACCGCGCAGGCGGCGTCGGAGGGTCTTGAGAAGGGCCTCTCCATGGCGTTCCGCTCGGGCGCGGTGACCGGCATGCTGGTGGCGGGCTTCGCCCTCCTCGGCGTCTCGGTCTACTACTACGTCCTGACCGGTCCGCTCGGCCTCGAGAACACCTCGCGCGACGTGATCGACAGCCTGGTCGCCCTGGGCTTCGGCGCCTCGCTGATCTCCATCTTCGCCCGTCTCGGCGGCGGCATCTTCACCAAGGGCGCCGACGTGGGCGGCGACATGGTGGGCAAGGTCGAGGCTGGGATCCCGGAAGACGATCCCCGCAACGCCGCCACCATCGCCGACAACGTGGGCGACAACGTCGGCGACTGCGCCGGCATGGCCGCCGACCTGTTCGAGACCTATGCGGTGACCACGGTCGCCACCATGGTCCTGGCGGCGATCTTCTTCGGCGGCTCGGCGCTGCTGGGCAACATCATGCTGCTGCCGCTGGCCATCTGCGGCGTCTGCATCATTACCTCCATCATCGGCGCCTTCTTCGTGCGGATGGGCAAGAGCCGCAACATCATGGGCGCGCTCTACCAGGGCCTGCTCGTCTGCGGCGGGCTGTCGGTGATCGGCGTGGGCGCGACCATCTGGTACCTGGTGCCCGACGCGGTGACCATCGGCGACAAGAGCGTCG
>NZ_DATIMC010000131.1:0-16274 GCF_035475775.1 Phenylobacterium sp. | reverse complement strand
GGCCGCACGACGCAGGTGCGGATCACCGGCCTGCAACGCGCGAGCGGCCTGGACCCAGCCCTTTTCGTGCTGAAGAACCCCCACGCCACCAAGCCCGACCCCGGCCGGTTGTGACGAATTCGCCACGAGCAAGAGGTTAACGCCGCGCCACTTGACTTTGACGTGTGCTGTGGCCCTAATACCACTACGCCATTGGCGCGACGTCCGCGCCGACGGAACCCGTGCCGGACCCAATCCCCTCCCGGCGGCGGCATGAGAGACTACTGAAACGCCCGGGCTTCTCCAGTGCCCGGGCGTCTCTTTGTCCGACCCCCGGCGCGCCCATTCCCAACCGCCTCAGCGGCCCCTAAAGGACCCCCATGCGCCTTCGTATCTGCACCTGGAACGTCAACTCCGTCCGCCTGCGCGCCGAGCAGGCGGCCCGCTTCGTGCGCGAGCAGGCGCCGGACGTGCTCTGCCTGCAGGAGATCAAGTGCCGCGAAGGCGAGTTCCCGGCCGAGGCGTTCGTCGAGATGGGCCTGCCGCATCTCAAAGTCGCCGGCCAGAAGGGCTGGCACGGGGTGGCGATCGCCTCGCGCCTGCCGATCGAGGACGCGCCGAGGCTCGACGTCTGCCGCGAGGGCCACGCCCGCTGCGTGGGCGCCAAGGTGGCGGGGATCGAGATCCACAACTTCTACATTCCGGCCGGCGGTGATACGCCGGACCGCGCCGCGAACCCGAAGTTCGACCACAAGCTCGATTTCTACGAGAAGCTCACCGCCGAGCTCTCCCGGCGCGACCCGGGGGCGCCGCTGGCGGTCGTGGGCGACCTCAACGTGGCGCCCGGCGAGCACGACGTCTGGAACCACAAGTTCATGTCCAAGGTGGTGAGCCACACGCCCGTGGAGGTGGCGGCCTTCGCCGCGCTAAGGGCGTCCTTGGATTTCATCGACCTGCCGCGCCAGGCCCGGCCCGAGCCGGAGAAGATGTTCTCCTGGTGGAGCTATCGCGCGCTCGACTTCCGGGCCTCCAACCGCGGCCTCCGGCTCGACCACGTGCTGGTGACGCCGGGCCTCAGGGACGCCGCCTTCCGGCTCGGCTGCGCGGCGGCCCGCGTGCATGACGACGTCCGCGCCTGGGAGCGCCCGTCAGATCACGCGCCGGTGACGGCGGATCTGGTGCTGTAAGCTCCCAAAAATATCCGTCATCCCGGCCTTGCCGGGGACCCGCACGCATCGATCTTCAAAAACCTTGCCGCGGTTCGGCCGCGGACTTTCCTGCGCCGCCGATATCTATGGGCGGCCGGGACAAGCCCGGCCATGACGGCGCGTTTCTATCTACGGCGCGAGCTTGTACCCGCCGGCTTCGGTGAGCAGCAGCCTGGCGTTCGCCGGGTCGGCCTCGATCTTCTGGCGCAGGCGGTAGACGTGGGTTTCCAGCGTGTGGGTGGTGACGCCGGCGTTGTAGCCCCAGACCTCGGCCAGCAGCTCCTCGCGGCTGACCGGCTTCTCGCCCGCCCGGTAGAGGTACTTCAGGATGTTGGTTTCCTTCTCGGTCAGGCGGACCTTCTTCTGGTTGTGGTCGATCAGCAGCTTGGCGGCGGGGCGGAATTCATAGCTCCCCAGGTGGAACACCGCGCCCTCGGAATGCTCGTGGCTGCGCAGCTGCGCCCGGATCCGGGCGAGCAGCACCGCGAACTTGTAAGGCTTGGTGACGTAGTCGTTGGCGCCCGCCTCCAGCCCCTGGACGGTGTCCTCGTCGGCGGTGGCCGCGGTCAGCATGATGATCGGGGCGGTCACGCCGGCGTCACGCATCTGGCGGCAGGCCTCGCGCCCGTCCAGGTCCGGCAGGTCGACGTCGAGCAGCACGAGATCCGGCTTTTCGTCGCGCGCGGCCTCCACGCCCGCACGGGCCGTGCCGGCTTCCAGAGTGGCGAAGTCCTCGGCTTGGAGCTGTTCGGCGACCGCCCCGCGAAGGTCCGCGTCATCGTCGACGATGAGGAGGGTCTTGCGTTGAGCCATGCCGCCGGAACATGCACCCTATGACCGGGCGCGGGCAAAAGGATTTGAGGGCCGGTGATGAACTTCGTGGCCGCCGCTGACGGGAGCTTCCAGCTGGCCGGGCGCCGGGTGCGCTGCGCCCTGGGCCGGGCCGGGGTGAGGCCCGCGGAGCTGAAGCGCGAGGGCGACGGCGCCTCGCCGGCCGGCGTCTGGCCGATCCGCAGGGTGCTCTACCGGCCCGACAAGGGGACGCCCGCGACGGCGCTGCCCGCCGAGCCGATCGGCCGCGACGACGCCTGGTGCGACGACCCCTCCGACCCGGCGCGCTACAACCGCCCGATCAGACTCCCCTACAGCGGCTCGTTCGAGAAGCTGTGGCGCGACGACGACCTCTACGACGTGGTGGTGGTGCTGGGGCACAACGACGACCCGGCGGTTCCCGGCATGGGCTCGTGCATCTTCCTGCACCGCGCGCGTGCGGATTTCGCGCCGACGCAGGGCTGCGTGGCGCTCGCCTGGGAGGACCTGCTGGCGTTCCTGGCCGCCGCCGAGCCGGGCGATGCGGTGGAGATCCGCCGCTAGCCGGGCGGGCGCGCCCCGAAGATCGCCGAGCCGACCCGCACCGAGGTCGCCCCGAAGCGGATGGCGGTCTCGAAATCGTCGCTCATGCCCATGGAAAGCTTCGTCAGGCCGTTGCGCGCGGCGATCTTGGCCAGCAGCGCGAAGTGCGGGCCTGGCGGCTCGGCCGCCGGGGGGATGCACATCACGCCTTCCGGCTCGAGCCCGTAGGTCCGCCGGCAGGCCGCGATGAAGGCGTCGGCGCCGGCCGGGACCACGCCGGCCTTCTGCGGCTCCTCGCCGGTGTTCACCTGCACGTACAGGCGGGGGCGCTTGCCCTGCCGCTCCATCTCCTCGGCGAGCACGCGGGCGAGCCTCTCGCGGTCGAGCGTCTCGATCACCTCGAAGAAGCCGACCGCGTCCTTGGCCTTGTTGGTCTGCAGGGGGCCGATGAGATGCAGCTCCAGCCCGTGGGCGCGGTCCGACCAGCGGGCGAGCGCCTCCTGCACGCGGTTCTCGCCGAACACCCTCTGTCCGGCCGCCAGCACCGGGGCGATCGCGTCCCAGGGCTGCAGCTTGGAGACCGCCACCAAGGTGACCGCCGCCGGGTCGCGGCCGCAGGCTTGCGCGGCGCGGGCGATCCGTGCTGCGACGTCGTGGTAGCCCTGGGCGGCGTGGGAAGGCTCGGCCATTCCGATGAGCTTCTGGACCCTCGAGCGGACCGCGGCGGTGATAAATCGCGCCGCGCATCTGCGGAAGGGGCTTCCCGCCCTGCTGTTCTTCACCGATCCCGGCCGCACGCCGGACATGGAGGCCATCGCAACCCGCCTGCCGCGCGGCGCAGGGATCGTGTTCCGCGCCTTCGGGGCGCCCGACGCGGCGGCGCAGGGGGCGCGGCTGGCCGCCATCGCGCGGGCTCGGCGGCTGCTTCTGCTGGTCGGCGCCGACCCGCGCCTGGCGGCCGCGATCGGGGCGCACGGCGTGCACCTGCCGGAGCGGCTGGCGCATCGCGCCGGCGCCGTCCGCCGGGCGCATCCGGGCTGGACCGTCACCGCGGCGGCGCACTCCGCACGCGCCGCGCGCACAGCCAGGGCGGCCGGTGCGGACGCCGTGGTGGTCTCGTCGGTGTTCGCCAGCCGCAGCCCCTCGGCCGGGCCGCCGATCGGGCCGGTTCGGCTGGCCGCCCTGGTCCGCCAGGCAGGCCTGCCGGTCTATGGGCTGGGCGGGATCGACAACGAAACGGCCCGCCGTCTCGGGGACGCGGGCCTGGTCGGCCTGGCGGCGGTCGACGGCTTCAGAACTTGAACTGGGTCTCCAGCCGCACCCGCGGCTGGCCCTCGTCGGGCGTCATCTTCTTCGGCCCGGGCTGCAGCTGCTCGTCGCCCAGGGCCACGGCGCCGCCGACCCGGAGAGAGGGCGTGATGTGGTAATAGGCGCCGGCCTGGACGTCGTTCCAGGTGGACTCGCGGGTGTCCGGCTGCTGCAGGTTCAGCGTCACCCCCCAGCGGCCGCGCCGCGCGTCCAGCTTCAGCGCCTTGGGTCCGGCCGGAGCCACCGCCGCGGCGGGATCGGAGTGGACGGTGAAGTCCATGGGCTTGGCGGGCGGATCGGCCGCCTGCGCGGCGCCGGCCGCCGCGGAAAGCGCAGCGGCGCCGATCAGCATCGCGATCTGGCGGCCGTACATGCCCACTACCTTGTCCCTCGCGATCTTAATGGCGGCTGAAGGCAAAAGCTCCCCGCCAGGCCGGGGATCGATTAAAGTCCTGCCCGACGCCGGGTCAACCGCAACCGGCGCGGCAAGCGAGGAGCGTGAGCATAAGCTTCCCGGCTGTGGCGATTGGGCCACGCGATTCCTGTTTGGCCTCGGCTAACGCATTGTTATAGAGGGCGCGGCGCGGGGCGGCGCCGTGGCGCTTCGGCGGCAGGCCAGGCGGCTGCGGAAGAGATCTTGTGGAGACGGATGGACATGCCGTTTGTGCGCGGAGTTTGGATGCGGCGCGTGGCGGCCGCCGCGGTCCTCGTGGCCGCGGCCGGCCTGAGCGCCTGCTCGGCCCCTCGTCTGTTGGGCCGCGGCGCCGCATCGGGTCCGGCCAGCGCGGCCACCGTGGCGGTGAACGGCTATCTGTGGCGCGCCAGCCTCGACACCCTTTCGTTCATGCCGCTGGCCTCGGCCGATCCCTACGGCGGCACCATCATCACGGATTGGTACGTCAATCCGGAGAAGCCGGACGAGCGCTTCAAGTGCACCGTCTACATCCTGGATTCGCGCCTGCGCGCCGACGGCCTGAACGTCTCGGTGTTCAAGCAGACCAAGGACGCCTCCGGCAACTGGGTCGACGCCCCCACCGCCAACCAGACCGAGATCGACCTCGAGAACGCCATCCTGACCCGCGCGCGTCAGCTTCGCCTTTCCAACATCAAGGGCTGATCCCGCAGATGCTCCCCTCTGGGGGAGCTGCCGCGAAGCGACCGAGGGGGTTGAGGCCCCGCTCTGGGCGAGTGGACCCCCTCCGGTCCTCCGGACCACCTGCCTCTGTAGGGGAGAACCGGGATTGACCCCGCTCCCCAGTTAAGTCCAAAGCCGCCTGACATGGCCCGCTACAACCCCAAGGAAACCGAGCCCAGGTGGCGCCAGCGCTGGGAGGAGGCGCAGGCGTTTCGCGCCGAGCGGAGCCCCGGCCGGCCCAAGTACTATGTGCTGGAGATGTTCCCCTACCCATCGGGGCGACTGCACATGGGCCATGTGCGCAACTATGCGCTGGGCGACGTCATCGCCCGCTTCAAGCGCGCGCGCGGCTTCTCGGTGCTGCACCCGATGGGCTGGGACGCCTTCGGCCTGCCCGCCGAGAACGCCGCCATGGAACGCGGCGTCGACCCCCGGGCCTGGACCTACGAGAACATCGAGCGGATGCGCGCCGAGCTGAAGCAGCTGGGCCTGGCCATCGACTGGTCGCGGGAATTCGCGACCTGCGACGTCGGCTACTACGGCCAGCAGCAGGCGCTGTTCCTGGAGCTCTACAAGCGCGGCCTGGTCTATCGCCGCGAAGCCACGGTGAACTGGGACCCGGTCGACCAGACCGTGCTGGCCAACGAGCAGGTGGTCGACGGCCTCGGCTGGCGCTCCGGCGCACCGGTCGAGAAGCGCAAGCTGAACCAGTGGTTCTTGCGGATCACCGACTACGCCGACCAGCTGGTGGACGATCTCGAGACCCTGGACCGCTGGCCCGAGAAGGTCCGCCTCATGCAGGAGAACTGGATCGGTCGCTCCAAGGGCCTGAGGCTCGCCTTCCGGTTCGCCGACACGCCGCCGGAGGGCTTCGAACGTGGCCTGGAGGTCTACACCACCCGGCCCGACACCCTGTTCGGCGCCGCGTTCGTCGGCGTCGCGCCGGACCATCCGCTGGCCGAGCTCGCCGCGCGCTCGGACCCGAAGGCGGCCGCCTTCATCGAGAAGTGCCGCCACGGCGCCGTCTCGGAGGCCGAGATCGAGACCCAGGAGAAGGAAGGCTACGCCACCGGCCTCTACGTGACCCACCCGTTCGACCCGGACTGGAAGCTGGAGGTCTGGATCGCGAACTTCATCCTGATGGACTACGGCACGGGGGCGATCTTCGCCTGCCCGGCGCACGACCAGCGCGATCTCGACTTCTCGCGGAAGTACGGCCTGCCGGTGAAGCCCGTGGTCCTGCCGCCGGGCGCGGATCCCGCCACCTTCGAGGTCGCCGAGGAGGCCTATGTCGGCCCCGGCGCGATCTACAATTCCGGCTTCCTGGACGGCCTGGACGTGGAGGCGGCCAAGGCCGCCGCGATCGCCCGCGTCGAGGCGCAGGGGCAGGGCGCGGGCGCGACCGTCTACCGGCTGCGCGACTGGGGCGTGGCGCGCCAGCGCGGCTGGGGCTGCCCGATCCCGGTGGTGCATTGCGCCAAGTGCGGCGTGGTTCCGCTGCCGAAGACGGCGCTGCCCGTGGAGCTGCCTGCGGACCTCGACTTCGGCCGCCCCGGAAATGCGCTCGCCCGCCATCCGACCTGGAAGCGCACGACCTGCCCCGACTGCGCAGGGCCGGCCGAGCGCGAGACCGACACGCTCGACACCTTCGTCGATTCCTCGTGGTACTTCGCCCGCTTCACCGACCCGCACGCGGCCGAGCCGATCGACAGGCAGGCCGCCGACTTCTGGATGCCGGTCGATCAGTACATCGGCGGCATCGAGCACGCCGTGCTGCACCTGCTCTACGCGCGGTTCATGACCAAGGCGCTGGCCGACGAAGGGCGGCTGTCGGTGCGCGAGCCGTTCGCGGGCCTGTTCACCCAGGGCATGGTCACCCACGAGACCTATCGCCGGCAGTCGGGCGAGTGGCTGGAGCCCGGCGAGGTCGCGGTGATCGCCGAGGGCAAGACCCGCCGCGCCCGGCTGGCCGCCTCGGGCGAGCCGGTGGTGATCGGCGATGTCGAGAAGATGTCGAAGTCCAAGCGCAACACGGTCGCCCCGGAGGAGATCTTCGACGTCTACGGCGTCGACGCCGCGCGACTGTTCGTGCTCTCCGACAGCCCGCCCGAGCGCGACGTGCAGTGGACCACCGGCGGCGTGCAGGGCGCCTGGCGCTTCGTGAACCGCGTCTGGGAGGAGTTCGACAGCCAGCCGAAGGACGCCGCCGGCGCGCTCGCCGACGACGAGGCCGCCGAGCGCCTGCGCATCGCCACCCATAAGCTGACGAAGGCGGTGACCGAGGCCATCGAGACCTTCCACTTCAACTCGGGCATCGCGCGGCTCTACGAGTTCCTGAACCTGCTGAAGGCCAATCCGGCCAACCGCGCGAGCCCCGGCGTGCTGGCGGCGCGGCAGGAGGCGCTCTCGGCTTTCGCGCGGCTGATCGGCCCCTTCACCCCGCACCTGGCCGAGGAGTGCTGGGCCCGGATCGGCGGCGAGGGCATGCTCGTCGAGGCGCCCTGGCCGGCGTTCGATCCGGAGCTCACGCAGGACGCCATCAAGGTGCTGCCCGTGCAGGTCAACGGCAAGCGGCGCGGCGAGATCACCGCCCCGGCCGGCGCCGAAGCCTCCGAGGTGGAGAAGATCGTGCTTGACGATCCCGAGATCGCACGGCGCCTTGAGGGCTTAACCGTTCGCAAGGTGATCGTGGTGAAGGATCGCATCGTCAACATCGTGGCGGCTTAGGGCATGAACCACGAAAGACACGAAAATCACGAAAGGCGCGCAGCGCCGATCAATCCGCGGATCCTCCGGAAGGCTTTCGTGTCTTTCGTGCTTTTCGTGGCTCCCCTCGCGCTGACGGGGTGCGGGTTCGCGCCGCTCTACGGCCAGCCGGGCGTGGTTCGGAACCTGGCGGCGATCGACGTCGTCGCGCCGGAGGGCCGCACCGGGTTCCTGATCCGCGAGCACCTGGACGACGCCTTCGCCAAGAACCGCGCGGCGCCGGCGGCTTACCGCATGCACCTGCAGCTCTACGAGACCCGCTATCCGCGCGGCATCCGGGTGGACAATGTGGCCACCCGCTTCGAGTACGTGCTGACGGCCGACTACACCCTGACCTCGATCGCCTCGGGCGCGCCGGCCAAGAACGGCCGGGTGCGGGTGGAGCTGACCTACGATTCCGCCGACCAGCCCTACGCCTCGGTGGCCGCCCAGCAGGACGCCCAGGACCGCGCCGCCCAGGAGGCCGCGCGTCGCATCCAGCTGGAGCTCGCGGCCTGGCTCGCCAACGGGGCCAAGCCCGGCGGGGCATGATCCTCGCCCGCCGCCCGGAGATCGAACGCTTCCTGAAGGCGCCGGGCGCCGGGGTCCGTGCGGCGCTGATCTACGGCCGCGACCTGGGCGTGGTGCGCGACCGCGCCCGCGAGCTCGCCGGGCGCATCGCCAAGGACCCGGACGATCCCTTCGACGTCGCCCAGCTCACCGATGGCGACCTGGAGGCCGACGCCGCGCGGCTGGAGAGCGAGCTTGCCGCCCAGTCGCTGATGGGCGGGCGGCGGCTGGTGCGCCTGCGGCTGGGCTCCGAGAAGGCCGGGCCCGACAAGGCGGCGGCCGAATCGCTCGCCCGTCACGCCGCGGGCGAGCTCAATCCCGACGCCTTCCTGCTGGTCGAGGCCGGCGCTCTGGGCCGCGACTCGGCGCTTCGGCGCGCGGCGGAAAGGGCCGACGGCGCGGTCGCCATCCCCTGCTACGAGGACGAGCCCGGCGACGTCGCCCGGCTGGTGCGCGACACGCTCGCCAAGGACAACGTCGGGCTCGCCGCCGATGCGCTTGCGCTGCTGGTCGCCCGGCTGCCGCGCGAGCGCGGCGTCGCCCGCCAGGAGATCGAGCGGCTGGCGCTCTTTCTCGGCCCCGGCAGCGGCGCGGTCGCCGCGCCCGCCGACCTCGAGGCCTTCTTCGGGGTCGAGCCGGAGGCGTCCCTCGCCGACGCCGCGGCCGACGCGTTCGGCGCCCGGCTGGCCGAGGCGCAGGCCGGGCTGCGCCGCGCCGCCCAGGAAGGGGAGGGCGGCCCAGCCGCGGTCCGCGCGCTCGGCCTGCACCTTGGCCGCCTCAGACGGACGCTGGTCCTCGCCAAGGCCGGCGCCGGCCTGCCGGAGGCGGCCAAGGCGGCGGGCGTGTTCTGGAAGCAGGAGCGGGAGTTCCTCCGGCAGGCGCGCGCCTGGTCGCTCGAGGAGCTCGACACGCTGCAGCCGGAGATCCTGGCCGCCGACAAGGCCTGCAAGACCGCCGGCGCCCCCGACCAGCTGATCGCCCAGCGCCTGGCGCTCACCATCGCCGGCCGCGCCCGCCGGCTGGGGCTGTAATCCCTCCCTTAATGGGGAGGGACAGGCCGCGAAGCGGTCAGGGTGGGGGAGTGTGGATGGAGCTTTGGGCTCGCGGGTTCTGGCCCACAACTTCCCACCCTGCTCGCCTGCCGGCGAGCTGTCCCTCGCCATTAAGGGAGGGGAGAGACCTCAGCGCACCCGCGAATAGACCCAGACGTCGGGGGGATCGGCGGCGTCGGAGTAGCCGCCCTTGCGCAGGACGCCCTCGCGCTCGTAGCCGCAGGCCTCCGCCAGGCGCGCCGAGGGCGCGTTCCAGGTCTCGATGATCAGCTGCAGCCGATGGCAGCCGGGCCGCTCGGCGAACAGATGATCGCCGAACAGCCGCAGCGCCTCCGAGGCGTAGCCCTTGCCGCGGTCGGCCTCGGAATGGAGGATGTAGCCGATCTCATAACCATGGATGCAGGCGCCGGCGCGGTAGAACTGCATGGTCCCGACCATCCGGCCGTCGGCCTCGATGACCGCGGCGCCGGCGTCCCCGGTCCAGAACCCCGTCTGGTCGAAGAGGTCGGTGAGCCGGGCGATCTGCGTCAGCGGCTCCAGGATCGACAGCGTGTACTGAAAGCCGCTCGCGCCCTCCAGGTCGCCGCGCTCGATGCGGCGCAGCCGCACCCGCTCGCCCTCCGCCAGGATCACAGGGCGCGCGTCAGGCGGCGGCACAGGTCGTCGAGCTGCTCCAGGGTGGCGTAGCGGACCTTGAGCTCGCCCGCGCCGCCGCGGTCGTTGATCTCCACGCTCATCCCCAGCACCTCCTCGAGGTCCGCCTCGAGCGCATGGGTGTCGGCGTCCTTCGGCCGGCGCGGCCCCGAGGCCTTCTTCGGCCGGTCGGCCTTGCCCTTGGCCAGCGCTTCGGCCTCGCGCACCGACAGCCCGCGAGCGACGATCACCTCGGCCAGCGCCTCGGGGTCGGCCGCGGTGGCGATGGCGCGTGCGTGGCCGGCGGTGAGCCGCCCGGCCATCAGGTGCGCCTGCACGCTGGGCGGCAGGATCGCCAGGCGCAGGGTGTTGGCCACGTGGCTGCGGCTCTTGCCGACCACCTTGGCGGTCTCGTCCTGGGTGTACTGCATGCGGCCCATGAGGGCGGCGTAGGCCTTGGCCTCCTCGAGCGGGTTCAGGTCGGCGCGCTGCACGTTCTCGACGATGGCGATCTCGAAGGCCTGGCTGTCGCCCATCTCGCGGACCAGCGCGGGCACCGAGACCAGCCCCGCCGCCTGGGCGGCGCGCCAGCGCCGTTCGCCGGCCACGATCTGGTACTCGCCGGGCTGCAGGCGCGAGGAGCGCACCAGGATCGGCTGCAGCACGCCCTTCTCGCGGATCGAATCGGCCAGTTCGGCGAGCTCGGCTTCCGCGAACAGGGTGCGGGGCTGCTCGGGGTTGCGGTGGATCAGCTCGATCGGGATCTCGCGCGGGCCTTCGCCGGCCGCCGGCGCACCGGCCGCCTCGGACTCGCCCAGCAGGGCCGAAAGTCCCCGTCCCAAGCCTCTGCGGTTCTCCGCCATCACGCCCCCTTCAGGCCGCCGCCCGCCGCTCGCGCTCGCGCAGCACCACCTCGCGCGCGAGCTTCAGGTAGGCCTGGCTCCCCGCGCACTTCAGATCATAGACCAGGGCGGGCTTGCCGAACGAGGGCGCCTCGGAGACCCGCACGTTGCGCGGGATCACCGTCTGGTAGACCGTCTCGCCGAAGTGGGCGCGGACGTCGTCGGCGACCTGGGCGGAGAGCGAGTTGCGCCGGTCGTACATGGTCAGCACGACGCCCTGGATCTCCAGCTTCGGATTGAGGCTGCCCTTCACCAGGTCGATGGTGCGCAGGAGCTGGGTCAGGCCCTCCAGGGCGAAGAACTCGCACTGCAGCGGCACCAGCACCGCATCGGCCGCCGCCATGGCGTTGACGGTGAGCAGGCTCAGCGAGGGCGGGCAGTCGATCAGCACGTAGCTGTATTCGCCCGCCTCGCGGATGGCGTGCAGGGCGTCGCGCAGCTTGTAGGAGCGCCTGGGCGCGTGGCCGAGCTCCAGCTCGATGCCGGAGAGGTCCGGATCCGACGGCGTCAGGTCGAGGCCCGGGACGGCGGTCGGCACCACCGCCTCGGTCAGCCGCCGCTCGCTCATCAGCACGTCATAGAGCGTGGTGGTGCGCTGCGCCCGGCCGATCCCCAGCCCGGTGGAGGCGTTGCCCTGCGGGTCGGAATCGATCAGCAGCACGCGCTCGCCGACGGCGGCCAGGGCGGTGCCCAGGTTGATCGCCGTCGTCGTCTTGCCGACGCCGCCCTTCTGGTTGGCGACCACCAGCACGCGCAGGCGCCGGTCAGGCTCGGCGGGCACGGCGCAGCCTCCTCAGTCTCACGATCCGGCCGCGCTCGTCGCTCAGGGAAGGGACGATCTCGGCTTCGAACTCCCAAGATTTTGTAGCCTCTTCCAGCTCAGACGCAACATCTTGTCCCTTCAGGAACAAGCCGGTCGCGCCTCTCTGCAGGTAGGGGCGGGCGTATCCGAGCAGGCGCGACAAGGGGGCGCAGGCGCGCGCCGTGACGCCATCCACCTCGAGATTCAGCGATTCGGCCCGGGCGTTGTGCACCGTCGCGGGCAGGTCGAGCGCGGCCACGACCTCGGCCAGGAAGCGGCAGCGCTTGGCGACGCTCTCCACCAGGTGGACGTGGAAGCCCTCGCTCTCCTTGCCGAGGATGGCCAGGACGACGCCCGGCAGCCCCGCGCCGGCTCCGAGGTCGGCCCAGGTGCAGGCCTCGGGCTCCAGCTTCATCAACTGGGCGCTGTCCCAGGCGTGCCGGTTCCAGAAGTCCGGCAAGGTCGAGGCGCCGACCAGGTTCATCGTCTGGTTGCGTTCCGCGAGCATGCGGCGGAAGCGCTCCAGGTCGGCGACCTGGTCCGGGGCCGCGCCGCTGACGGCGGCGAAGCTCGGCGCGTCGATGACCGCGATTGGCGGCCGCAATTTCTCCGTCATCACGCGGCGCGGCGCCGGACATGGGCCAGGAGCGCGGTCAGGGCGCCGGGCGTGACGCCCTCGATCCGGGCCGCCTGGCCAAGGGTCAGGGGCTTGATCGCACTCAGCTTTTCCCGCACCTCGTTGGACAGGCCGCCGACCGCGGCGTAGTCGAGCCCGGCCGGAAGCCGCAGGTCCTCGTCGCGCCGGAAGGCCGCCGCGTCGGCCGCCTGGCGGTCGAGGTAGCCCGCGTAGGCCGCATCGATCTCGATCTGCTCGCGCACCTCGCCGCTCCAGGCGCCGATCTCGGGCCAGATGCGGGCGAGGTCGGCGTAACCTATGGTCGGATAGGCCAGCAGCTCGGCGAGGCCACGGCGCACGCCGTCGGCCTTCACGGGCAGGCCGGCCCTGGCGGCCTCGGCGGGCGTCAGACTGAGCGCCCGGGCCTGCGCGCGGGCGGCCGCGAGCGCCTCGGCCTTGGCGGCGAAGGCGCGCGCCCGCGCCGGGCCGACCAGCCCCAGCGCCACGCCCTTCGGCGTCAGCCGCTGGTCGGCGTTGTCGGCGCGCAGGCTGAGCCGGAACTCCGCCCGCGAGGTGAACATCCGGTAGGGCTCGGTCACCCCGCGGGTGACGAGGTCGTCGATCAGCACGCCGATATAGCCTTCGTCGCGGCCGAACTCGGCGGGCGCGGCTCCGGAGGCGGCGCGGGCGGCGTTGAGCCCGGCGACCAGCCCCTGGGCGGCCGCTTCCTCGTAGCCGGTGGTGCCGTTGATCTGGCCGGCGAGGTAGAGCCCGGCCAGGCGCTTGGTCTCGAGGGTGGGGTAGAGCTCGCGCGGATCCACGTAGTCGTATTCGATCGCATAGCCGTAGCGCCGGACCGCCACCTGCTCGAGGCCCG
This sequence comes from Phenylobacterium sp., assembly GCF_035475775.1. Lineage (GTDB taxonomy): Bacteria > Pseudomonadota > Alphaproteobacteria > Caulobacterales > Caulobacteraceae > Phenylobacterium. The sequence goes on along the minus strand of NZ_DATIMC010000131.1, from coordinate 3,094 downwards.
GGATGGTGCGCAGGAAGGCGTCCTGCGTCTCGGCCGAAACCGAGGTCGAGACGCCGTTCGGATAGACGGTGTCGTCGTCCAGGCCCTCGGGCTCGAGGAAGATCTGGTGGCTGGTCTTGTCCTTGAAGCGGACCACCTTGTCCTCGATCGAGGGGCAATAGCGCGGCCCTCGGCTCGCCACCCGGCCGCCGTAACCAGCTGATTCGCCGAGCCTTTCGGCGATGATCCGGTGCGTCTCGGCGGTCGTGGCGGTGACCCCGCAGGCGATCTGCGGATTGGTGATCGCGCGCGTCAGGAAGGAGAAGGGGTAGGGCTCGGCGTCGGCCTCCTGCCGCTCCAGCCGCCCCCAGGCGATGGTCCGGCCGTCGAGCCGGGCGGGCGTGCCGGTCTTCAGCCGCCCCATCCGGAAGCCCGCGGCGTAGAGGCGCTCGGAGAGACCGATGGCGGGGGCGTCGCCGACCCGCCCGGCCGGGATGCGCTCGTCGCCGCGGTGGATCACGCCCTTCAGGAAGGTGCCGGTGGTGAGCACGACGCAGGGCGCGCGGTAGGCCTCGCCGGACGCTCCGAGCACCCCCGCCGCCCGGCCGTCCTCGACGATCAGGTCTTCGACCGCCTCGGCCCTGACGCTCAGGTTGGCCGTGGCGCGCAACTCGGCCTGCATGGCCTCGCGATAGAGCCGGCGGTCGATCTGGCTCCTGGGGCCGCGCACGGCGGCCCCCTTGGAGCGGTTGAGCAGCCGGAACTGGATGCCCGCCGCATCGGCGAGCCGGCCCATCACCCCGTCCAGGGCGTCGACCTCGCGGACCAGGTGGCCCTTGCCCAGCCCGCCGATCGCCGGGTTGCAGCTCATCTCGCCGATGGTCTCGAGCTTGTGGGTCACCAGCAGCGTGCGCGCGCCGACCCGCGCCGCGGCGGAAGCCGCCTCGCAGCCGGCGTGCCCGCCGCCGATGATGATCACGTCCCAGGTCGTCATGTGAGGCCGGTCATATAGAGCATCGGCGGCGGTGTTTCACGTGAAACACTTCCCTCCTTTAACGGGGAGGGACAGACCGCGATGCGGTCGGGGTGGGGAACTGCGGATCATCTGTGAGGCTGGGGATGAGCCACGACTGCCCCGCCCTGCCGTCGCTTCCGCTCCGGGGGTCCCTCCCCATCAAGGGAGGGATCATTTCCCGATGCAGAAGGTCGCGAAGATGCGGCCGAGCACCGCTTCCGGGTCGATGCGCCCGGTGATGCGGTCCAGCGCGCGGGCGGCGAGGCGAACGTCCTCGGCGGCGAGCTCGAGGCGGTCAGGCTCGGCGAGGGCCTGGCGCAGGCGCGAGGCGGCGTCCTGCAGCAGCTCGCGGTGGCGCAGCCGGGTGGCGGCGGGCGGCTCGGCGCCGGCCAGCGCCGCCACCACCCGCTCGGCGAGCAGCGATTTCAGCCAGGCCATGTCGTTGGGGCTGCGCGCGGTGACGCTGGCCGTCGACAGGCCGCGGCGCCGCGCGTCCTCCGCCGCCGACCAGCCCGCCTCGGCTTCGGGCAGGTCGCGCTTGGTGAGCACCAGGAGATCCTCCGGCTGCAGCTCGCGCGGCGGCGGGGGCGCCTCGGCCGCGGCGGCGTCCACCAGCCACAGCCGCAGGTCCGCCGAGCTCGCCCATTCCCGCGCCCGCCGCACGCCCTCGGCCTCGATCTCGTTCGCCGTCTCGCGCAGGCCCGCGGTGTCGGCGAGCAGCAGCTTGTAGCCGGCCAGCACCATCGGGACCTCGATGACGTCGCGGGTGGTGCCGGGCGTGGCGGTGACGATGGCGGCCTCGCGCCCGGCGAGCGCGTTGAGCAGGGTGCTCTTGCCGGCGTTGGGCGCGCCCATGAGGGCGATGCGGTAGCCGTCGCGCACCCGCTCGCCGCGCGCCACATCCTCGGCCGCCGCCTCGATCTCGGCGGCGAGCGCCTCGAGCACCGGCCGCGCGCGCGCCGCCACGTCGGCCGGCAGCTCCTCGTCGGGGAAGTCGACGGCGGCCTCGAACAGCGCCAGCGCCTCGACGAGCGCTGCGGTCCAGCGGGCCTGCACCTCCGAGAGCCGGCCGCCCACCTGCGCCAGCGCCTGGCGGTGCTGTTGCTCGGTCTCGGCCTCGACGAGGTCGGCGATGCCCTCGGCCTGGGCGAGGTCGAGCTTGCCGTTCTCGAAGGCCCGGCGGGTGAACTCCCCGGGTTCGGCCAGCCTGAGGCCGAGCCCGCGCAGCGCCTGCAGCAGCGCCCCCGTCACCGCGGGGCCGCCGTGCAGGTGAAACTCGGCGCAATCCTCGCCGGTGTAGCTGGCCGGGCCCGGAAACCACAGCACCAGGGCCTGGTCGATCTCGCGGCCGCTCGCGTCGAACAGCCGCCGGAGCGAGGCGCGCCGGGCGCGCGGGGCGTCGCCGGCCAGGGCGCGCACGGCCATCCCCGCCTGCGGTCCCGAGAGGCGCACCACCGCCACCGCCGCGCGGCCGGCGGCCGTGGCGGGAGCGAAGATGGTGTCGCTCATCCCTTGCCCGCGGCGGCGAGGGAGGCCTCCATCAGCTTGCGGAACTGCTCCTGGGCGCCGGCTCCGAACGCCATCCAGTTCTTCACCAGGTCCTCCGGCGCCAGCGCCGAGAGGTTGGCGCTCATCCGCGCCTGCATCTCCCTCGTCAGCTGCTCGTTGAGCGCGCTCACGTCGGGCAGGCCCAGGAACCGGCGGGCCTCCTCCGGCGTGCAATCCACATCGAGGGTCATCTTCATGGGCGGGCCTCCATGATTCCATATGGCCGTGCGGCGGCTTGTCGCGCTAGTAGCCCTTTGGCAGGCGTCAGCAATCCTTCGAGGCGGCCCATGGGCGAGCGCACCACCATCACCACCACCGACGGCTCCTTCTCGGCCTATGTCGCCCGGCCCAAGGCGGCCTCGGCGCCCGCCGTGGTGGTCATCCAGGAGATCTTCGGCGTCAACCAGGTGATGCGCGACATCACCGACGGCCTGGCCGGGCAGGGGTACCTGGCGGTCTGTCCGGACCTCTTCTGGCGCATCGAGCCGGGCATCGACATCACCGACCAGTCCGAGGCCGAGTGGAAGAAGGCCTTCGAGCTGTTCAACGCCT